>NZ_VBZC01000016.1:0-107083 GCF_005786655.1 Streptomyces montanus
GCCGACGCCGTCCTGGCCGCGGCCCTGATCACCGCGCGCAGCGCCACCGCCGCCGCGGCCGGCTTCGTCACCACGCACCGGGGCGCGGTCGGCGGCGCGGCCCGGACCCGGCTGGCGGAGGCGCAACGACTGCTCGCCCCGGACGCGGGTCCCTCGGCAGAGGACTGCCTGCGGGCCGACGCCGTGGCTCACCAGGCCCGCGAGCTCGCCGAGAGCGACGTACGCACCCATGGGAACCCGTACGCCGGATCGCCGCGGCAGGCGGACGGCACCGGTGGTGCCGTCCTCGGCGGGATCCTCCTGGGCGGGCGCCCCGACGGAGGCCCGCCCGCGAGCTTCGGCGGGCCCGCGACCCGTGCGAGGCGGGGCCTCAGAACAGACTGAGCAGCGCCTCGGCCGGGTCCGTGAGGCTCGTCTGGCCGTTGGGGAGGGGGAGTTCGAACCACACCGTCTTGCCGCGGGGCGTACGGCGGGAGCCCCACGCCGCACTCAGCAGGCCGACGAGCTGGAGGCCGCGACCGCCCTCGTCCGTGTCCCGGGCGCGGCGGCGGCGGGGCTGGACGAGTCCGGCGTCCCAGACCTCGCAGACCATCGTGCGGTCGAGCAGCAGCCGGAGCCTGATCTCGCCCTCGCCGTAGCGCAGAGCGTTGGTCACCAGCTCGCTGACCAGGAGCTCCGCCGTTTCGACCAGGGGCTCCAGACCCCAGCTCAGAAGCTGGCCGCGGGCGTACTCGCGCGCCCGGCCCACGCTGCGGGGCTCACGCGGCAGGGTCCAGTCGCCGACGGACTCGGTCGGCAGGCCCTGGACACGTGCCATCAGCAACGCGATGTCGTCCTCGCCGTGGTGCGTGTCGAGGGTGTTGAGGACGTGGTCGCAGACGTCCTCCAGGGGCTGCGAGGGATCCGTCAGCGCGCCGACGAAGGCCTGCAGGCCCTCGTCCAGCGGGTGGTCGCGGGATTCGACCAGTCCATCGGTGTAGAGCGCGAGGAGGGCGCCTTCCGGCAGTTCGACCTCGACCTCCTCGAACGGCTCGCCGCCGACGCCGAGCGGCATCCCGGGCGGCACGTCGAGCATCAGCGCGCTCTCGCCGGGCTCCACCAGCACCGGTGGCAGGTGGCCCGCGTTGGCGAAGGTGCAGCGGCGCGTGACCGAGTCGTAGACCGCGTACACACAGGTCGCGAGGTAGACCTCGGAAAGGTCGGCGTCCCGCTGCGACTGGCGGCCGGCGGTGCGGGTGGCCTGCTGGATGCCGCCGGGCGTGCCGAGGCCGCGGGCGATCTCATCCAATGCCGAGAGCACCTCGGCCGGTTCGAGGTCGAGCAGTGCCAGGGTCCGTACCGCTGTGCGGAGTTCGCCCATGGCGACGGCGGCGCGCAGGCCGCGGCCCATCACGTCGCCGACGACCAACGCCGTGCGGTGACCGGGGAGTTCTATGACGTCGAACCAGTCGCCGCCCACCTCGGTCGCGGCGTTTCCGGGGAGGTAGCGGCAGGCGATGTCGAGGCCGGAGGCCTCCGGGTCGCCGGGGGGCAGAAGGGATCGCTGCAGTATCAGGGCGCGTTCGTGCTCACGGCGGTACAGGCGCGCGTTGTCGATGCAGACCGCGGCGCGCGCGGCGAGTTCGACGGCCAGCGCGCGGTCGCGTTCGTCGAACGGCTCGCTGCCCTTCGTACGCGAGAACTGGACGATGCCGACGACGGTGTCGTGCGCGACCATCGGCACGGCGAGCGTGGACTGGATGAGGCCGCCGTCCTCCCCGGGGACGGACTGCGGGCGGCCGGTGCGCAGGGCGTCCGCGCAGGGCGAGTTGAAGGCGAAGTGGTGGACGGCGCCGACGTTCACCGGCTCGGGGCCGCTGAGGAAGGGCGCGTCGGCGACGGCGCTCGCGAAGGCGACCCGGCGCAGCTCGGCGCTGCCGTCGGCGAGCCCGGGCGGGGTCTCGTCGCCGGCGAGAAGCCCCTGGTAGAGGTCGACGGAGGCGAGGTCGCAGAAGCCGGGGACGGCCACGTCGAGGAGTTCGCGGGCCGTGGTCTCCAGGTCGAGCGAGTTGCCGATGCGCGCGCCGGCCTCGTTGAGGAGGGCGAGATTGCGCCGGGCGGCGGCGGCCTCGCGCGCGGCCGCGCGGCGTGAGGTGATGTCGGTACCCAGCCAGGCGATACCGATCGGCCGGCCCGAACCGCTCTGTACGCGATAGAGGTTGACGGACCAGTTGCGGCGCTCGGAGGAGCCGGGCACGGTGCCCGAGACCAGCATGTCGGTGACGGAGTTGCCGGTCTCCAGGACGCGGCGCAGGGTCGCGGAGACACGGTCGGCCTCACCCTGCGGCAGATAGTCCCTGACGGTGCGCCCACGGTGGTCGTCGACCGTGCCGCCGAAGACCAGGGCGAACCGCTCGTTGGCACGGCGGACCTTCAGTTCTGTGTCAATCAGCAGAAAACCGAACGGGGATTGACCAAAAATCGCCTGCGAAGCAGCGAGATCCGTCTCGATCTGACGCAACGTGCGGACGTCCACGACGATACAGAGGGCGGCTCGCTCGCCCTCCTGCGTACGCGTCGGCATGACGTAGACCTCGGCGAGTCCCTCGGTGCCCTTGCCCAACCCCTCGGGGTCGGGCATCTGGAAGGGGACCACACCGGTCCACTCCCGGCCGTCGAGGATCTCGGCCATCTTCCGCTGCCCCTGCGCGCGTAGATCCGCGGCGACGAAGGCCTCGATCGGGTCCATTCCCACGGCCCGCTCGGCGGGGATGCCGAAGACCTGCTCGGCCCGCAGACTCCACTGCTCGACAAGGCCGTCGGGGCCGATCGAGAACGAGGCGACCTTGATGTAGTCGTAAATCGATCCGGGCGGACTGCTCTGCCATGTCACGTCGCCCGGCGCCTCCACGGCACCATAAGCTGCCACATCGGCCCATGCGCCGCCCGCCGGGTCCGCGGACTCCGTGGACTCCGTCGTCTCCGTGGCCTTCGCTGGTATCTCGCTCACGCGAACCGTCCCCTCCAGCTCACCGCGTCCGGCACCGGTCACCGGGGGCGGCTGCCCGCAGTATCCAGCACTACGGTGCCGCACAACACGGTGTTCACGATCACAGCACGGTCCCGATGCTTTTTGGACCGGCCGCGACAAACACTCCCAGTCTTCTAACCAGGGCGCACCCCGTCGAATCACAGAGTCCCCTCGGCCCTCACGACCAACTCGCCCCGGCGTGTCCGTAAGTGGCTCCCGTTCAGTACGGCGGGCCCAGTTCGAACCACACCGTCTTACCCGTCTCGCCGGGTCGGGTACCCCAGCGCCGCGAGGAGGACGCCACGAGTTGGAGTCCGCGTCCGCCCTCGTCCTCGGGGTGCGCGACCCGTTCGAGGGGCGGGTTCGGCAGCGGGTCCGAGACTTCCACCAGCAAGGCGCCGAGCGGTTCCGAAGGCCGTACGAGACGTACGCCGATGGGGCCCGTGGCATGCCGCAGGGCATTGGTGACCAGTTCGCTGACCAGCAGCGCGGTCACGTCGCAGAGGGAGTCGAGCCCCCAGGTGCGCAACTGGCTCCGGACGACGGTGCGGGCGGTCCGTACGGCAGTGGGATCCGCGGGGAAGGTCCACTCGGCGCTGTCGCCTTCGGTGTGGATCACGCAGATCACTCCCGAGCCAGAAGCGGACCTTGTCCGGTTTCATGGGGCTAATGGGCACATACCCGATATTCCGGGTGCAGTACCGCGCACGGGAGCGCACCGCGGCACATACGGCGTACGACGCGCACACCCCAGGTACCACATGCGCCCCACGCGCCCGAGGGTCCCACGTACGGTGGGTGTCGCGCATCTCACAAGGCCAACTGGGGTGCGGGAGCCCTCCGGTGTGGCAGAGCTCAGGTGTCCCAGGCCCTGCGCGCGACCTCCATCACGGCCGGTACGTCCTGATCCAGCCAGTCCACGTCCCAGATCTCGTCCGCCGTCAGCCAGCGCAGCTCGTCGTGGTCCTCAAGGGGTTTCGGGCCCCCCGAGTCGGGGAGCAGACGGGCGGTCCACACATGGAGGGTGTACGGGGACTTCAGGGGCCACTCCCCCGGGATCCGCGCGAGCGGCTCCGCCTCTACGCCGAGTTCTTCGCGCAGTTCACGCACGAGGGCCCGCTCGGGGGCTTCGCCGGGTTCGACCTTGCCGCCGGGCAGTTCCCAGCGCCCGGCCAACTCCGGGGGCGCGCTCCGGCGCGCGGCGAGGAGTCGCCCCTCGCTCAACACGGCGGCTCCGACCACCACGATCCGTTCCGTCATGCGCCGGAGCCTACGGGAGCCGCAGGAGCACCATCACTGGATCCCGTTCTGCCCGTTCTGCCCGATTCGCTCGATCCAGTAGAGCTGCTTGTGGCCCCGCTCCCCGAGACTGTCCGCGATCTTCTGGGCCTCGGCCCTGGTCGCGTACCTGCCGACGCGGTAGCGGTTGCCGTTGTCGTCCTGCCGGACGACGAGCCAGGGAAGTGTGATCGTGCCGTCATTCATCGCACCCCTCCGCTTCCCGTCCCCGGTTGGCGCCGCACCCCGCTGGCTAAGGAAACCGCAATCCGCATATGCCCGAGCCTACGCCTAACCTTCACGCAGCGAATACGGCTTTTCACAAAGAGGCACGCAACCAGCCACGACGCAGGGGGCGCACACTCGCGTATGCGCCCCCTCACCCAACTGATGGCAGAGGCTCGCCTGGCGGCGGCGCAGCCGTGTGGGTCCGACCCGTTTCTTCCGCCCCCGCCGCCCCTACCCGTCCCATCCTTCTGGGGCTCCGCCCCAGACCCCGTTCCCGGGGGCCGGCCCCCGGACCCCCGCTCCTCAAACTCCCCCAGCTACCGCTGGGAGGTGCCCCCAGAGGGGCTGAATTTACGCGGAGGTCTGGGGGCGCAGCCCCCAGGGATGGGACGGGTAGGGGCGGCGGGGGCGAGTCCCAGGGCGTTGCGGGTTATCTCACCGGCAAGTGGTAGGCGATCCGGTAGCGGTCCGCCGGTACGACCACGTCCGCCGTTTCCACCGGGCGCCCGGACGCGTAGAACGTGCGCTGGATGACAAGCACCACGTGCCCCGGGACACCCCCCAGCGCGGCCAACTCCTCGGCGAGGCCGGGCCGCGCGCCCACCTCCTCCGTGACGTTGTCCACGATCACGTCGATGGCCGCCATGCGTTCGACCACGCCCATGCCGCCGAGAGGGCCTTCCTCGGGGAGCATCACCGGCGTACGACCCGTGACGGCGAGGGGCTCCCAGGACGTGGAGAGCATCATCGTCTCGCCCGCGTCCCGGAACACGTACCTCGTGCACATCACGCGGTCGCCCGGCTGGACGCCGAGCCGCTCGGCGATCGCACCGGCCGCCTCGGCCTGCCGGCTGTGCGACTCCCAGGTGCCGCGCACCTCGGCCTCGGCCTGCTCCTGACGGAACGGGGTCGCGCCGCTCTCCGGCCGGTACCCGGAGCGGGCGACCCGACGGGGTACGGGCCGCTCGCGCACGTATGTGCCGGACCCCGAGCGCCCCTCGACCAGCCCCTCCGCCATCAGCACCTTGCGGGCCTCCAGGGCGACCGTGTCCGAAACCCCGTACTCCTGGCGGATCCTGGCCTGGGACGGGAGCCGGGTGTGCGGTGGCAGCAAGCCGTCGACGATCTTCTTGCGGAGATCACCCGCGACGCGGAGGTACGCCGGCTGCTCACCGAAAGTCACTGGCCGCTCCCATCAGGTTGTACAGACAGCAACAGCGTGGCAACCCTGGGTTGTGACAGGCAAGCAAAGGCCAGAGAATCACTCGAAGTGATGACATCGGCCCGCAGTGGGCTTTACGCAGGCACTTTCTCCCCGGTATGGCCGCCGTCACACCTCGGCGCCGCCACCCCCGCTGCCGCCACCACTGTCACCACCGTCCTCGTAGGAGTCCGGCGGGTCGGTGGCGAGGCCCAGAGCCTTGCGCGCGGTGACCGTCACCTTGGGGTCGATCAGGTCCGCGCCCTTGTCGTAGTGCTCGTAGTAGACGTCCGCGTCAGGGGCCTTGGCCGCCTTCGCCCACTCCTTCTGGGACGCCTCGATCTTCTGGACGAGCGCGGCGACCGGCTCCCGCGCGTCGGCGGACCATTCGTGGTCGCGGAGCATCCCGGCCTGCTGGGTGAGGGCGCTGGAGACCCGGGTCGCCCACTGCTTGTGACCGGGCAGGTCGTCCTCGACGTACTCCTCGTCGGGCGCCGTGTCCATCGCCTCGTTGAGGACGTTGGCCGCCTTCAGATACACGAGCTGGTCGGCGTCCAGCGTGGTCGCGTCACGGCGCAGCGAGCCGGTCAGGCTGCCCTTCTCGTCCGTGTTGCCGAACAGGCAGCTGATCTCGCGGTCGCCCAGGCTCCAACTCTCCCGGGTCGGGGTGAAGTAGTAGATGTCGACGTTGTCCGGCACCGCCCAGGAGTCCATCGCGTAGGCGTACTGGAGCGTGTAGCACTTGTCGTCGGCGGCCCGGGTGACGGCGGCGTCGCCGGGGTAACTGCCCGCCGCCATCTTGAAGTTCGCGAAGACCTCACCGTCGTGTTTGCCCTCGCACGGCACGGTGTCGACGTCGTACGCCATGCCCTCCAGCGAGCCGTCGGTGGTGTCGAAGCACTCGCCCTTGTCCACGGTGAAGGCCGCGCCGTTCTCCCGCGCGTCCTGCGCCCCCTCCTTGAAGCCCTCCCAGAAGTCGCCCGTGGCGCCGGTGACCAGCCCCAGCACGAGGAACGCGGCGCCGACCCCGGAAAGGATCATCCCGGCGAGCGCCATACCCTTGCCGCGCTCACCCTTCTTCTTGATCTGCGCCAGCGCGACCCAGCCGAGGACCAGCCCGAAGAGCGGCAGGAAGCAGAGGATGCCGAGCACGAGCGCGGCGATCGCGAAGCCGTTGACGGGCGTCGGGCGGTTGTACGGGGAGTAGCCCTGGCCCCAGGGCTGATAGCCGTACGGGCCCGGTCCCTGCCCCTGGCCGTACGGGCCCGGTCCTTGGCCCTGGCCGTACGGGCTCTGCGCCTGGCCCTGGCCGTACGGCCCTTGGCCCTGCCCCTCTCCCTGGCCCTGGCCCTGGCCGGGGTACGCGCCGTACGGGCCCTGCGGCGGGTACGGCCCGCCTTGGGGCTGCTGTGGCCCAGGGGGCGGGGGTGTGTCCACTAGTACCGTGCTCCTCGTCCAAGTGGTTCAAGAACTGACGTACGACAGGGCGCATCGTAAGCGCGGTGCGGTGGGGGGCGGAATGCAAGTGACGAACCGGGCGATACGGGCTGTCAACGAGCTGACGACCCGGTGGGCCGGGGCGTCATCCGGCGGCACGGTCTTCTCGGCGGCCGGGGTGTGGCCGCTCCTCGCCCTCCTGGCGGACGGAGCGGCGGGCCCGGCACGTACGGAGCTCGCGGAGGCGGTGGACCTGCCGGCCGGAGAAGCGGCAGCCGCGGGGCGGGAGTTGCTGAGTGCGATGGACGGGATGCGGGGGCTGGACTCGGCCGTCGGACTGTGGACCAAGCGGACGCTGGAACTGCGGGAGGAGTGGGAGGCGGGGCTGCCGACGGCGGTGCACGGGGTGCTCACGGGTCGCGAGGAGACCGACAGGGAAGCCCTGGACGCCTGGGCGGCCAAGCGGACCGGCGGCCTGATCGAGCGGATGCCCGTACCCCTGACCGACCGGACCGAGATGGTTCTCGCGAGCGCGCTCGCCCTGCGCACCGAATGGTTCCGCCCGTTCCAGGAGTACCCCGTCCGGCCGCACAGCGGGCCGTGGCAGAAGCGGACGCTGCTGGGTCTGCGCCGCTCGACCCGTCTGCTGGACCGGGTCGGGGTCGCGGACACCCCGTACGGGGCCGTCACCGAGCTGAAGGTGCTGGGCAATACCGGCATCGACGTCCACCTTCTGCTCGGCGAGGAGCGGATGAGCCCCGGGCAGGTGCTGGGCGCCGGCGTGGACGTGCTGGGCCTGCGCCATGCGGTCGTCCCGGGACACGAACTGCCGTACGGCGAGGCGGGCCCCGGCCTCCGGGTGGAGAAGGAGCGCTGCGTGACGCCTCAGCCGCCGTCCCTGGACGTCACCACCGTCGCCTTCGACCTGTCCGCCGACCACGATCTGCTGCACCTGCACGGCCTGTTCGGCCTCACCACGGCGCGGGACGACTCGCAGGGACACTTCCCGGGCATCAGCGACCAGCCCCTGTGCGTGGGGTCTGCCCAGCAGTCCACCACGGCCACGTTCGGCGCCCTCGGCTTCCGGGCGGCGTCCGTGACGGCGCTCGCCGCCGCACCCGGGGGCGGGATACCCGAGCTGCGTTACACGACCACCACGATCGACGCCACGTTCGATCGCCCCTTCGGCTTCCTCGCCCTGAACCGCTCCTCGGGCCTCGTGCTCGCGGCGGGCTGGGTCACCGACCCGAAGCCGTACCGCGAGGACGACGACCGCCGCTCGCCTTCACGGACGTGACACAGCGGCGTGTGCCAGTCATGACACAACGCCACCAATCGACCCCTCTAGTCTGCGTACATGACTCCACTGCCGGATCGCTTCTGCCCGAGGGACGGCACGCGTGTCCCCATGGACTCGCTCGCCTGGTGCTGCCCGGCCTGTCGCGGCCCGCTCGACCTCGACTTCGCTCCGACCCCGGCTTCCCTCAAGTCCCTTGTGGGCCGGGTGAATTCACTGTGGCGGTACGCCGAGTGCCTGCCCCTGGCCACGCCGTCGGTGTCACTCGGCGAGGGTCGTACACCGCTGATCCCCCTGAATGACGGCGTTTCGGCCAAACTGGACTTCCTGATGCCGACGCTCTCGTTCAAGGATCGCGGGGCGGTGATGCTGGCCGAGCTGGCGCTGCGACTGAGCCCGCGCCGGGTCGTCGCGGACAGCAGCGGCAACGCGGGCACGGCGATCGCCGCGTACTGCGCCCGCGCACAACTGCCCTGCACGGTATATGTTCCTGACGGTACGTCAGCCAAGAAGCTGGAGCAGATCGGAGCACACGGGGCCCGGCTCGAAGTGGTCCCCGGCGACCGGGAGGCTGCCGCGCGGGCGGCCCGGGCGGCGGCGGACGAGGAGGGCACGTTCTACGCCAGCCATGTCTTCAACCCGTACTTCCTGCACGGCACGAAGACCTACGTCCACGAACTCTGGGAGGACCTCGGCGGACGGCTTCCCGAGGTGCTCGTCGTGCCCGTCGGCAACGGAACGCTGCTGCTGGGCGCCGCTCTCGCGGTGGCCGAGCTGTACGCGGCGGGACTGATTGACCGGCGGCCCGCGCTGTACGCGGTCCAGTCCGCCGCGGTGGCGCCCCTCGCCCACGCCTGGGAAGAGGGCGCGGACGACCTCGTCGGGGTCACGCCGATGGCCCCCACCGTCGCGGAGGGCATCGCCATCCCGAGCCCGCCGCGCGCCCGGCAGATCCTGCGGGCGGTCCGCGAGTCCGGGGGCGCCTTCCTCACGGTGACCGAGGACCAGATCCGGCACGCCCAGCGGGACTTGGCCTCGCGCGGGCTGTACGTCGAGTCGACGGGGGTCGCCTGCTGGGCGGCCGTCAGGGAGGGCGTGCCGGGGAACCGTACGGCTGTCGTGCCGCTGTGCGGAGCGGGACTGAAGACGGGACTCGCGCGGGCGGAAGAGGAATCGTCGGGCCCTTGACGCGGGCTTCAACCGAAGCGGTGCAGCAGCCGCCGGTACAGGCCGGGAGCGGCACCGCGTACGCGACCGGGCAGATGGAGCCAGGACGGTACGTAGGCGTCCTCGCGTCCGTGCCGGACGGCATCCCAGACGACGTCGGCCACCTCGCCGGCCGGGACGGGGCACGGCCAGGAGCGCTGGTAGGGGGCGCCACGCCGCTCGAAGAACGGCGTGTCCACGGCCGCCGGCACGACATGCGTCACTCCGGTGCCGGTGCCGCGCAGCTCCTGCCGCAGCGCCTCGGCGAAGGCGGCGACGGCGGCCTTGGCGGCCGAGTACACCGCTTCCTCCCGTACACCCACCATCCCCGCGACCGATCCGATGAGCACGACGCGTCCGCGGCCGGCCGCCACCATGGAGGGCAGCACCGCCCGTACCAGGTGGAGCGTCGCGTTCAGGTCCACGGACAGCAGCCGGTCGATGGCCGTGTGCGGCATGGACACAAAGGGCCCGGCCCAGCCGATCCCCGCCCCGGCTACCAGCAGGTCGATCTGTCCGGCCATGCCGAGCGCGGACTCGGCCAGCAGGCGAGGACCGTCCGGAGCGGCGAGGTCGGCGGGCAGAATCCTGGCCGTCGTACCGGCGGCCGTCTTCTCCAGCCCGTCCCGGTCCCGGCCGCTGAGCAACAGCTGCCACTCACCCTTGCCCCGGCCCGCGCCGTCCCCCTCGGCGAAGCGTCGCGCGATCGCGGCACCGATTCCCGAGGACGCGCCCGTCACCAGCGCCACCCGCGGGCCGCCGCGCCGGACCGGCGCCTGCCTCCTCACCACCCTCGCGGGGCGGGGCGGGGCCGCCGGGCGAGGATCACCGGGTCTCGCCTCAGCGTTGTAGGTGGAGCCGGACTGCGTCATCGCCTGTCTCCCTGCGCTTCGGTCTACGTCGCCCCCGTTCCCCTACCCGGCGCCGGACCGTCGGCGGTGCGCAGATGCGCAGTCACCCGTGTCCGCGCGCAGGAAACCACCCTTCAGCAGCGTCCGGTACCGCTGACTGGCGGTACTCCCCGCGGGTTTACCGGGATACGAAGGGGACCCCCCTGTCCCCGAGTTCGTGGCGAGGCGATGATGCGTCTCCTGCTCGTCCACCCCAGCGCCCTGATGTACTCCGAGATCTTTCTGAGACTGGAGCCGCTCGGTCTCGAACGAGTGGCGGGCGCCGCGCGCGACGCGGGTCACGAGGTCCGTGTCGTGGACCTTCAAGTGCTCGACCGGTCCCTGCTGATGAGGGAACTGAGGTCCTTCCGGCCGGAGGCTCTCGGGATCTCCCTGAACTACCTGGCGAACATCCCGGAGGCCATCGACCTGGCGGCGCAGGCGAAGCAGACCGTCCCCGGCTGTTTCGTCTTCTTCGGCGGCCACAGTGTCTCCTTCGTCGCCGAGGACGTGCTGGAACAGGCGGGCGGCTCGGTGGACGCGGTGGTGCGCGGCGAGGGCGAGCCGGTGATCGCGCCGCTGCTGGAGGCGATCGGTGACGGAGCCGTGGACGAGGTTCCCGGGCTCGTCACCGCGAGCGGCCGGGGGCCGGCGCCCCGGATGCTCGAGAGCATCGACGCCCCGCTGCCCGCACGGGACTTGATGCGCAACCGCCGCCGGTACTTCATCGGCGAACTCGACCCGTGCGCCTCGGTCGAATTCACCCGCGGCTGCCCGTGGGACTGCTCGTTCTGCTCCGCGTGGACGTTCTACGGCCGCAGCTACCGCAAGGCGTCCCCCCAGGCGGCGGCCGACGACCTGGCGAGCATCCGCGAACCCAATGTGTTCATCGTCGACGACGTCGCCTTCATCCGGCCCGAACACGGCGACGCCATCGCCGCCGAGGTGGAACGCCGGGGCATCCGCAAGCAGTACTACCTGGAGACGCGCAGCGATGTGCTCCTGCGGCATCCCGAGGTCTTCGAGCGCTGGTCACGGCTGGGGCTGCGCTACATGTTCCTCGGGATGGAGGCCATCGACGCGGAGGGGCTCGACCTGTTCCGCAAGAGGATCAGTCCCGACGAGAACTTCCGGGCCCTGGAGGTGGCCCGGAAGCTGGGCATCAAGGTGGCGATCAACCTGATCGTCGACCCCGCCTGGGACATGGAGCGCTTCCGGATCGTGCGCGAATTCGCGCTGTCCGTACCGGAGATCGTCCACTTCACCGTGATGACGCCCTATCCCGGTACGGAGATCTGGCACACCGAGTCGCGACGGCTCACCACCCGGGACTACCGCCTCTTCGACATCCAGCACGCCGTGGTCCCCACCGCGCTGCCGTTGGACCAGTTCTACCGGGAGCTCGTCCGCACCCAGGCCGTCATCAACCGCAAGCACCTGGGAGTGCGTACCGCCTTCGGCGCGGCCCGCGCCCTGGGCCGCAACCTGCTGCACGGGCAGACCAATTTCGCCCGCATGCTGTGGAAGTTCAACCAGGTCTACAACCCGCGCCGGCAGCTCGCCGACCACCAGCGCCCCGTCCGCTTCGAGCTGCCGGAGCGCCGGCCCGTCGATGTCGGTGACCGCCGTCTCCTGTACGTCCACCACCGGGGACCGACGCACACGCGCAACCCGGGAGCCACCGACTGACGGCCTCGACTTCCAGCCGTCGCCCGACACGCAGCGTGCCGCGAAGGAGCAGGACCCGGAATGCCGATCGCCGTCCTCGCCGCGCTCGCCGCGGGTGCCTGCTTCGCCGTCGCCGGGGTGCTGCAACAGCGGGCGGCCAGCGCACGGCCGGACACCGAGTCGCTCTCCTTCCGTCTGTTGTTCCGGCTGGCCCGGGAGCCCCTGTGGCTCACCGGGATCGGCCTGGCGGTACTGGCGTACGGCTTCCAGTCCCTCGCCCTGGCCTTCGGCCCGCTGAGCCTGGTGCAACCGCTGATCGTCGCCGAGTTGATCTTCGCCGTGCCGCTGTCCGCGCGACTGCACCGCATGCGGCTGGGCGCCCAGGCCTGGCTCGGCACCCTCGCGGTGGCCGCGGGGCTGGCACTCGCCCTGGTATCGGCCCGTCCGCACGGTGGTGACCCGGACGCGCCGGATCTCGTGTCCTGGCTCCTGGTCCTGGGCGCGACCGGAGCGCTGGTCGCCTGCGCGCTGACGGCCGCGAGAGCGCTGCACGGTCCCTGGCGTGCCTCGGCCGTGGCGCTGGCCGCCGGAGCGGTCATGGGCACCCAGTCGGTCCTCCTGGCCACGACGGTCGACCGGCTCAAGCAGGGCCTGGGCGCGACACTCTCCACCTGGCAGACGTACGCCCTCGTCGTCGCGAGTGCGGGCGGGCTGCTGCTCATCCAGAGCGCCTTCCAGCAGGGGCCGCTGGCCGCCGGCATGACCGTGATCGACGCGACCGAGCCGGCGGTCGCCATCACGGTCGGCACCACGCTCTTCGGCGAGACGATCCACTCCGGCTGGCCGGTCACCGGCTTCACCGTGCTCGGACTTGTGATGGTGACCGCGGGAATCGTGAGCCTGGACTCCTCCCCACAGATCGCCGCACTCCACCGAATGGAGCGCGACACGGGCCGGGCGCCCGACGAACCTCGACCGTGATCCCCGCTCCCGTCCACCCGCTCCCGTCCACCCGCTCCCGTTCCCTCAGGCCGCGTGCGCGCCGTGCCGCGACATCGACGGACCGCGCCAGACGGGGAGCAGATCCTCGGCGAGGACCTGGTCCCAGGAAGGATGCTCGTTGCGGGCCGTTTCGGCCGCGCGGCGGGCCACCGCCCGGAGCTGTCGGGGCCGGTCCATCAGTGTGCCGAGCGCCTCCGACCAGCCCTGTATGTCGTCGCGGCGGACCACGATGCCGTCCTCTCCCGGAGCGGTCAGCCACTGCGTCGTCCGGGCGCCTTCGGGCAGGAACACGGCCAGTCCGCTCGCCATCGCCTCGGCGACGGCGTTGCCTATGGTCTCCGTCCGGGACGGACAGGCGAAGATGTCGCATCCCGCGTACACACGCGCGAGCCGCTCCTGCGGAAGCGAACCGAGCAGGGTGACGTGCTGCCCGAGGACCTGGGCGATCCTGTCCCGTTCCACGCCCGACCCCGCCATCACGGCATGGACGGCTCGCCCCTCCTCACCCATCCGGCGCAGGCTCTCGGCCAGCATCAGCACACGCTTCGAGTCGTCGAGGCGTCCGACGAACAGGACGAGCGGCAGTCCGGCCGGAACTCCGTACTCCTCGGCGAGCCGGGCCCGGGCCGTGGAGTCGGGATGGAATCGCGTGCGGTCGATGCCTCGACGCAGCAGGCGGACCCGGTCCTCGCCCAGCGTGCCGGCGAGTTCGTCGCGCTCCGCCGGTGTGGCGACCAGCACCCGCTCGCAGGTCCCCAGCATTCTGTCCCGGCGCCGCAGCAGCCAGGCGCTCACACGGTCCGCCGTACCCTCCGTGACGAGGCGGCCGGCAGGCCGGACGGCAGCGGGCATGCGGTCGGGCAGGTGCCGGAGGTGCGCGGCGGCCAGCGCGGGAACGTCGGTGTGCACCGAGGCGACGAGCCGCGGCTGCCGCGCCCTCCTCGATCGAGACTCTCGCCGCGCCACGCGCCGGGCCAGCCGGCCGGCGGTCGAGGCGAACGCGAAGCTGTGCGTCATGTGCCATACGTCGTGGCGCGGCAGCAGCGCGGCGAGCCGGGGGTGGTACGGAGCCAGGTCCGAGACATCCGTTCCGTCATCGGCCGGAAGCACGGCCGCCGTGCTGAACACCGGGCGGAGGGTGACGAGCCGAACCCACGGCGACAGGCGCTCGATGCCTTCCCGCTCGCCCAGCAGGTAGACGGTCAGATCGACTCCGGGGCCGCCGAGCCCGAGGCCGTCCGTGCCGGGTTCCCGGTGGCGGGCCGCGGTCTCGGCGAAGCGCTCCCAGCACTTGACATGACCGCCGGCCGCACCGCTCCGCATCAGCTCGACCAGGACCGCGACCGAGGGCACGTCCTCCCGCCGGGGAGGGTCGAGCGGCGAGGAAGAGGCGTCGTGCATGGCGCCACGAGTACCCCACCGCTCTCTCTTCGATACGGGTCGCAGGACTCCGAGTCTCAGGACTCCGAGCCCGGGACCGGCTTGCAGGGGCCGGTACTCGCGCGGGTGCAGATCAGCGGTCGCAGCAGCACGTGCCGGGGAGGGGCGTCGGGTGCCTTCAGCCAAGACACGCCTCGCCCGCGGCGGCGGCGTCGTCGCAGAGATACGTCCTGCCGGTGAGCCCCAGCTCCGTCACGCCCCGGACGAACCCTTCCTGCCCCAGGTGCGCGGACTGGTATCCGGACCGGAAGAGGTGTTCCGACCGGTCGACGAAGGCGATCGTGCGGTGCCCCAGATCGGCGAGGTGCCGCACGCAGTCGCGCGCGAGCGCCGCGAAGTCCAGGTTCACGGCTCCGCGGTGGCGCCCGGTCACTGCAGCGCGTGTACGGCCGCGGCGAAGACCGGTGGCATCCAGGAGGCCGCCGGCACGACCAGGCCGGACGCGCGCGGCCGGCAGCTGACCCGGACGAGCGCCTCGGTCATCAGGCGATGCCGGCGGGACAGCCGCCGCCACGCCCTCTCGTAGCCCTGCGCTCGCCCCGTGCGCAGGCACCGCACCGCCACCTCGGCCGACGCCAGCGCGAGCGCGATGCCCTCGCCGGTGAGGGCGTCGATGTACCCGGCCGCGTCACCGACGAGCAGAACGCGGCCGGCCACCCTGCCGCGCACGCGCTGCCGCAGGGGTCCGGCGCCGCGTACGAGGTTCACCGGCGTCCCGCCGCGGAGGCGGGACGCCAGGTCGGGGAAGCGGTCCAGGTGGGTGCCGTAGGCGCATCTCGCCGTGCTGAGTACGGCGACCCCGACGAGGTCGTCCGCGACTGGTGTCACATAGGCCTCGCCGCAGCGCGACCAGTACACCTCGACGAAGTCCGACCACGGCGGTACGCGGTAGTGCCGCCGCAGGCCGTAGCGGCGGGGCCGGCGGTCCCGCAGGTCCAGGCCGAGGGCCCGGCGGACGGGAGAGTGCAGGCCGTCCGCCGCGACGAGCCACCGGGCCGTCAGTCCCGCGGCGGTCACCGCGTCCGGGGCCTGCCGTACGTCGCCGACCTTGCCGGGCAGGACGCGGACACCGAGTTCGGCGGCTCGCCGGGCCAGCGCGGCGTGCAGCACGGTACGGCGAACGCCCAGGCCGGTGCCGTCACGGAAGTCGGCCTGCGCCTGGTGCGGACCGTCCACATAGCGAATGCCGCGCAGCGCACGGCCGGTGGGTTCGACGCCGAGGGCGCGCAGGGACCGTACGCCCCTCGGCATGACTCCTTCGCCGCACGCCTTGTCCACCGGCCCGGGGCGCGGCTCGATCACGACGGCCTCCATCCCCGCCCGGGCGGCGTGGATCGCCGTGGCCAGCCCGGCCGGCCCGCCGCCCGCCACCAGGAGGTCGATCACGGTGCGGCTCGTTCGGCGTCAGCGGCCCGGCCGGTCGCCGTGCCGTCCGTCCGGCTGTCGTGCGGCGTGGAGTCGCCCCCGGTCGTGAGCCGTTGCCGGCGGATCCCGGCGCCCTGCGCGGGGTGCGCCGCCGCGTCGCCCGCACCGAGCGCCGGGGCGAGCGCCGCTTCCTCACAGCGGATGCGTACGGTGAGCAGCGCGGCGTTGAGCAGCGTGAAGAGCGCGGCGGTCAGCCAGGCCCCGTGCACCAGCGGCAGCGCGATGCCTTCGGCGACCACCGCCACGTAGTTGGGGTGGCGCAGCCATCGGTACGGGCCTCCGGCCACCAGAGGCAGGCCGGGCACGACCAGCACGCGGGTGTTCCAGCGCGGCCCCAGCGTGCGCACGCACCACCAGCGCAAGGCCTGAGCCGCGATGACCGCGGCCGCCATGGTCCAGCCGAGCGCGGGGTGGAACGGCCGGGCCGCCGCCCACACTTCGACCAGGCAGCCGGCCAGCAGACCGGTGTGAAGGGCCACCATCACGGGGTAGTGCCCTCGCCCGGACTCGACCGCGCCGCGAGCCCGGCTCCAGCGCGCGTTGCGGCGGGCCACCATGAGCTCGGCGACGCGTTCCACGCCGACGGCCAGCACCAGCAGGGCGTACCACATCAATGTTTCTCTCCCCTTTTCACCAGCGCAGCAGGACGAGTTCGGTGCAGAATCCCGGCCCCATGGCGAGCAGCACCCCGGGAGTGCCCGGCGGCGGTCTGCGCCCGGCGGCCAGGGTGTCGCGCAGCACGTGCAGCACGGAGGCCGACGAGAGATTGCCGGCCTCCGCGAGCGAGCGACGGCTCATGTCGAGGGCGTCGTCCGGCAGTTCGAGCGCCTCCGCGACCGCCTCCAGCACCTTCGGACCGCCGGCGTGGCTCACCCAGGCCGTCACATCGCGCCGCTTGAGGCCGTGGTCGGCGAGAAAGTCGTCGACGTCGTCCGCGAGGGTCTTGCGCACCACGTCGGGCACGCTCGGGTCGAGTACGACGCGGAAGCCCGAGCCGGTGATGTCCCAGCCCAACAGCCGCTCGGTGTCGGGATAGAGGCGACTTCGGCTCGCCACCACCGTCGGTCCGGAGGCGGTTGCCGTATGCCGTCGGGCACCGCAGGCGACGACGGCGGCGGCGCCGTCGCCGAACAGGGCGGTGGCGATCAGGTTCGCCGGTGACGCGTCGGTGCGCTGGAAGGTCAGCGAGCACAGTTCCACCGAGAGCAGCACGGCGACATGGTCGGGGCGGCCCAGCAGATAGTCGTGCAGACGGCCGATCCCGGCCGCCCCGGCGACGCACCCCAGACCGAAGAGGGGCAGTCGTTTGACGTCGGGCCGCAGCCCGAGCCGCCCGGCCAGCCGAGCGTCCACGGAGGGTGCGGCGATACCGGTCACCGAGGTGAACATGAGCAGGTCGACATCGCGTGGCGCCAGGCCCGCCTCACGCAGTGCCTCCGCGACCGCCTCCGCACCGAGTTCCACGGCCGCGGCGATGAAGGTGTCGTTGATCGTGCCGAAATCACCGAGGTCGCCGTACCGGTCCAGCGGAAGCACCGTGTGGCGGGTGCGCACCTGGGCGCTGTGGTGCAGGCGGTCGAGCGCGCGCCGGTCGGCGCCGGCGGGCAGGCAGGTGCGGGCGACCATGTCGGTGATCTCGCGCTGGCTGTGCCGGTGCGGCGCCACGACTCCGTGAACAGCTGCGATCCGGGTCATCAAGGCTCCAGTCCGTGGCATCGGGTTCCCCCATGCCTGCCCCCGCATCGTGTCGACGTACCACCTGATTTCTGCACAAACACCTACCATCAGGCGGATGGACGCCACCGAACAGGCCGCCGCCCACGACCAGCACACCGGCGCCCGCGGGTTCCTCTTCCTCGGCGGGATGCTGATGGCGTGTCATCCGGTCCCGGCGGCGGCCGTCACCCTGCTGGTCACGGCACTGTCGGTGACCTCCGGGCAGGACGGGCGCGGCTGTCTGCTGGTGGCCGCGGCGGTGCTGTCCGGTCAGTTGTCGGTGGGATGGTGCAACGACGCGGTCGACGCCCGGCGTGACCGCGCCGGCGGGCGGTTCGACAAACCGGTGGTGTCCGGCGTGGTGGACGCGGGGACCGTACGGGCCGCGGCCTTCGTGGCCTTGGGCCTCAGCGTGCCCCTGTCACTGGCCTGCGGTCCGCTCGCCGGCTCCGTCCATCTCGCCGGTGTCGGCGCCGCATGGGCGTACAACCTGGGGATGAAGGCGACGGCGCTGTCCTGGCTGCCGTACGCGGTCGGGTTCGCCGCACTTCCCGGCTTCGTCGCGCTGGGCCTGCCGGGCAGCCCGTGGCCGGCCTGGTGGGTGCTCACCTCGGGGGCGCTGCTGGGCGTGGGGGCGCATCTGGGCAATGTGCTGCCCGACATCGCCTCCGACCTGGCCACCGGAGTGCGCGGCTGGCCACAGCGGCTGGGGCCGGCAAGGGTGCGGCTGCTGCTGCCGGTTCCGCTGGTGGCGGCTTCCGCCGTACTGACGCTCGGCCGCCCCGGACCGGCCGATGCGGCCGGCCTGGCGGCCCTGACGGTGACCGCACTGACGGCCGCGGGCGGTACGGCGGCCGGAGGCCGCCGACCCCGGGTGCCGTTCATCACCTCGATCGCAGTAGCGGGCATCGATGTGACGATGCTGGTCTTGCAGGGCGCCACGATCACATGACAACGCCACTCCCGCAGGGGCGCACCCCTTCAGGGGCGCGGGGCTCTGACATATGCGGCTCCGCCGCGCGGGCGCGACCAGCCACAACCGACCCGCAGCCGAATGCGAACCGCGGGGGTCTGGGGGCGCAGCCCCTAACGACCGCCGATGCCCGCGCTCCGCGCGCAGAGCGCGGCCTGCACCCGGTTGCCCACCTCGAGCGCCGACAGGATGCGGCTGACATGGGCCTTCACCGTGCTCTCGCGCATCCCGAGCCCGGTGGCGATCTCCGCGTTGGACGCCCCGTCGGCAAGGAGCTTCAGGACGTCCTTCTCACGTGGCGTCAGCTTGTCGATGAGGGAGCGCGCATGGCCCGTCGCCTGGCCGGCGGTCGCGTAGTGGCGGTCGATGAGGCGGCGGGCGGCGGCCGGGTGCAACATGGCCTGGCCGTCCGCCACGATCCGTACGGCGCGGACGATCTCGCCGGGATCGGTGTCCTTCAGCAAGAAGCCGGACGCCCCCGCGGCCAGCGCGTCATAGACGTACTGGTCGAGATCAAAGGTGGTCAGGACAATGACCTGGGGCGGCTCTGACAGCGCACGCAAAAGCCGGGTGGCGCTGATGCCGTCCATCCCCGGCATACGGATGTCCATCAGGACCACGTCCGGCCGCCGTGTCCGCGCGAGTTCGACCGCCTCGGCGCCGTCGCCCGCCTGGGCCACCACCGCGAGGGCCGGGTCCCGGTCGAGGATGTCGGCGAGGGCGAGCCGGACCAGGTGGTCGTCGTCCACGATCAGTACGCGGAGCGTGCCACCCGCACCGCCTTCCGCCGCACCGCCTTGCGCACCGTCATCCGCACCGCCGTCCGCGTGCGTCATGCCCTTCACCTTGTCGCGCCTTTCCCCTCGGCTCCCGCCTCGTCCACGCCTCGTCCGGCGCGGGCCGTCCTTCCCGCCCGGCTCATGCGGCCCCGGCGTGCGACGAGTCGGCATGGGAGGGACCGGCGCCCACCGGTATCTCGGCGGTCACCCGCCAGCCACCCGCGCCCGACGGTCCGAACTCCAGCCTGCCGCCCAGGGCGTTGACCCGCTCGGTCAGTCCGATCAGTCCGAAGCCGCTGGCCACCGGAGCGCTGCCGGACGAGGTCCCCGGCCGATTGCGCACCACGACCGTCGACTTGGGAGGCCCGTAGCTCACCGCGACCTCGACGAGGGCACCGGGCGCGTGCTTACGGGCGTTCGTCAGCGCTTCCTGCACGACACGGTGGATCGCGAGCCGGTGACTGGTGGAGACGGCGGTCGCCTCGCCCGAGATGACCGCCTCGACGCGCTGCCTCGCGCCTCGCGCCTCGTCCAGCAGGGCCGGCAGGTCCTCCGGCCGGGCCCCCGTCGCCCGGACCTCGTCGGCGTCGGTCGCCCGCAGGGCACCCAGCACCTCGCGCAGGTCCGCCAGCGCCTCGGTGGAGGTGCGGCGCAGCATCCCGACCCGTTCCACGACGGGCTCCGGCAGTTCCTCGGCCCGGCCCTGGAGGGCACCGGTGTGCAGCGCCAGGACGGTCAGGCGGTGGGCCAGCACGTCGTGCATCTCGGCGGCGATCCGCGTCCGCTCCCCCAGTCTCGCCTGCTCGGCGCGCAGTTCACGTTCGACCCGCAGGTGCTGGACCTGCTCGTCGAGTGAGACGACCAGACGCCGGCGGCTGCCCGCCCACAGCCCCAGCAAGAGCACCACCGCGGGAAGCAGGAGCGGCCCGTAGGTACGGGTGGTCCACAGGCTGGCGGCCGGCTGGATCACCAGGCTTCCCGCCAGGGCCGCCGCCGCACACAGCGCCCCCACGCCGCCCCGGCCCCGCTGGGCCAGGTGGAACAGCACGACGAGCAACGGCCACACCGTGCCGAACGCGGCGGCGGTGACCACGCTGCACGCCGCGACCCACCACGGCCACCGGCCGCGCAGCGGGAGCGCGAGGCTGCTCGCGGCGACCAGGGCCGCCGCCGGAGTGCGCAGCGTGCCCCCGGCGCCGATGTAGGCCTCCTGCACCGACAGCACGCCCACCGCGCCGACGAGCGCCGCCTCGGCCCACCACGGCCAGCCCCGCTTCGCCTTCGCTTTCCCCGAGTTCGCCTCCACGTCCACGAGCATAGACAGCGGGCCGGCCTGCGAAGTCCGGCAGTCGGGCGACCCCGACCCCCTACTTTCGTCGGGGCAGGCCGTCGCCGCACGGCCGATGGACCGCCGTCCGCCGCTCCCTAGCGTCAAGGCCATGGACCTGACGCACGCTCCCAGCAAGTCCCCCGCGGACCTCGAACTCCCGTACCAGCCCGGACGGTTGGCATTTCTGCGTGAGGCCGCTCACACCTTCAGGACCACCGGAGCGGTCGCGCCCAGCAGCCGACCGCTGGCCGCCCGGCTGGCGGCCCCGCTGGCCCTGGCCCGCGCCGAGCTCGGCGGTCCGGTGTCCGTACTGGAGGTCGGCGCGGGCACCGGCCCGGTCACCCGGACACTCGCGGGCCGCCTCGGGCCGGCCGACCGCCTCGACGTGGTGGAGATCAACCCGCGGTTCGTGGACCTGATGCACCGGGCGCTGCGTACCGACCCGGCCATGTCGGCCGCGTCCGACCGGATCCGGATCATCGCCGAGTCCATCACAGACGCCGAACTGGGCGGCCGCTACGACGTGATCGTCTCCTGCCTGCCGTTCGCCAACTTCGAACCGCACGTGGTCCGTACGATCCTGGACCGCTACCTCTCCGTCCTGGCGCCGGGCGGGCACCTGACGTACTTCGCGTACCTCGGGACCCAGGTGACGCGCGCCTTGGTGGCCGATCGCGCCGAGGCGGCCCGGCAGCGGGAAGTGGCCGCCGTGCTGGACGGTTTCACCGCCCGGTACGGCGTCGGCGACAGCCTCGTACTGCGCAACCTGCCGCCCGCCCGGGTCCGGCATCTGCGCGCACCCGGACCGCAGGGCCGGACGGAGGCACGGGGGTGCTGACCGCCGTGGCGGGGCCGGCCCGCCCGGCGTTGTCCGCGGGGGCACTGCCGAGTCTGCCGGGCCCGGCGGACTGCTGACGGGCCTGGATCCCTCCGCCGCGTACGGCGCCGTACTGGGCCTGGTGATGCCGGGTCGCGTCGCCCCCTAGCCCTGCGGAGGGGGTGGGCATGACAGGAAACGATCAATTCCTGCGGCGACGTCCTTGGCCGTAGGGGCCGCGACGGTCGTGGGGGCGCCACGCTTCCTCGTCGGGATCGCGTTCTCCAGTCCCTGGCCTTCCCCCAGCCGCGGCGACTTCTTCCCCGTCGGTGACCTTCGCCAGCTGCGAGACGAGAGGATCAGGAGCCTCGTCCTCGTAACGCTTACGCCCGCCCAGCGGGCCGGCGGCAGGCGGCTTGAGGGCGAGGCCGGACTCCGCGGAGAGACGGCATGACCTACCGGGTGAGGTGTCGGTCTAGGGCCGGTTCATCCGGCCAGGCCGTTGTCGGCCAGCCACTGGGGATCCGGCGTCACCGTCTGCAGCACCTCCACCAACATCCCGTCCGGCGCGGCGACCTGGAACCGGCGCTGTCCCCACGGCTCGGTCACCAGCGGCATGACCACCTCGAGCCCGGCCGCGCTCAGCCGCTCGAACTCGGCATCCACGTCGGCGACCAGGAACGCCAGCAAGGTGCCGACCACCGCCTTGCCGCGGGTCGCCTGCGGCCATGACTCGTGATCCCGCTGGACGAAGTCCAGGCTCACGTTGGGGTGTTGGGCGTGCTGCGTGTTCACGTACCACCCGAGGTCGATGCCGACCTTGAACCCGAAGTGCTCGGCGTACCACGCCGCGCTCCTGCCCGGGTTCTCCGCCGCTAACGCCATCCCCATCAAACTGAACTGCATGCGTACCTCTCTCAGTGTCTGGCACGAACAGGAGCGATCTCGGTTATTCAGCCACAGGTGACAAGGGAGCGGTGGAACTTCTCAGATCCTGTACGTATTCAGCGTCGGCGGCGGATCGGGGCGAATCGGACCGGGAGGCCCGGTACCGCCTGGGCGGCAGCGGCCAGACCGTGTTCGGGCACGACGCCGATCACCGGATAGCCGCCGGTGGTCGGGCAGTCGGCGAGGAAGACCACGGGTTTGCCGTCGGTGGGCACCTGGACGGCGCCCGGCAGTGTGCCCTCGCTGGGCAGTTCGCGGTGCACGGCACGCTCCAGCGTGGGTCCCTCCATGCGCAGCGCGATGCGGTTGCTGTGGGCGGAGACGGAGAAGCGGGCGGTGGCCAGGGTGCGTACCGCGGCCGCGGCGAACCAGTCGTCACGCGGGCCCAGCAGCACCGGCAGTACCAGCTCGCGCGGTGGCTGGTGCCAGTGCACCGTGTCGGCGTGGACGGGCCGGCCCACCGCCGTGCCCAGGGGCAGGGTGTCTCCGTCGCCGAGGCGGGCGGGACCGAGTCCGGAGAGCAGATCGGTGGATCGGCTGCCCAGGACGGGCTCGACCGCGATGCCTCCGCCGATCGCGACATAGCTGCGCAGGCCCGTGGTGGCGGTGCCCACGTCGAGGACGGCGCCGGCGGGCAGGTCCACGGGGCAGGCCCACGCCGCGGGCCTGCCGTCGATGCGGACCGGGGCGGGGGCTCCGGTGACCACGACCGTCACGGGTCGCGTGGCCCTCAGCGCCACCCCGGTCAGTGTCGTCTCCAGGGTGGCCGCATCGGTGGGGTTGCCCACCAGACGGTTGGCCAGGCGGTGGGCGGGCTGGTCGAGGGCGCCGGAGCGGGGCACGCCCACGTGGGCGTGCCCGAACCGTCCCAGGTCCTGGATGGTGGTGAGCGCGCCCGCCCGTACGATCTCGAGCTTGCCGCCGCTCACGTACGCATCCGTTCCGTCGTCACTCCAGCCGACTGGCCGGAGGCAGGGGCGGGGGCGGGGGCGGGGGCGGGGGCGGGGTCCCGGGGGACGAAGCGCACGCGGGTGCCGGGGGTCAGCAGGGCCGCGGGCTCGCGTTCCATGTCCCACAGCGGAACGTCCGTAGTGCCGATCAGTTGCCAGCCCCCCGGCGAGGGGCGCGGATAGATCCCGGTGTACGCGCCCGCGAGGGCCACGGAACCGGCGGGAACCGAGGTGCGCGGAGCGGACCGGCGCGGCACGTGGTACGCCTCGTCCAACCCGGTCATGTAGGCGAAGCCCGGCGCGAATCCGCAGAAGGCCACACGGTGTTCGACACCGCTGTGCCGTCGCACCACCTCGTCCTCCGTCACGCCCCACAGCGCGGCGACATCGCGGAGATCGGTCCCGTTGTAGACGACGGGGATCTCCAGCAGCGGGCCGCTGTCCGCGGTGAGCGCGGGCACGTGCCACCGGCCCAGTTCGGTACGCAGTGTGTCGACCCCGGAGATGGAGCGCAGAAGTATCGTCCGGTCGCCGGGAACGATCTCCGCGATCGGCGCCAGGGTGCCCGCGCCGCGACGGCGCAGGAGTTCGGCGTGCAGCGCCTGCGCCTCCTCCGGTGAGTCCAGGTCGACCAGCAGCGAGTCGTCCCCGACGGGCAGCAGCCTCATGCGAACGCCTCCACGCCGACCCCCGCCCCCCGCAGCGCCGCGAGGACCGTGCGCGCCAGGTCGACCGCGCCGGGAGTGTCGCCGTGCAGGCACAGCGACCTCGCCCGGACGTGCACCGTCTCGCCGTCCGGCGTGGTCGTACGGCCCTGGGTGGCGAGCGTGACCGCGCGCTGGGCGACCTGCTCGGGATCGGTGATCACCGCACCCGGCATGCCGCGCGGAACCAGCGTGCCGGCCGCGGTGTAGGCGCGGTCGACGAACGCTTCGGCGACACCGGGCAGACCTGTCTTCTCAGCCTCGGCGAGCAGGGCGGAACCAGGCAGACACAGCACCGGCAGGACGGGGTCGGCACGCCGGATGCCCGCAACGACGGCGACGGCCTGCTCCTTGTCCGCGACCACCCTGTTGTACAGCGCCCCGTGCGGCTTGACGTAGGCCACCTTCGTTCCGGCGGCCCGGGCGAACACCTCCAACGCGCCGATCTGGTAGGTGATCTCATCGGCGAGCTCGTCCGCGGGGACGTCCATGGCCCGGCGTCCGAAGCCGGCCAGATCCCGGTAGGAGACATGCGCGCCGATCGCGACGCCACGCTCGGCCGCACGGTCGCAGACCCTGCGGATGGTGGCGGGGTCGCCCGCATGGAAGCCGCAGGCGATGTTGGCGCTGCTGACCACGGCCAGCAGCGCCTCGTCGTCGGTGAGGGTCCAGCGGCCGAACCCTTCCGCGAGGTCCGCGTTGAGGTCGACCACGGCGTCGGTCATCACTGCGTTTGTCTCCTTGGGAACCGTTCATTTCCCGCGTGGCGGGTGGCGGGTGGCAGGTGGCGAGGGGCAGGTGGCGGCTGGCGAGTGGCAGGTGGCGGGTGACGTGCGGGGGGGGTCATACGACGCGGTACTGCTCATCCAACGCGTCGGTGATCAGCATGTATCCGGGGGCATGAGTGAGGGCGAAGGGGGGCTTCGAGGCCATGACGGCGGCCTGCGGGGTGACGCCGCAGGCCCAGAACACGGGGACGTCCCCGGGCTCTGCCCGCACCGGGTCGCCGAAGTCGGGACGGGCGAGGTCGTCGATGCCCAGCTCGGCCGGGTCGCCGACATGGACAGGCCCCCCGTGCACCGCGGGCATGAGGGAACTGACCCGGGTCGCCGTCTCCACCAGACCGGCCGGGATCTGACGCATGGACACCACCATCGGCCCGTGCAGCTCGCCCGCCGGGCGACAGGCCCGGTTGGTCCGGTACATGGCGACGTTGCGTCCCTGTTCGACGTGCCGCAGGGGCACACCCGCCTCCGCCAGGGCACTTTCGAAGGTGAAGCTGCAGCCGATCAGGAACGTGACCAGGTCGTCCCGCCAGTGATCCATGACGTCCAGGGGTTCGTCCACGAGTCGGCCGTTCTCCCAGACCCGGTAGCGGGGCACGTCGGTGCGCAGGTCGGCACCGGGAGCCAGCGGCGTGGACCAGGACCCCCGATCGGTGACGTCGAGCACCGGGCACGGCTTGGGGTTGCGCTGGCAGAACAGCAGCACGTCGTACGCCCAGTCCGCGGGCACCGAGATGAGGTTGACCTGGGTGTATCCGGGACACCAGCCGGCGGTGGGGACATCCACCCGCTCCCGAAACAGCGCCCGCGCCCGGCCGGGGGCCGGGGCAGCGGAACGAGTAGCTGCCGACATCTGCGGTCCTTTCGTCACTGGGGTCCGAGCGTGCCCAAACAGTAGAGGATCGTTGAACAATCCGACAAGCCCCCTGTGGGTTTGTCCTTGTCTTAGACTTGGTTTCCGGGACTCACTCATGGCCGCGGGCAGTTCCGTCGGCCTTCGTGACAGGGATGGACGTCATGGTTGCCGAGATCGACCCGGCCGTGCTCGTGGGTGACCGCGCACTGCTCGGGCGCGCCAGCACCGCGGACCGGGTGGCCGGCATCCTGCGCACGCGGATCTCCGAGGGGCATCTGCTGCCCGGGACCCGGCTCTCGGAGGACGCCATCGGTCAGGCCCTCGGGGTCTCCCGCAACACGCTGCGCGAGGCGTTCCGCCTGCTCACCCATGAGCGACTGCTGTCTCATGAGCTCAACCGCGGGGTCTTCGTACGGACCCTGACGGTGCAGGACGTCGTCGACATCTACCAGGTGCGCCGGCTCATCGAGTGCGCCGCGGTGCGCAGCCTCACCGTGGCGCCGTACGACCTGAGTCAGGCGGAGGCGTCGGTGGCCGAAGGGGAGAAGGCCGCCGAGGACGGCGCCTGGGCCGATCTCGGCACGGCCAACATCCACTTCCACCACGCCGTCGTCGCCCTCGCCGGCAGCGTTCGTCTGAACGAGCTGATGCAAGGGGTGCTGGCCGAGCTGCGTCTGGTGTTTCACGCGATGGACAATCCGCGGGTCTTCCACGAGCCGTACCTGCCGCGCAACCGGGAGATCCTCTCCGCCCTGAGGGCCGCGAACATCATCAAGGCGGAACTGCTGTTGACGTCCTATCTCGACGACGCGGAACAGCAGCTCGTCGCCCGGTACTCCGAGCGCATCGGCACGGAGCGCCGGCCCTAGGTTCTGTCCCAACAGGGGCGGTCGTCAGGCCAGTTCGGTGCCGCGCGTCTCGGGCAGTCCGAGCAGGGCGACGAGGGCGATGCAGTAGCCGATGGCGCCGTAGACCAGTGCGCTGCCCACACCGGCGGATCCGGCGGAGAAGCCCACCGCGGTCGGGAAGAACGCCCCGATGGCGCGGCCGACGTTGTAGGTGAAGCTCTGGCCGGTGCCGCGCACGGCGTTGGGGTAGAGCTCGGCCAGGAAGGAGCCGAAGCCGGCGAAGATGGCCGAGGAGGAGAAGCCCAGGGGGAAGCCGAGGATCAGCAGCAGGTCGTTCGACCCTTGCGGGATGTTGATGTAGGTGATCAGCAGGGCGGCGCTGAGGACGGCGAACAGGGCGAAGGACTTCTTGCGTCCGAGGCGGTCGACGAGGAAGCCGCCGGTGATGTAACCGCAGAAGGCGCCGCTGATGAGGGTGGACAGGTAGCCGCCGGTGCCCACGACGGTCAGCCCGCGCTCGGTCTTGAGGTAGGTGGGCAGCCAGGTGGCGATGGTGTAGTAGCCGCCCTGTACGCCGGTGGCCAGCAGTGTCGCGAACAGCGTCTTGCGGGTCAGGCTGCCCTGGAAGATGGAGGACAGCGGGACGCGTGCCTCCTTCTGGGCCAGACGCTCGGTCACCTCGGGGGCGTCCTTGACGTTGCGCCGCACGTACACCAGCAGCAGCGCCGGAAGGGCACCGGTCCAGAACATGATGCGCCAGGCCAGATCGGGGTCGACGTTGTCCATCACGAGGGTGGCGACGATGACGGCCAGCGCCCAGCCGACCGCCCAGGAGCTCTGGATGAAGGCGAGCACGCGGCCGCGGTAGCGGGTCCGGGCGTACTCGGCGACCAGGACCGCGCCCGCCGCCCATTCGCCGCCGAAGCCGAGTCCCTGCAGGGCCCGACAGGCCAGCAGCATCGGATAGTTCACGGCGAAGCCGCACAGCACGGTGAACACGGCATACGTAGCCACCGTGATCATGAGCGTCCTGACCCGGCCGACCCGGTCGATCAGCACACCGGCCAGGACACCGCCGAGCGCCGACACCAACAGGGTGACCGTGGTCATCAGCCCGGTCTGCGCCGTGGTGAGGGAGAAGTAGGCCGCGATGGCGACCATGCTCAGCGGCAGAACCTGGAAGTCGTAGGAGTCCAGGGCGTATCCGCCGAACGCCCCCTTGAAGGCGCGGCGGCCCTGCGGGGTCATGGTGCCGTACCAGGCGAAGGAACCGGACTCGTCGTCCCTCTCGGTGGTCGGCGGGCTGCTGGTGGGAGTGGATGTCACGGTGACCTCACGGTGAGAGAAGGACTGGTACGAAGAGACGTTCGGAGCGGTTGCCGCGGGCGGTGCCGGCCGGTCCGTGGGTCCAGCCACCACGACGACTCGGTGGGGGCGCATGCCGCTTGATGTGGGGAACACCGTAGGGATTGTTCAACGATCCCTCAAGAGGTATTGAGGTTTTTTCTACAAAGCACTCCCGCTTCACCACCACGAGACCCCACTGAAGAAGCGGCGCGACCTGCAGTTACCCGATGAGACAGGCCCACGCAGGGAAGCGCACTGCTACAAACAGAGGCGGCATTGAAGGATTGTTCAACAATCAGTAGGGTGCGGTGCGATACGACAGAGAGGCACACCGGATGACGACGGCGCATCACACGACAACGCCGCACGCCGGAAGCGCACCCAGCGCACGCGAGCGGGTGGAACAGCTGCTGGACGAGGGATCGTTCGTCGAGCTGGAGGAGCTCCTGGGGCAGCGCCCGAGCGACGGCCCGGAGGGTGTCCGCATGACCGGCTCCGACGTCGTCAGCGGCTACGGCACGGTCGACGGCCGCCCCGTGGCCGCCTTCGCCACCTGCGTCCCCGGCTTCGGCACCCCTCTGAGCGATGTCCACCGCCGGAAGATCGTCAGCGCGCTGGACTTCGCGCTGAAGACCGGATGCCCGGTCATCGGCATCCACGACTGCGGGAACAGGCGCGTCCAGGGCCCGACGGGCGCCATCGGCTCGTACGGCGGTTGCTACGGCGGCTCGTACGGTGAAGTCTTCCGCCGCCAGGCCCGGGCCTCCGGGGTGATCCCGCAGATCTCGCTGGTCCTGGGAGCCTGTGTGGGCAGCGCGGCGCACTCCCCCGCGCTCGGCGACTTCACCGTGATGGTCGACCAGATGTCCCACATGCTCACCACGGCCACGGACGTCATCGAAGCCGTCACCGGCGACGGCACCGGCATCGAGGAACTGGGCGGAGCCCGGGCGCACAACACCGTCTCGGGCAACGCCCATCACCTTGCGTACGACGCCGGAGACGCCGTCGAGTACGTGAGGGCCCTGCTGTCGTATCTGCCGTCCAACAACCATGAACAGCCCCCGGCCGCACCGGACGAGGCCGACCTCGACCCATGTGCCGGGGAACCGCTGCTGGACACGGTCGTACCCGAGACCGCGCACCAGCCCTACGACATGCACGAGGTCGTCGAAGCCGTCCTGGACGACGGGGAACTCCTCGAGACACAGACGCTGTTCGCGCCGAACATCATCACCGGCTTCGGCAGCGTCGAGGGCCATCCGGTCGGCATCGTCGCCAACCAGCCCCTGCATCTCGCCGGTTGTCTGGACATCGACGCCACCGAGAAGGCCGCCCGCTTCATCCGTACCTGCGACGCCTTCAACCTCCCCGTCCTCACCTTCGTGGACGTACCCGGCTTCCTTCCCGGCATCGACCAGGAGTACCGCGGCATCAGCAGACACTGCGCCCAGCTGATCTACGCCTACGCCGAGGCCACGGTCCCGCTCATCACCGTGATCACTCGTCAGGCACACGGCGGAACGTACGACGTCATGGGCTCCAAGCAGCTCGGCGCCGATCTGAGTTTCGCCTGGCCCACGGCCCGGATCGGAACCACCGGCGCGCGCGATGCCGACAATGTCCTGCTGACCTCGCGCGATGCGGCAGAGCAGGGCTGGGTCGACGGCGTGATCAGGCCGTCACGGACCCGGCATCACATCGTCCGCGGACTGCGGGCGCTGCGCTCCAAGCGTCTGACGCAGCCACCGAAGAAGCACGGCAACATCCCTCTCTAGGAGCGACACCATGCCCGCCATCACCGTGCTGTACGGACAGCCCACCGCGGAGGAACTGGCCGCCGTCGTAGCGGTGTTCACGGCCCGGTCACGTGCCGCGCCGACGGCTTCCCGGTCGCCTGTGCGGCGCCGCCCGGTGTCCACCTGGGCCGCACCCGCGACCGCCATGCGGCAGCCGCTCCCCGCGGTCACCCGGCCGTCCTCTCATTGGTGAGCCGAGGGCTTTCACGCCGGTCAGGGGCGCGGTGGCCGGGCGGTGGCCGTACGGTCACCCGTGACGCGGAGAAACTCGAGCTTCTCCGCGTCGCTGCTTCCGGCCGCCGCCGTGTAGGCGACCATACGCAGGTCCGCGCCCGGAACGACGAGGACATCGCAGTCGAGCACGATGTCGCCGATGTCCGGGTGCCGGATCGTCTTGCGGTCGGTGGTGTGCTGGGCCGCCGTGCTCGTGGCCCAGTGATGGGCGAAGACGTCGGATGCTTCTCGCAGATGCCGCACGAGACGATCGAGCCGGGTATCCGCGGGATAGCGGGACACCGCGTCCCTGAGATCGGCGACGATCGCCGCCACGAAGGCGTCCTCTCCGTGCTCGGACCGGAAGGGACGCAGCGCGGCACGATCGATGCCGGTGCCGAAAAGGGCGCGCGCGAGGTTGCGTTCGGTGGCCGGGACCATGGTGGGGTCGCCGTGGAGCGCGGTCCACGTGGTGTTCCACCACACGAGGGTCCAGTCGGCGGCGAACACCCCGATCGGGACGTCTCCGAGGCGGGCGGCGAGCCGTTGGATGCCCGGCGGTACGTGAAAGCTGATCGTCCCGTCCTGCGGCGGCAGCAGCTTGGCGCTTCGGTACAACTGGTCACGCTCGGCCCGGGAGAGCTGAAGGGCCCGGGCGAGGGCACCCACAACCTGGGCCGAGGGGTTCTTCGCACGTCCCTGCTCCAGGCGCAGGACGTAGTCGACCGAGAGCCCGGCCAGTTGCGCGAGCTCCTCGCGGCGCAGTCCCGGGGCGCGACGGCCGGACGTCACGGTGAAGCCGGCGTCGGCCGGAGAGAGACGGTCGCGCCAGGCGTGCAGGAGCGCACCGAAACCGGAGCGGGAGGAAGCCATGGGGCTCATTCTCTCCACCCGGCACCAAAAGAGCCTGGGTACTGCCGGTCCTAGTGACGCGCACGGCACTGGTTGGCGGTGGCGCGAGCGGCGAACGTGTCGGTGCGCCGAGCCGGACACCCGCCGGCCCATCGGCCGACCAGTGAAGGAGCCCCCATGCAGTCCACCGTCGTCATGACCGGCGCGAGCCGTGGAATCGGCCGTGCCGCCGCGCAGCGCATCCTGCGCCGCTCGCCCCACCTGCATCTCCTCGTCGTCGCCCGCGGGTCCTCCGGCGCACGTCTGTCCTCAGAGCTCGGCGCGGGTGGGCACGCGGTCTCGTACGTCGCTGCGGACCTCGGCTCGCTGGGCAGCGTCCGGTCGGCCGCCACGGAGATCCGGGACCGGCTCGACCGCGGTGAACTGCCGCCGCTGCGCGGATTCGTGGGCAACGCGGGTACGCAGTACACGAACGCGCTCACCGAGGGACCCGACGGATTCGAGTCCACCTTCGCGGTCAACGTGCTCGCCAACCATCTGTTCGTCCGTCTGCTCGAGGACCGTTTCGCCCCGCCCGCCCGGATCGTCATCACCGTCAGCGACACTCACTTCGGTGACTTCAGGCACAACCTGGGCATGGTGCCCGGCCCCCTCTGGCGGTCCCCGGAGGTCCTCGCCCGCACCGGCGCCTTCCCCCGGCCGGACACCACGGCCGCCGGGCGCACCGCGTACTCGACGAGCAAGCTGGCCGCCATCCACCTCGTGCACGAGTACGCGCGCCGCCTGCCGGCCGGAATCGACGCCGTCGCCCACAACCCGGGGTTCGTCCCCGGCACCGGCCTCGCCCGGAACGCGGACCGCCTCTCCCGGTTCGCCATGCGTCGCATCCTGCCGGTGATGGCCCTCACGCCGCTCGCGACCAGCCGCGGCGCCGCGGGGCATCACCTCGCCGACGTCGTCCTCGGCACGACCGAGGCACCGACCGGCTCCTACGTCGACCGCGACCGTGCCGCCCGCTCGTCGGAGGAGTCGTACGACCCGCGGCGCGAACGCGCACTCTGGGACGCCGCCGAACGGTTCACCGCGGTGTACCGAAGCAGTCGGGACGGACGGAGCTGCTGAAGCGATCGCTCGGGAGGGCGTGGTAGCGGCGCGGCGGACCGGCGACTGGGCACGCGGCAGCGCCGCGCCCCTCAGGGGCGCGGCGCAGTGGGCGAGTTCAGGAGTGGCCGACCGCCCGGAGGCGGGCGTACGCGGCGGCCACGCGGCCGCCGACCTCGGCCGTGGAGATGAGAACCGCCCTGTTGGCCTGCGCGGTACGGCCGCCGGTGGCCTGGTCGACGGCGTGCATCAGATACTTCGTCAGGCCCTGGCCCGTGACGCCCTCCCGTTCGGCCCGGGCGAGCGCGTCACCGATCGCGGCCTCGGCCTCGGCCGAGTCCACGGCGTCCTCGGCGCGGGGCGGGGTGGTGACGACCACGCCGCCGGGGTGCCCGGCGGCCCAGTGCGTGCCGACGACCCGCGCGATCAGGTCCTCGTCGTCGATGCGGTGCGGGGACCTGACGCCGCTGGAGGCGCAGTAGAACGCGGGGAAGTCGTCCGACTGGTAGGAGATCACCGGCACGCACTGCGTCTCCAGGTACTCCATCGTCAGCTTCAGATCGAGGATCATCTTCGCCCCGGCGCACACCACCGCGACCTTCGAGCGGGTGAGCTGGATCAGATCCGAGGAGATGTCCATCGTGGTCTCCGCTCCCCGGTGCACCCCGCCGAGCCCGGCGGAGCAGAAGAACGGGATCCCGGCGAGCTCGGCGGCGACGAGCGACGACGCGACGGTGGTCGCACCACGGCTTCCTCGGGCGAGTACGACGGGCAGATCACGGCTGGACACCTTGGGGATCCCCGGCTCGGACGCGAAACGTTCGATGTCCTGCTCGGTCATCCCGACGCGGATGGCGCCGCCCTCGACACAGATCGTGGCCGGGACGGAGCCGCCCTTGCGGACGGCGGCCTCGACCTGGTGCGCGGTCTCGGTGTTGTGCGGGTACTTCAGGCCGTGCGTGATGACGTTCGACTCCAGCGCGACGACCGGGCGGCCCTCGTGCAGGGCCTCACGCACTTCTTCGCTGTGAACGACCGGAACGGCGGTGCTCATCGGGTTCCTTCTGTGGGGAGCGCGGGGAGAGTGGGGACCGGGTCGGCGGCGGGGATGCGCCGGGGGTCGCTTGTCCGGGAGTCGCGTATCCGGGCGACGAGTTCGCCGACACCGTGCTCCTTGAGCACGCTGTAGTGGTCACCGTCCAGGTCGACGATCGCCGGCGGTTTCGCGGAGTATCCGGAACTGCCCTCCACGAAGGAGTAGTCGTCGCCCCGGGCCTTGAAGATCGTGACCGGTGCCTCGATCCGGCGCTCCTGGAGTTCGCGGAAGCTGTACTCGAACTCGTACGTCTCCGCGACGATCCGCGTGATGCGGCGGATCGTTCCGGCGTCCAGTGCGGGAAGCAGGCCGTGGACGAACTCGACGAAGGAGGACTCGTCCGTCGCTTCGTCCAGGCACGCCTCCAGGTGCGGGCCGTGGACGGTGCCCGTGAACACGGAGAACAGGATCGTCAGGTAGGCGGGATTGCCGTACGAGGCCTCGCGGCCCCACTGCTGCCCGTCCTCGCCGCGCACCTGCGGATTGCCGGGGCAGATCAACAGCAGGTTCTCCACCTTCTCCCCGGACCGCTCCAGCTGCCAGGCCGCTTCGAACGCCACGCGCGCGCCGAACGAGTAGCCCCACAGGGTGTACGGGCCGGACGGCTGGACGCGACGGATCTCGGACACGTCGGCCATGGCCATCTCGCGGATCGTGCCGTACGGCGTCTCACCGGGGTTGATGCCATGGGCCTGGATGCCGTAGAAGGGCCGGTCCCCGCTCGCGCTCGCGCCCAGCAGGCGCAGGTTCATCGGGTAGCCGCCCAGTCCGGGCCAGCAGAACACCGGGCGCTGGGCGCCGCCGGTGTGCAGCGGCACGAGGCGCGAGACGTGCCGCGGGGCGTCGTCGTCGATCCGGGCGGCGAGATCTTCGAGCTTCGGTGACTCGAAGATCACCTGCAGTGGCCGGTTGACACCGAACACCCGGTTGATCCGGTTGACGAGCGCCACGGCGTGCAGGGAGTTGCCGCCGGAGGCGAAGAACTCGTCCTGCGTGGACACGTCGTCGTACTTCAGCAGCCGCCCCCACTCGCCGGCCAGCCACAGCTCCGTCGCGGTGGCGGGCGCCACGTACACCGTCGAGGTCTGGGCGGCGGCGATCTCCGGCAACTGTGCCGCGGCCTTGGCGTCGATCTTCCCGTTCGCGGTCAGCGGCAGTGCGTTCACCACCAGCACGCGGGCGGGGATCATGTAGTCCGGCAGGAACCGCGCGAGGTCGTCCCGGATCAGTTCCGCCGGGCCCTTGGTGTGCACGGCGTCCTCGTTCATGCCCTCGTGCGCGGCCTGTTCGTCGCTGATGCGGCCGCCGACGAGGAAGTACGACGCCGGCGCGGCCGGCACGCCCGCGGCGGCGAGCAGCTCGTCCAGGCGCCGGGAGGCCGGGAGCGGGTTGCCGGTCTTCGACGAGTAGCCGGAGGACATGAGTCCCAGACCCGGAGTGCGCTGGAGGTGGTGGAGTTTCGTGCCGAGCACGATGTGGTGCAGCCACGCCTCTTCGACGCGTGACACGGCGCTGATCCCGAAGGAGGCCCGCTCGAACACGCCCTGGTTGATGGCGATGACGTGGCGTTTCTCCACCGTCTCCGCGCCGAGCCGGTCGAGCCGGCCATCCCGGTGGAGATACAGCCCCGCCTCCAGGCCCTCCACACCGTCGTCGTGGGCCTGGACGAACAGCTCCACCTCGTCCGGGCGCTCCGGGCCGTCGTTCTCGGTGACGGCGAAGGTGCCCAGGTACTGGTCGTCGTCGGCCACGTCGAGCCGGGCCTTCACCCCGGGCTCGAATCCGGCGGGGGCGATGGTCAGGCCGAAACCGGGCAGGACCTCCTCGAACACACCGACCATGTGGCCGGTCTCGAACTCCAGCACCTCCACGATGTTGTTCTTGTACACGGGCTCGATCGCCCGCTTCCTGCCGAGGAAGTGCACCTGGAGCCCCTGTTCCGGGAATCCTTCGGAGGCTTCACCGACGCGTACGAGGGTGTGGTCGACGGGGTGGAAGTAGTAGACGCCGGCCGGCAGGCAGGACAGGCCGCTCGTCTCCAGGTACATCTGTGTCGCGTACAGGGCACCGGGAGAGGCGTAGGAGTACTTCGGCAGCAGCCGCTCCTCGCTGCGGAACGGGCCGAACCAGCGCAGGAGCTGCCCGAGTTCGTCGAGGGACAGCTCGGTCAGGGGGCGCGCGTACGACGGCCTCCCGCGCGGGGCGAGCAGGCCGAGGACATCTCGGACGGTGACCGGGCCGCCGTCGTAGAACCGGTAGGTCTTGCGGGCGAACGTCTCACGCCGCTGCTCGTCCGTCGCGTCCTGGCCGGGCAGCGTGACGGCCCGTCGGCCGTCGAGTTCCGCGGGCTCACGCAGGCCGGGGTTCGACAGCTGGGCCCTGACCTGGACCTTGGACGCCTTCGACTGGTGGTGGGCGGCGTCCTCGCGTCCCTGGTCCATGACCGCGGCGGTGCGCTCGTTGAGCTCCACCGCGGCGACGAGGGCCTTGTGGCCGGTGCGCGCGTCGTCGGTGACGAGGGCCGCTGCGCGCCGCACCCACGTGTGCTCCTCGATCCGTGAGGCGACCTCCTCCAACTCGACCCGGTAGCCCCGCAGTTTGACCTGGTTGTCGGTGCGCCCGATGAACTGGATCGTGCCGTCGGGGTGCCACTTGCACAGGTCGCCCGTGCGGTACAGGCGCTCCGTCGGGTTGAACGGGGAGATGATGAATCTGTTGGGGTTGTGCCGCCCGGTCTGCTCGGGCATCCCGAGGTAGCCACGCGCGACCTGGACGCCGCCGATGAACAGCTCGCCGCTCTCGCCGATGTCGACGGGCTGCATGTTCTCGTCGAGGATGTAGCAGGTCACGTTGTCGGCCGGGACGCCGATGGGCACGATCCCGGACGGGCTGTCGCCGAGGGTGTCGGGGTCGATCCACTGTGAGGTGGCGTTGATCGTCGTCTCGGTGGGTCCGTACAGGTTGACCACCGAGATGCCGGGCAGCGCCGCGAACAGGTCCTGGGCGAGGCCGCGGGTGAGGGCTTCACCGCCCGAGAACACGCGCGTCAGCGACCGGCACGCGCTGAACTCCTCGGTGTCGACGAGGGCTTGGAGCAGGGTCGGAACGGCCTGCAGGGCGGTGACCTCGTGCTCGCGGATCATGGTGGTGATGCCCTCGGGGTCCCGGAAGATCCCCGGATTGCCCATGACGACCCGGGCGCCGGTCGCGGGGGCCAGGATCTCCCACTGGGCGGCGTCGAAACTCATCGGTGTCTTCTGCAGGATCGACACCTCGGGGCCGAGGTGCCCGCAGTTGGCCAGCCACTGCATCTGGGACACGATGCTGCGCTGCTCGATCAGCACCCCCTTGGGCTTGCCGGTGCTGCCCGAGGTGTAGATGACGTACGCGAGGTGGTCGCCATGGGTCTCCGGCAGGGGGCCCGACGGCAGAGCGGGGGCGTCGGTGAGGGTGACGACCGTGGTGCCCTCCGGGGCGAGGCGCCGGGCGCGCTCGCGCAGATGGTCCTGGGTGACGATCACCCTGGTCCCGGAGTTCTCGAGCATGTACCCGAGACGTTCCTCCGGATAGTCGGGCGACAGCGGGAGGTAGGCGGCTCCGGCGGTGAGGATGCCCCAGGCACCGGTCATCAGGTCGGCGGACGGTTCGGTGTACAGGCCGACACAGGTGTCCGGTGCGACACCGAGGTCGGCGAGGTGGGAGCCGAGGCGGTGCGCGGCGGCGTTCAGCTGCCGGAAGGTGAGGGCACCGCCCGCGTGGGTGACGGCGACGGCGTGGGGACGCTCGCCGGCCTGGTGGGCGAGCAGGGCACGCAACGAGATGCCCTTGAGGAAGATGCCGGATATCGGTGTGCTGGTGTTCATGTGGTGCAACCCCCGGATGAAGACGGGTGATGACGTGCTCAGACGCGACTTGCGGCGTGCTCCGTCCGTACGGGGGCGGGCGCCTTGTGACGCGGTTGGGCGAGGACGACCGCTCCTACGACGGCGGCCGCTCCGAGGAGTTGGAGCGGGCGCAGGGACTGGTCGAGGAAGAGGTAGCCGAGGACGGTCGCGCACAGCGGTGAGGCGAACGACAGGAACGAGGCCGCCAGCGCGGGCAGGCGCGAGAGTCCGCGGAACCAGAGGACGTAGGCGATCAGGGCACCGATGACGCCGAGGTAGGCGAAGCCGCCGATGTTGCCCCAGGTGAGGTGGTCCGGCAGCGTCTCGCTCGCCAGGGTGACCGGTACGAGGACGAGGCCGCCCACGGTGAGCTGCCAGCCGGTGAACGTCAGCAGCGAGACGCCGTCGGGGCGGCCCCACCGCTTTGTGAGCACGATGCCGCAGGCCATGGACAGGGCGCCGAGGAGACCCGCCGCGACGCCGATGCCGTCCAGACCGGCGTGCGGCTGGAGGACGAGCAGCGCGACACCGGTGGCGCCGAGCAGACAGGACACGATGTGCAGCGGCTGGATCCGGTCCTTGAGGAGGACGGAGCCGAGCAGGAGCACGATCATCGGCTGGACGGTCATGACCAGGGCGGCCACTCCGCCGGGCAGGTGGTAGGCGGCGAGGAACAGGAAGTAGAAGAACGCGCCGATGTTCAGGACGCCGAGGACGACGGCCCGCCCCCACCAGATGCCCTTGGGCAGGACACGGGTCACCAGCAGCAGGAGCAGTCCGGCGGGCAGGGCTCGCAGGGTGGAGGCCAGCAGGGGCCGGTCCGGCGGCAGGAACTCGGTGGTGATCAGGTAGGTGGAGCCCCACACGGCGGGGGCGAGAGCGGTGACCGCGGACGTGGCCGCGAGGCGCTGATTGCTCATGGATGGCTCACTTCTTGGCGGCCGGCATTGGCTGCGGCCCGGGGTGTGGCCCGGGGTGTGGCCCCGGATGTGGCCCTGGCTGCGTCCCTGGCTCCGGAGTCCGTGGTGCCGAAGAACCGGTCTCCGAAGTCACCGATGCCGGGAACCATGAACGCCTGCTCGTTGAGCCGGTCCTCGATGGCGCTCGTGACGATCTTGACGCGCGGCCGCTCGGTCGCGACGCGACGCAGCCCTTCGGGCGACGACAGGAAATTGATCATGATGATGCGGTCTTCGCGTACGCCGGACTCCAGCAGGACGTCGACGGCCGCGAGCGCGGACCCGGCGGTGGCCAGCATCGGTTCCAGCAGCAGCACGTACCGGTCGGCGATGTCGTCGGGCAGGTGTTTGTAGTAGAGGTGCGGCAGTTTGGTCCGCCGGTCGCGCTGGATGAGGATCTTGCCGATACGGATGCCGGGGTGGACATCGCGCAGCTCGCTCTCCATGGCCTCACCGGCACGGATGACGGGCACGGCGCACAGCTTGGAGGCGAACTCCAGGCCGTGGAAGGTGGCACCGACCGGGGTGGTCACCTGCTTCTTGGTGAAGGGAAGCAGGTCCATTCCGCCTTCGAGCAGGAGGCGGATGACGCGGCGCGAGTAGAACAGGAAGTTCTCCCGCGTGCAGTCCCTGTCCCTGATGATCGTGTGGATCGCGCGGAGTTGATCCGTCTGCGGGAGGAGGTGGACGTTGTGGCCTGTGGTCACGGCTGGTTCTCCTCTGTGGTCACCGGGGACGCGGGAGCGGGAGGGGCGGCGGGCCGTCCCCCCGGATCGCGCCGCCCCACTGCGTGGCCGGATCAGCCGATCTCGTCGAAGGCGCGGCGCGCCTCGGCGACGAACCGGGCGACCTTGGCGCGGTCCTTGCGTCCGTCGGGGCCCTCGAGGCCGGAGTGGGCGTCGACGGCGGCGGGCCGGACGGCGCGGATCGCGTCGGCGACGTTCTCCGGGTTCAGGCCGCCCGCCATCATGAGGGGCTTCGGGGAACGCCGGACGAGTTCGGCGGAGACGTTCCAGTCGTGAGTGAGGCCGGTGGCACCCTTGGCGCCGGTCCTCGGGTCGAAGGTGTCGGTGATGTACATGTCGACGTACGGGTGGGTGTCGTCGACGAGCTTCAGCAGCTCCTCCGCGTTGTCCTCCTTGACCACCAGCGACTTCAGTACGAAGAGGTCCGGGCGGATCTCCTTGAGGCGGCGGAGCTGACCGGTCTCCACATCCCCGTGGAGCTGAACGGCAACGACACCGAGCAGGCGGCAGAACTCGCTGATCTCTTCGGCGTCGGTGAGGTAACTGATGAGGACACCGGCGTGCGGGGCCTCAAGACCCTTGATGATCACGGCGGCGTCCTGCTCGGCTATGTCGTCCTTGCCGGAGGGCAGACGCAGGGCGAAGCCGATCCAGTCCGCCCCTTCGCCGGTGATCATCTCGGCTTCGGCGGCGTCGATGATGCCGGCGACCTGGACGAGCTTGTTCACGGTGGTCATGGAAGACGATCCCCTGTCGTTGGAAGAGAGGAGCGGACAGGTGCGCGCCCACGAAAGAGCGGCCATGTCCGCGCGCGGCACGGCGTCGGTGACGTCCGGTCAGTTGCCGTGGGTTTCGCTGAAGACGGTCAGCGTGCGGTCCCGGCGGCCCGGGTGGAGCCGGGTCTCGGCGGGGTGGCCCAGTGCCACGAGCAGGGCGATGTGCAGGTCGTCCCGGTCCCCGATGCCGATGGCCTCCTTGACCTGGCCCTCGTCCCATCCGTTCATCGGGCTGGTGGCCAGCCCCGCGGCCTGGGCGGCGATCATGAGGAACGATGCGGCGATCATCGCGTCCTTGACCGCGTACTCGCGTTCCAGGCCCCGCTCACGCAGTCCCTCGTGGAAGAGCCGGACGTCGTCGGGGGACGCGGCCGCGAACTTCTCGGACCATGCCCCGCGGGCGCGGGCCGTGTCCCACACGTCGCCGCGGCCCTCGCGCCAGGCGGCGGACTCGGCCACGAACACCAGCATCACCGGCGCTTCTTGGGGGTGCGGCTGGCCGCCGGTGGCCACGGTGAGCGCCTTGAGCCCCTCCTCACCGGACACGGCGACGATGGAGCGGGCCTGGACGTTGAAGCTGGACGGCGCCTCGAGAGCCAGATCGGTCAGCTCGCGCAGGAGCGGGGCGGGGACCGGGTCCGGCCGGTAGTGGCGGATGGCGCGGCGCGAGCGGATGACGCGCGCCACGGTGGACTGATCGGTCTCTGCGGTACCCATGAAACGAACCTTTCGACGTCAAACTTTCCGACATCGAGAAACTAGGCCGTGGATTACAATGCCGTCAAACGGTTTGACATCGAATCAATGAAGGGGAGGTGACCGCCATGCGCGACTCCGTCGACGACTTCCTCGACCAGTGGGCTGCCCGGCGCACCGACTTGGACCTCGATGCCATGGGCACGGTCGGGCGCATCGTGCGGCTCTCACGGCTCACGAGCGCCAGGGTCAGGGACTACTTCGCCGAACAAGGCATGGAGACCTGGGAGTTCGACGTCCTCGCCACCCTCCGCCGCGGTGGCGGTCCCCTCACCCCCAAGGCCCTCGCCGCCAGCGTCATGATCGGCTCCGCCGCTCTCACCAACCGCGTGGACCGCCTGGCCGCCCGCGGGCTCGTCACCCGCGAACCCATCCCCGGCGACCGCCGCAGCCACCACATCGCCCTCACCGCCGAAGGCCGCGCTCTCGTCGACCGCGTCGTGGAGGGCCACGTTCGCAACCAGCGAGAGATCCTCTCCGGTCTCGAGAAAGACGACTGCGAGGAACTGAACCGGCTCCTGCGCACCCTGCTCGTCTCCCTGGGAGACACCCGCGACTGACGCCGCCCGAACCGAGAGGGAACGGAATGCCCCCCACACTGCGCCAGGCCCGCGTTTCCGACCACGGCACTCTCGTCGAGTGTGTGCACCGGTGGTGGGGGGACTCACGCTCCCCCGAGCAGGCCCGTGAACTGTCCTTGCTGCTGCCCAAGTTGTTCTTGCAGTTCTTCTCGGCCACCAGCCTGGTCCTGGAGGACGGCACAGACGTCAGGGCGTTCCTCGTCGGCTTCTACGCCGCCGACAACGACACCGAGGCGTACATCCACTTCGTGGGAGTCGCCCCCGAACTGCGCGGACAGGGAACGGCCCGCGGTCTCTACACGGCGTTCTTCCAGCGTGCCGCCGCAGCAGGGCGCACGGAGGTGCGGGCGATCACCTCGCCGGCGAACGCGGGATCCATCGCCTTCCACCGCGCCATGGGCTTCGTCATGGAGAGCGGGGACCGCGAGGTCGACGGGCTGCCTGTGCACTCCGACTACGACGGTCCCGGGCAGGACCGGGTGTGCTTCTGCAAGGAGATCGCTCCCTGACGCGCCGGAATGGTGCTTACGGTGACCCCATGAGCGCGGAAAAGCCCTCCACCCACATCACCCCCTTCCGCATCGGCATCCCGTCGGCGGCCCTGGACGATCTGCATGACCGGCTGGACCGAACCCGCTGGCCCGACGACGAGTTACCCGGTACCGGCTGGAGCCAGGGTGTGCCCCCCGCCTACCTCAGGGACCTCGCCGCCTTCTGGCGCCACTCGTACGACTGGCGTGCCCACGAGGCCGAACTGAACAAGCTGCCCCAGTTCAGCACCGAGATCGACGGCGCGAACCTCCACTTCGTCCACGCCCGTTCCCCCAGGCCGGACGCGCTGCCCGTGGTCCTCATGCACGGATGGCCCGGCTCGATCCTCGAACACGCCGCCCTCGTCGATCCGCTCACCGCCGACGGCCTCGACGTCGTCGTCCTGTCCCTGCCCGGCTTCGGACTGTCCGGACCGACCCGCGCCCCGGGATGGGACATCGTTCGCATCGCCCATGCCGGTGCCGAGTTGATGCGCCGCCTCGGATACGACCGGTACGCCCTCCACGGCAGCGACTGGGGCGCGATGATCGCCCGCGAGTGGGGCCGCCTCCACCCCGACCAGGTGGCCGGGGTGCATGTGACCATGCTCCTGTCCGCCATGGCCACCGCCGAGCCGACGGAGCAGGAGGCGGCCGGCCTCACCGAAGCGGAGATCGACCGCATGCGCGCTTCGGTCGCCCGCCGAGCCCACAACCAGCGTGAGGAGATGGGCTACGGCATTCTGCAGTCCACGCGCCCGCAGACGCTGGGGTTCGCCCTCACCGACTCCCCGGTCGGCCAACTCGCCTGGATCATCGAGAAGTTCAAAGCCTTCTCCGACTGCCGCGAGTCACCGGAGGAAGCCATCGGCCGCGACACCCTGCTGACCAACGTCATGCTCTACTGGCTCACCGGCACTGCCACGTCCTCCGCCCGGCTCTACTACGAGACCGCGCACGCGGGCACGGGCTTCGCGGGCGCCACCGAACCCTCCCCCACCCCGACCGGCCTGGCCTCCTTCCCGGCCGACACCTCCGTGCCCGTACGGCACCTCGCCGAACGGGTCGACAACATCGTCCACTGGACGGAGTTCCCCCGCGGCGGTCACTTCCCCGGCCTGGAGACCCCCGACCTCCTCCTCACAGACCTCCAGACCTTCCTCCGGAACCTGCGCTGAAGAAGGATCGTGCCCCGGCCTGTCACCCCAGGTAGGCGGGGGCGACTGCGGAGGTCATCAGCCGGCGGGCCGCGCCGGTGCCGTCGGCGGGCACGGTCCACAGGTCCGAGCCGTAATCGCCGGGGAGAGCGTAGACAAGGGCGGAGTCGTCGGCCCACAGCGCCTGGTCGTCGATGTTGCGCTGCTCGGCGGTCGCCGTCTCCGTCATGGTGCGCAGGTCGAGGACGTACAGCCGCCAGGGGGCGTCGGGTGAGGCCCCCTTGACGCGTTTCTTGTAGGCGATCCGGGTGCCGTCGGGCGAGAGCGAGGGGCATTCGACATTGCCGTGCAGCGTGGTGAGGGTGCGTGCGGCGACGTCACCCCGGACGAGATAGGTCTGGCCACCGGTCGCCAGCGTGGCGTAGAAGCGGCTGTCGTCGGCGAACGTGACACCCCAGATGTTGATGTCCGCGGCGCGGTAGGGGCGGCCGTCCTTGATGACGTGGAAGGTCTCCAGGTTGTCGTCGATCGCCCAGGTGCGAGTGTCGACGATGGCGGTGCGGGTGGAGAAGTTGGTGCCGGCATAGGAGTCTCCGCTGACGAAGACCGTCCAGGCGACCAGGCGACCAGGTGGCCGGACGGCGAGACCCGGGCCCGGGTGGGGATGCCCGCCGCCGGGAAGTGGTGCAGCTCGTGCAGGTGCGAGTCGAGTACCACCGCCCGGTAGCTGTCATCCAGTGCGCCGTGCACGGCCTGCAGGCAGATGCCGGTACCGGCTGCCGCGTGGAAACGCAGGCACTTGACGCCCGACGCGGTGCGCGGCCCCCGCGGATGGTCGGCCGGCACGGTGGCGATCTCGTCGCGGTGCGGGCCCCAGGCAAGGTTGCGTACCAGCAGCCGTCTCGCACCGGCCGTCGGCCGGAGCGAGACGGTACCGGCGCGCACGGTCGGACCGTCCGCCTGCTGCTGGTCGCGCATGCCCGACCGGTGGGCGGCGTGCAGCACCGCCCCGGTACCGACCGCCCCGAGCAGCAGGACGGCGGCCAGCAGGATCACCAGGCGGGTGGTTCTGGTCATGGTCCTGTTCTTGTTCTTGTTCTTGGTCTTGTTCTTGGTCTTGTTCTTGGTCTTGTTCTTGGCCTTGGTCATGCGGGCACCTCATCGGCGGTACGGAGCACGAACGAGGCCACGACGGCGCTGACGGTGAGTGCGGCGGCGGTGACGGCGAGGGCGGACCGCCCGCCCCACAGGCTCCAGGCCGCGCCGAAGGCGAGCGAGCAGGCGAACCGGGCCAGCGCCTGGCCGGTGCCCACCAGCGCCTGCCCGGCGCCCTGGTGCTGCGCCGGGACGGCCCCCGCGGTGGCGGCCGCGAGTACTCCGTCGGTGGCCGCGTAGAAGGTGCCGTGCAGCACGAGGACGGCGACCACGGCCGGGACACCGTGCCAAGGGGAAAGCACCAGACCGTAGCCGAGCAGCAGGACGCCGTGGCCGGCCAGGAAGAGCCGGCGGCGGCTGATGCGGTCGGCGAGTGCGCCGAGCGGGACGGCGAGCAGCAGGAAGACGGCGGCCGTGCCCAGCGGCAGCAGCGGGAACAGGTGGGCGGGCAGGTCCCCTTCGCGCTGGAGCAGCAGATACAGGAAGGAGTCACTGACGGTGGTCAGGCCGAGCAGGCCCGCGCACAGGGTGAGCCGGCGCAGCTCCGGGCGGCGCAGCAGCCCGAGCGAGTCACGCAGCGCGGGCCGGGTGGGCTCGGACTGCCGTACGGCACCGGTGTCGGGGGTGATGTCGCGGGGCACGAAGAGCACCAGCACCAGTACCCCGACCGCGGCGACGCAGCCGCTGACCGCGAAGACCGCGTCGTAGCCGTCGACGGTGGCCCGCAGTACGGCGAAGGCGACGAGCGGGCCGAGCAGCGCGCCGGTGGTGTCCATGGCACGGTGCACCCCGAACGCCCGTCCCCGGTGCTCGGGTTCGGTGGCCAGCGAGATCATCGCGTCCCTGGGCGCGGTGCGCAGCCCTTTGCCGGTGCGGTCGGCCGCGAGCACGGCGCTGATCACGGGGAGGCTGTGGGCGAGCAGCAGCAACGGCTTGCACACCGCCGACAGGCCGTAGCCGAGGCCCGCCACGACCTTGTGCCGGCGGCCTCCCCGGTCGGCGAGGTGGCCGCCGGCCAGCCGGACCAGGGCCCCGACGCCGTTGTTGATGCCGTCAAGGAGCCCGAAACCGAGCGGCGACAGGCCGAGGCCCGCGACCACATAGAGGGGCAGAACGGCCGTGACCATCTCCGAGGAGATGTCCGTGATCAGGCTGACCGCACCCAGGGCCAGCACGGTGCCGGGCACGGCGGCCGGCCGCCGCCCCGGACGGGTGTCCGGGGCGACGGCGGCCTTGGTGCTGCGGGAGTCCGCGAGATACACGGGCGTCAGTTCCAGATGCCGGTGATGTCGGACGCGGAGCCGGCGTTGCCCGCGTGCGTGGTCAGACCGGCCAGGTCCTCCACGGTGCGCAGGACGTTGTAGTGGTTGTAGGTGGTGGAGCTGGAGCTGCCGGGGGCGACGTGCTGCCCGTAGAAGACGGTGGGGATGCGGTTGCCGGAGAGCCTGTTGTCCTCGTCGAAGGTGACGGCGAGGACGCTGTTGTGGGTCTTGGCCCAGGTGGCGTAGGCGCCCAGCTTGTTCTTGATCCAGGTGTCGCCCGTGGAGACCGAGCAGTCGTGCATGTCACTGCACAGGTTCGGTACGACGAAGGAGACCTTCGGCAGGGTGGTGTAGTCGGTCGGGAACTGCGCCATGGTCTTCGCGCTGCTCGTCGGCACATTGGAGAAGCCGAACCACGGGTTGTGCTTCTGCGCGTAGTTGCCGCTGCTGCAGGTCGTCGAACCCTGGCTGGGCAGCGACTCGTTGTAGCTCGCCCAGGTCTTACCGGCGGCGATCAGCTCGGAGGCGAGGTTGGGCTTGGAGATGGAACCGACGCTCACGCAACTGTCGTCGGTGCGGCCCTGGTTGGAGCCCGAGAACAGCATGTAGTAGTTCGGCTCGCTGGGGTGGGTGAGGCCGTAGGACTGGGTGAGGTTGGCGCCACCCGCCTTGAGGGTGTTGTTGATGTACGGGGCGCTGGAACTACCGATCACCTGCGAGTACGCGTGGTTCTCCATCACCACGACCACCACGTGGTCGGGGGCCGGGAGGCCGGCGGCCTGAGCGGTGGATACTGTGGCGGCCCACAGGCCGATCGACGTGGCGGTGAGGGCTACGGCCCCGGCGAGTGCGGCGAGAGGGCGTCTGATGCGCTTGGGTGCCTTGACGGCGGTCATAACTGTCCTCCGGACAGAAGTGACGGACGTACGGGGGGGGTGGGAGCGCCGTAACCCTAGGCGCCCTCAGGGGGACCCGGCCGCGCGTCGTGGGTGAAGCTCGTACGAACGCTGGGCCCCGCCGGGCAAAGCCCACGTCAAGGCGTCACCATCCCAGCAAAGCGCACGTCAAGAGGGCACCATCCCACCGCCGACGGTGCGGTGCACTGCGCTGCACCGCACCGCGGAACGGCACCGCACCCGGCGCGCGTCTCAAGTGCAAGACCCGTACGGCTCGGGATGAGGAGGCGGCCGCGGGCGCGGGACGCGACCCCAAGCACTTCCGGATTCGGCCTCCCCACACGCGTCATCACGACTCGCTCTGGGAGATCGCCGAGCGGCATCTCGGGGACGGACGCCGGTACGGGGAGATTTACGAGCTCAACAAGAACCGCGTCCAGCCGGACGGTTCGCCCTTCTCCGAGAACGGTCTGATCCAGCCCGGCTGGATCCTGAAGATGCCCGGCGACGCACACGGCGGTGAGCTCGTCGAGATGCCCGACGAGGCGCACGAGGCCTCGCAGAACGTCCGTCTGCCCGATATTCCCTCGCACCAGTTACAGACCGAACGGCTCCAGCAGGGCGGTGGGAGCGTTGATGCTCTTTGGACCATCGGCGCAGCGATGGCTGCCGCGCCCTTCCTTCAAGCCGTGGCCTCGCACTTCGGTACCAAGCTGGCAGGGGCATTCGATGAGTCGACACGCAAAGCCTGCCGACCCGCGGATCGGTGCGCCCGAGCGGGAGGCACTTCCTCGTCGCCGCGCTTACGCCGGGTAGGGAGCGGCGTCACGTGCCGACCGGAGCGCGGCCGACCACCAGGCCAACTGGTCGAGCACCGTCTTGGCGTACCCGGGGGCCTCAGGGTCGAGGGGACGACCGTCCTGCCACGCCGTGAAGTAGTTCGGGAAGGCGAGACCATCGCGAATCGTCACCGCATGCAACTCGGTCAGCACGTTCTCCAGGTGCAGCACGGCGTGCCGGCCACCTGCCGCACCGCCGTAGCTGACGAAAGCGACGGGCTTGGCCGTCCACTGGGTGAAGTGCCAGTCGATGGCCGCCTTCAACGACGCGGGATAGCTGTGGTTGTACTCCGGCGTGACCACGATGAACGCGTCAGCGCCCTCCAGAGCCGACGTCAGTGCCGCCATCCCGGCCGGACGGGGGTAATCATCGCCGGCGAACTTCGGCGATGCCGCAGGCAGCGCCAACGGGATGTCGATCTCGGCCAGATCGACGACTTCCACATCGAAACCACCGTGCATGCCGGCCTGTTCGGCGACCCACGAGGCCACAACCGGGCCGAACCGTCCGTCCCGGACGCTTCCCACGATGATCACCAGCTTGTGCTTGTTCTTCTCCATGCCCACCACGATCAGGCCGCAGCGTGACTCCAACCAGACCGTGCTCAGGCTGGCCCCCACAGGGCCAGTCTGAACACTCCGCGATCAGCGGGCAGCGCCGTATGCTCACCGCATGGGCACGCCGTTAGGGGATTTCATCCGGGCCAAGCGCGACAGCATCCAGCCGGAATCGCTGGGACTGCCGGATCACGGTCGCCGCCGGTCACCGGGTCTGCGGCGCTCGGATCTCGCCGCGCGGGCCGGCATCAGCGTCGAATACCTGACCCGTATGGAACAGGGCCGTGACCGCAATCCGTCGGTGGCGGTGGTGAACGCGCTCGCCGATGCGCTCAGCCTCGACCCCGCGGAACGCAACCACCTGCGCTACCTCGCCAAGATCACTGGCGGGGAATGTTCCGCTCACCGCCCGCCCGCACCACCGCGCCGCGACGTCCGTCCATCGGTCCTGGAGACACTCCGCCTCCTTGAACCGGGGATCGCCATGGTGACCAACCGGCTGGGCGACGTCCTCGCCCACACCAGCGGCTACGAGTCGGTGACAAGCGAAACCGGACTGCTCGACGCAGACGTCCCGAACCTCACCCGCTATGTCTTCACCGACCCTCGCGCCCGGACGTTCTTCGCCGACTGGGACGACGTCGCGGACGAGCAGGCCTTCGACCTGTGGCTCGCACCATCCGTCGAGAACTCCGAGTGGTTCAGCACAGAACTCGCCCCCATCGCCGGCCCCGACTTCACGCGCCGCCTGAACCGTCACGTGGTTCCGCGTCGTGGAGCTCTCCGCCTCAACCACCCGTCCGGGGGCGAACTCCAGCTGCTCCGCGAGACGCTCGAACTCTCCTCGGACGCCCAACAACTGGTCGTCTTCCTCCCCGCGGATGAGAAGACGGCCCAGGCCATCGACCAACTCCGCCGCCGGCCCCGGAGCCGGCTCCGGGCCATCTCGTAACCCGCCCTGACCGTCATCCGACGTCCGGCCGCCCCGGGTTCCCGGGAGTTCCCGCGCGTTCCCGTGCGACGTCAGCCCGACCGGGCCTCGCTCGCGGCTCCGAAGTAGTCGCCGCCCTTGCGCTTGACGTCATCGGTGCCCCAGGCCTGATCGTCGTCGTCGGCCGCACAGCCGGGATCGTTGTCGTTGTGCCGCACGGGCGCCCCGACCAGCCGCGGTATGTGCTTCGAGCAGTGGATGTATGCCTCCTCGACCTCCACCTCCACCCACATCTGGGGGCGGCGGCCGGGTACTGGATCGACCGGCAGATCCGGATGCTTCTGGCGCATCCACTCATCAGTGACCAACTGGGCCCGACCGTTGACATGCAAGCCAATTCGGTCCCGGGCGAAGTCGATCATCAGGATGCCGACGTGCGGGTTCTCCCGGATGTTGCCGAGCGAGGCCATGACACCATTGCCGCGATACTCCGGGTACGCCAACGTCATGTCGTCCAATACCTGGAGAAAGCCGTGCGGACCGGCCCGGAAGGTGCTGTCGCACTCGCCGTTGCTGTCCGCCGTGGCGAGGAAGAACATCTCCTGGCGGGCCACGAACGCCCTCATCCGTGGGTTGAGCCGGTCGAGTACCTGCTCGTCGTAGAACCGGTCGGCTCGGACGACAGTGTCCAGCTCCCGCTGGACCTGGTGCTCGCCGTGGCTTCCGGGCCGATCTGCCCGCTCATCGTGGTTCACCGATTCTCCTGAAGGGGTGTTTCAGTAACTCCGCAGGGACACCAGCTCGTCGAACGATGCGGCGCGGACTCAGGTCTGCGCCCGGCCTGTCCCGCCGACACCATCGTTCACTGTGGGGAATCGCCTCCTCGGCGTCGCCGAACGCGACGGACGCGACGGACGCGACGAACTTGAACGCGGGTTTCCGGTGCGCCGCGGCTTGCCTGCGGCGCTCTGAGACCCGCTACCTGGGACCGGTTCGTCATCTGGCGCCGCCATAGTAGTCGGCGGCATCGCATCAGGCTCCTGCTCAGTACGGGGAAGCTCCGTCCACTTCCGGTACTGCTGCTCGGGAATGACCCGGTGCAGGGCCTGGAGGTGGGCCCGAGCCGGCGGCACTCGCCGGGGATGAGCCGGACTATGAGGATGATGTCCGCGACGACGCCGAGATGGTCGCCGAGCGGCGAGACTGAGCACGATGAGTAGGGGTGATCGGATGATCGAGGTTCGTTGTGCCTGTCCGGAGGACGGCGACGCGCTCGGCGAGATTCACGCCGCAGCCTGGGAGGCATCCCACGCCCCGTTCTTCCAGCCGGAGTTCGCCGCGCACGCGGTCCTGAGCAGGCGTACACGGTGGCACGAGCGGATCGCGGAGGGCACAGGGACGATCCTGCTCGCCGTACTGGATGGCCGCCCCCTGGCGCTGTCCTTCCTGCACCCGTCCCCGACTCGGCCAGGTCTCGCAGAGATCTTCAGCTTCTACTGCCATCCCGACGGCTGGGGCAGCGGCATCGCCGCCTCACTGATGACCGAGACGCTGCGCCGGCTTCACGACGACGGATTCGCTCGAGTACACCTGTGGACGCTGCGCGACACTCCACAGTCCCGCCGCTTCTACGCCAAGTGCGGCTTCACCGAGTCCGGCGCCGCGCGCACCTTCGACTACGGCGACGGCAACCCGCTCGGCCAGGTCGAGTACGAGCGAGCCTGTTGACTGGTCACATCGCCTCAGGCTCTTGCGCACGGCAGGAGAGGGCAGGGCAGGCCCAGGACACTCAGCGCACAAGGCAGGGGCGTTTGCCGTCGAACTCCCAGTCGGGGATGAGGTACCGCATTCCGATGGCGTCGTCTCGCGCCCCCAGCGCCTTCTCCTGGTAGAGGTCATGGGCCGCGAGGAGCCGGTCCATGTCGATGCGGACTCCCAGGCCGGGGGCGTCCGGGACGGCTATCTCGCCGCCGATGATGCGCGGCGGGGCAGTGGTCAGCCGCTCCAGCCCTTCCTGCCAGATCCAGTGCGTGTCCAGGGCGTTGTACTCACCTGGGGCCGCGGCTCCGCAGTGGGTCACCATGGCGAGGGAGATGTCGAAGTGGTTGTTCGAGTGGCAGCCCCACGTCAGGCCCATCGCGTTGCACAACTGGGCCACACGTACCGAGCCCTGCATGGTCCAGAAGTGCGGGTCGGCCAGCGGGATGGAGACCGACTGCAGGGCCAGGGCGTGGGTCATCTGCCGCCAGTCGGTGGCGATCATGTTGGTCGCCGTGGGGAGACCGGTGGCGCGGCGGAACTCGGCGAGGATCTCGCGACCGGAGTAGCCGCCCTCCGCCCCGCACGGGTCCTCGGCGTAGGCGAGCGTGCCGACGAGGGGCTCGCAGAGCTCGATCGCCTCGCGCAGCGACCACGCGCCGTTCGGGTCGAGAGTGATCCGGGCCTCGGGAAAGCGGTCCTTCAGCGCCCGTACGGCCCTGACCTCCTCGGCGCCCTCCAGGACACCGCCCTTGAGCTTGAAGTCGCGGAAGCCGTACAGGTCGTAGGCGGCCTCGGCCTGCCGGACGATCGTCTCGGGCGTGAGGGCCTCCTCGTGCCGGATGCGGTACCAGTCGACGGCCGAGTCGGGCTCGCGGACGTACTCCAGGTCGGTGCGATCGGGGTCGCCGACATAGAAGAGGTAACCCAACACCCGTACGGAGTCGCGCTGTTGGCCGTCGCCGAGGAGGGCCGCGACCGGCACGTCGAGGTGCTGGCCCAGGAGATCGAGCAGCGCCGACTCGACGGCCGTGACGGCGTGCACGGTGGTGCGCAGGTCGAAGGTCTGGGCGCCGCGTCCGCCCGAGTCGCGATCGGCGAACCGGTCACCGATCTCGCGCAGGACGCGCTTGTAGTCGCCCACCTTCGCACCGACGACGAGGGATTCGGCATCGCGCAGTGTCTGGGTGATCTTCTCGCCGCCGGGTACCTCCCCCAGTCCCGTACGGCCCTCGGAGTCCTTGAGAACGACGATGTTGCGGGTGAAGAAGGGTCCGTGGGCACCGGAGAGGTTCAGCTCCATGCAGTCACGGCCTGCGACCGGGTAGACGGCGAACTCGGTGACGGTCGGCTGACTGATACTCATGCTCGTCAACATCCTTGTGTACGAAGGTGATCGGGGCCGGGGCTCACAGGCTGCCCGGCCTCACAGACTGTCTGGGCTCACAGGCTGCCGGGGCTCACAGGCTGAGGACGTCGAGGGCCCACTCGAGCGCCAGGACGCCGCCCAGTCCGAGGATCGCGAGGACCGTCGTATAGGTGGTGCGGACCTTGATCGCCTCGATGACCGAGAGGTTGAAGTACTCCTTGAACAGCCAGAATCCGGGGTCGTTGACGTGGGAGAAGGCGATCGAGCCGCAGGAGACGGCCAGCACCATGATCTCGGGGTGGATCCCGCTGCCCGCGAGGAGCGGCAGCACCACACCGGAGGCCGTGACGACGGCGACCGTGGCCGAGCCGAGGGCCACGCGGAGGATGACCGCGATGAGCCACGCGAGGATGATCGGCGAGATGGACCAGCTGTCCGTGGCGTCCTTGATGTAGTCGGAGATCCCGCCTTCGACGAGGACGTTCTTGAAGGCGCCGCCGGCGCCGATCACCAGGAGGATCATCGCCATCGCCTGGGCCGCCGAGGCGCAGGAGGCGCTGACGTCTGCCATGCTGCGGCCGATGCGCGGCCCGAACGCCCAGATGGCCAGGCACAGGGTCAGCATGAGGGCGATCGGTGCCGAGCCGATGAAGGCGACGAAGTGCAGGAACGGGCTCTCGCCGGAGGTGGCCATGTCGGTCACCGCGGCCCCGGCGATCAGCACCACGGGGAAGAGGGCCACCAACAGCGACCAGCCCAGCCCCGGCATCTCCTCGTCGGCGAACTCGCGCTCACTGACCAGGCCCTTGGGGACAGAGGGGTTCATCCGCCTGATGAACGGAAGGCGCGGCCACGCGAGCGCGATGAGCGCACCGGCCGGTACGGCGATGAAGAGTCCGTAGAACAGCGTCTGGCCGGCGGAGGCGTGGAAGGTCGCGGCCACGGCGGTGGGACCGGGGTGCGGCGGCAGGAAGCTGTGCATGGTGGACAAGGTGATCGACATCGGCAGCCCGACCCACAGCAGTTTCGCGCCGGTCACTCTGACGAGGGTGAACGCGATGGGCACGATGATGATGAAGGCGACCTCGTAGAACATGGTCACGCCGATGAGCATGGACGTGACCACCATGGCCACTTGCACCCACCGCGGGCCGAAGGCGTCGAGTATCTTGCCGGCGATGCGCTGCGCGGCGCCCGAGTCCCCCATGACACGGCCGACCATGGCACCGAGCCCGATGGTGAGCATCGTGTCGCCGATCTGGTCGCCGATGCCGGCCGAAAGGACGTCCGGGATGGTCGCCACCGGGATCCCCTGGACCAGCCCGACGCCGACCGCCACGAGCAGGAGGGCGGCGAAGCCGTTCAGTCTCAGCTTGGTCATGAGGAGGAGCAGAATCAGAACGCTGATCCCGACTACGAGGAGTGGCATGGCAGTTCCCCTTTGAACTGTGGATCAAGTAGCCGGAGGCTCCGCCGGACCGTCGGGCGGCATGGAGGAGCGTCAGGGCAGTGACGCGAGGCGATTGGTTACGAGCGGGGGATGAGGGGATGTGGGGATGTGGGATGAGAAGGTGTGCGCGGGCTCGTCAGACGGGCCGTCGTGCGGCGCCCACGAGGCTCAGGCCGTCGTCGAGGACCTTTGCCAGATCGGCGAGGTCGTCCGGGCCGGGATCCGTGAGCGGGGCGCGTACCGGGCCGACCGGGAGGCCGCGCAGCCGGGCGGCGGCCTTGACCAGTGAGACCGCGTAGCCCGGCACCCGGTCGCGCAGCTCGACCAAAGGCACGTAGAAGTCCCGCAGGAGCTTGTTCACACGCGCGTCGTCCCCGTCCCGCAGAGCGGTGAAGAAGGCGTTCGCGATTTCGGGCGCGAAGGCATGGACGGCCGACGAGTAGGCGGGAACACCCACCGTGGCGTAGGCGCGGGCCTGGATCTCGGCGGTGGAGGCTCCGTTGAAGAAGAGGAAACCGTCGGGCGCCGTGAGCGTGAGACGTTGCAGCCGGTCGAGGTCGCTGTGCCCGTCCTTGAGGCCGATGACGGTGGGGATGTCCGCGATCCGGCGCAGGCCGTCCGGCGTGAAGGCGACCTGGCCGCGCTGGTACGCGACGAGCGGCAACCGGGTGCCGGCGGCGATCCGGCGTACCTGCTCGACCAGACCGTCCTGCGGTGCCTGGACCAGGTAGTGCGGCAGGACCAACGCGGCGTCCGCGCCCGCCTCTTCCGCGATCCGGGCGAACCGGATCGCCTGCGCCCAGCCGTAGCCGATGCCCGCGACGACCGGCATGCGTCCGTCGGCGACCTCGACCGTGGCCGCGACGACCGCGCGGTACTCGTCCTCGTCCAGCGAGAAGAACTCCCCCGTCCCGCAGGCCGGGAACACCGCGCCCGGCGCCGTGGCCAACTGGGCCGTCACGTACGCCCGGTACGACTCCAGGTCGAAGCTGCCGTCGTCCCGAAAGCTCGTGAGCGGGAAGGACAGCACCCCGCCCGCCATACCGTCACGCATCCGTTGCGCAACGACTCCGGACTCCGCGCTGATCCGTGCCATGAACCCTGTCCTCATATGCAGATGGCGTCTATGTATGAGGATGGAGGCTAGGTCTATGAACGAGAAGGGGTCAATGGGTTCGACGACGCGGATTTACGACGGGCCAGCGCCGGAGAGCAGAGGGGCCCCTGAGTGAAGCCGACGCCCCGGAAGCCGCAGCGCGCCGATCCAGCAACGGTACGGATCCCTTGAGTTGGGCGTCGACGGCAAGACCGCAGGGACGCACGGTCGCAATATCTTCACGAAACCGGGCCGGGAACCCGATCCGTGAGGGCACCCGCGTGTTCTTGCCGTGCTCGCCTTTCCTGAAGCGTGACGGGCAGGTGAATTCAATCGAAAATCGCAGGTCGCTCCCGCTGTCTCCACCGTGAAAGGGCGGACGCACTTCTGTGCCGCAGGCAACCAAGCACCTGCCCTATGGGTCACGCATGGCGAAAGGATCCACAACTGCCTCATGGAGGTTATGTAATGTCCTCTCGCCTCGTCAGCCGCCGGGTGTTACGCGCTTTATCGGGTCTGACGCCGGTTCTCGGCATAGGGCTGGCCGTTCCGATCGCCCTGGCGGGCACGGCCGGCGCCGCGGAGCCGACGGCCACCGCCGCAGTGAACGAGTACGGCTGGCACCTCACCTACACAGCCGCCCCCGGCCAGGCCAACCAGGTGGCCATCACCCAGTCGTTCACCAGCGACCGCACCCAGTTCACCTATGTGATCGACGACGTCGTCCCGATCAACGCCGGGAACGGCTGCGGCTACCCCGACAGCGCGGACACCACCAAGATCTCCTGCACAGTCGAGGCCCCTGAGAGCCAGTCCCCGCTCGACTCCATGGAGATGGACCTCGGCGACGGCGACGACACCGTCTCCGTCGACAACGCAACCGACCAGATCTACTACTTCAACACCATCGAGCTCGGCGACGGCAACGACAAGGGGACCAGCGACACCGGCAGGCGAGTCGACGGCAGCAGCGTCCGGGGCGGCGCGGGCGACGACATCATCACGGTGGGCACGTTCGGGTACGCCGGGGGCGGTGACGGCGACGACACGGTCTACGCCAACGGCGAAGGCGGAGTCGTGAATGCCAACGCGGGCGACGACGTGATCCACGGCGGCGAGAGCGACCAGCTGCTGCGAGGCGACGACGGCGACGACACGGTCTACGGCGGGGACGGCGACGACGAGCTGTACGGCGGCAGGGGCAACGACATCCTGCACGGAAACGGCGGCGCTGACCGGATGTGGGGCAACAGCGGCGACGACGAGCTGTACGGCGGGCCCGGCACGGACACGCTCTCCGGCGGCCCGGGCAACAACATCGTCCGTCAGGACTGACGGTTCTCACCTGTCGCGCTCAGGCGAGTGGCTCCGTGGCATCCGGCCACGGAGCCTCCGCAAAAACCTGTTGGCGGCCCGCGGCGACCACTGCTAGCTTTCCGGAGGCCGTGCGAGAGAACGAGGAGGTGGTACCCGTGAACGAAGTATCGACATGGGTGCTCTCCTCCGGGGTCACGGTCGGGCGATAGGTCGTCCGGGAGCGCCGTTCGCGAGCTCTCCCGAAAGGCACGACCATGCGATTCACTTCCGAGAAGCGCCTCGACGACGGCGTCCTCGAACGCGAGTTCACCCTCGGCGAGATCCCCGGCACCCTGTGGACGCCTGGATCCGCCGCACCGGCCCCGCTGATCCTGATGGCCCACAACAACGGCCTGCCCAAGGCGGAACCCCGGCTGGTGGCCCGGGCCCGGTACACCGCGGCGCGCGGCTACGCGGTGGCCTCCATCGACGCCGCCGGGTGCGGTGACCGGCCCCGTTCCGCCGCCGACGAGCAGGCCCGCGCCGACCTCCGCCGGGCGATGCAGGCCGGCGAGCCGGTCGACGAGATCTTCGAGTCCTTCATCGGCCCGCTGGTCGAAAAGGCGGTCCCGGACTGGCGGACCACCCTGGACGCCCTCCTTTCGCTGCCCGAGATCGGCGGCCCGGTCGGGTACTCGGGGTGGACCGCCCTCGGCATCCGCCTTGCGGTGGCCGAGCCGCGCATCGCGGCTGCCGGTTTCTTCGCCGGGGGTTACGTGCCCCGCGCCCAGCGCGAGGAGGCCCGGCAGGTCACCATTCCGCTGCTGCTCCTGCTGCAGTGGGACGACGAAGGGAACCCCCGGCAGCGGGCCCTGGACCTGTTCGACGCCTTCGGCACCAAGGAGAAGACGCTGCACGCCAATCTGGGCGGACACACCGGCACCCCGTGGTTCGAGACGGACGACGGGAACCGGTTCTTCGGCCGGCACCTGAAGTGAGGCCGGGCCGTCAGGCCGGCAGCAGCCGGTAGGCGGTGTCGGCCAGGTTGCCGCTCATCGAGGACAGGTCCCGGCCCTCCTCGATGGCGGTGGCCGGCAGATGCACGACCGCCCCGATCGCGGCGGTACCGGCAGGCGTCGGCGATGTTCGTGGCGGGCGGGCGTCGAGGTCTTTGCCCACGACTGGTCCACTTTTCAACCGGCCTTGACAGCTGTTCCCCCGGCTTCGGCCTGGTGCTCGATGCGAGTTCCGAAATCCACCGATGAGTTCCGCAGGCTGGGCCGGTCTACCCCGGCGTACACCACCGAACCTCGGACTGGAGACCCACCATGACCACTCCCGCACACGCCGGCCGCATGCTGTTCGTGAACATCCCCGTGGCGGACATCGAGCGCAGCAAGGCGTTCTTCGCGCGGCTCGGGTTCAGCTACAACCCGATGTTCACCGACGAGACCGCCGCCTGCATGCTGGTCGGCGAGCAAGCCTCCGTCATGCTGCTCAGCCACGAGACGTTCGCGCAGTTCGCGAAGCTGCCGATGGCCGATCCCACCACGCACACGCTGGCGCTCTACTGCTTCAGCGTGTCAGCCCGCGATGAGGTTGACACGGTCGCTGAGGCTGCGCTCGCCGCCGGCGGCTCCGAGGCGGATGGCCCCGAGGACCACGGCTTCATGTACTCACGCAGCTTCTTCGACCTCGACGGCCACGGCTGGCAGGTCATGTGGATGGATCCGTCGAGCACCTCGGACAGCTCGACTTCCCGCACGCCCGCGAGAACGTGATCGGCCGCACCGCGCAGCCGGGGGCCGCAGACACGCTCAGGACACCTCGTTTTAAAAGTCCGGCACCGGTGGGATCGTTGCACCCGCCGACAGCAGTCTCTGCGCCAGCGCGCGACAGCGCCTTCCGAGCTCCGGAGGGTCGAGTATCTCGAAGTCGTGCCCCAGCAGGAGCACGTGCATGAGCACGGCGTCGAGGCTGGCGGCGCCACTGAGCACCTCGCAGAACTCGCTCCCGCGCCGTCGTACGACGGCCGCCGACGCCGGAATCTGCGTGCGCACCGTGTCGGCCGACGCGTGCACGAGGAAGCGCGCCTGGTGTGGGTAGACCCGGCTCGCCACACCCTCCTGCACGTACGTTGCCGCGTCGGGCGCCTCGCGCGGGCGGAAGCGCCAGGTCCGTGCGGACGCGTCGGTCATCCGGTCGACGCGGAAGCTGCGCCAGTCGTCACGATCGAGGTCGTAGGCGAGGAGGTACCAGCGCCGGTCGGAGGCGACCAGGCGGTAGGGCTCGACCCGCCGCCGTCGCACATCGCCCCCGGACGGGTAGTCGAAGCCGGCCTCGACCTCGTCGCGGCAGGCTCTGGCCAGCGTCATGAGCACCTCGGGGTCGACCGGCGTGCGGCCTCCGCCAAAGGACTCCACCGAGCCGGAGAGCGCGCGCACCTCATGCCGCAACCGGGTGGGCAGCACCTGGTCGAGCTTGGTCAGCGCCCGGAGCGCCGCGTCGCCGGCGCCGGCGACCACGCCACCCGCGCCGGCGAGCAGCGAGACCGCGGTGGCGATCGCCTCCTGGTCGTCGAGAAGCAGCGGCGGCAGGTCCTGCCCCGGGCCGAGTTGGTAGCCGCCGCCGACACCCTGGCTGGCATGCACTGGATAGCCAAGCGTGCGCAGCCGCTCGACATCACGCCGTACCGTGCGCGTCGTGACCCCGAGCCGGCCGGCGAGCTCGGGGCCGGTCCAGACCTGGCGCTGCTGCAGCAGCCCGAGCAGGGTGAGCACCCGCTCCGTCGTACCCCGCTCGTCCCCGCTCGCCACGTCCATGGCGCCCACCCTGCCAGAGATAGCGGACCGATCCTGTCCGCCAGAGATGTCACGGTGGCTCCATGGACGCAGACGAACTCGACTGGAACCGGACGCTGCGCGAGCAGTGGGAGGTCCACTGGAAACATCAGCTCCGAGCCCGGCTCGAGGGCCTCACCGACGACGAATACTTCTGGGCGCCGGTGCCGGACGCCTGGAGCATGCGGCCGCGCGGCAGCTCGACGGCGCCCGTGCAGTTCGGCGCTGGGGACTTCACGATGGACTACGCCTCCCCCCAGCCGATCCCCGCGGCCTTCACCACGATCGCCTGGCGACTCGGTCACGTCATCGTCGGCGTGCTCGCCGCGCGCAACGCGGCGCACTTCGGCGCGCCTGCGGCGTCGTACGAGACCTGGGAGTACGCCGGCAGCGCGGCCACCGCGCTCGACCAGCTCGAGACCCAGCTCGACGCCTGGCTGGCCGGGGTGCGCAGCCTCGGCGACGCCGGGCTCCGGGACCCTGTCGGTGAGAAGGAGCCCTTCCCCGAGATGCCCATGGCCGACCTGGTGCTGCACATCCACCGCGAGCTGATCCACCACCTGTCCGAGGTCTGCCTGCTGCGCGACCTCTACCTGCACACGAAACCCGCTACGAACGGAGTAACCCGATGAGCCGCCACATCCAAGTCACCTTCGACGCCCACGACCCGCGGGCGCTGTCGTCCTTCTGGCGCGACGCACTGGGCTACGTCCACCCCGGCCCGCCCGGAGTCGACCTGCCGGAGGGCGCCGACCCGCTGGCCGCGTGGGACGACTTCCTCGCGCGGATCGGCGTACCGGAGGAGCAGCGCAACACGAGATCGGCCATCGAGGACCCGGACGGGCACGGCCCACGGCTGTTCTTCCAGCAGGTACCGGAGGACAAGGTCGCCAAGAACCGCGTCCACCTCGATGTCCGCGCGGCTCCCGGACTGCAGGGAGAGGAGCGGATGGCGGCGCTGGAGGTCGAGTGCAACCGGCTCGTCGCGCTGGGAGCGACGCGGGTACGTCGCCACGAGCCCGCTCCCCCGATGAGCGCCGGCTTCATCGTGATGACCGACCCGGAGGGCAACGAGTTCTGCCTGGACTGACGCAGCTCAGCCGTAGTCGCGGAGCCGCGGCCGGTCTTGACCGCTGTACCGACATTTCTCGAAGCCGTCGGGACTCTGACGTGACCGCCCGCGGGTGTCAACCGGCTGCCCGCGTCCGACTGTTCCACTCCGCGATCACGGGTATCGCGACGCGGAGAAGGCCCACCTGACACGCGGGCCTGGGCCCGTCAACCGCCCAGGCCCGTCAACCGCCCCGCTCAGCCGCAGGCGCCGACGCCCGAGCCGTACTCATCCTCGATGAGGCCTTCCCATGCGACGCACAAGCCGCGCCCGTCGACGTAGACAGGTCCGGCGTAGGAGCGGAATTTGCCGTAATCCCGTACGGGCGTGGACTCGTGGCCGGTGACCTCGGCGAGTGTGACACCCATCGAGACCGGTGCGCCCGACGTGTTGCGGATGGTGACGGCGCAGTTCGAATGGTGTGACCATCGGCCCCACGCGCTGGTTGTGCCCCCGTGCGTCACCGTTCTGTCACTGCGCTGCCCGACTCGCCGTCGCGGCGGGCGTCCACGAAGGACAGCAGAAGAGGACCCGTCTGACACCCGGCCCGGCCCGTGGGACGCGCGGTGCCGGGCCGGAACCTTTTGTGCCACCTGGCCTTTGTACGCACCTAGTTGTTCCGGATGAACTGCTTGGCCAGCTCCTCGCCGAGCGTCACGGCCGCGCCGTGGCTCTCTATGGGGGAGACCTTCGAGTTCTTGAACAGGATGTACGTGACGCCGGAGTCGGTGCCGCCGTTCTCCGGGTCCGGATTGATGCCGAGCGCCTTGCCGGTGGCGTACGAGGCCTCGCCGATGATCTTCGTGGGTCCGGTGTCGCCGACGACCGCGTATTGGACCTGGTTGTTGTAGATCACCGCGACGACCCCGCCGCCCTTGATGCCCGCGGAGCTGTAGTTCCAGATGCTGCTGGAGCTGGGCACGACGACGTACGGCAGCGAGTCGGCCCTGAGCGGCTTGCCGTCCGACTGGTGGAACGCGGTGTCGTCCTGGTACCAGGGGTCGGTGTCCTCGTTGCACTTGGAGGTGCGCTGGCCGTCGCAGTCGATGTCCATGTCGGCCTTCCAGAAGACGGCGCCGTTCTTGCCGCACACCGGGATGGAGGCCGAGGTTCCGTCGTCGGTCCTGTACTTGCCGTTGGAGATCTGAGAACAGGACGTCACCTTGGCGAGCAGGTCGGCCGCGCTGACCGAACCCTCCTGCGCCGACGTGGGGTTGGCGGTGTCCGAGGCGGAACCCGAGGAGAAGCCGGAGGCGTTCGCCGGGAGCGCGGCGATGGCGAGGAGTGCGGCGCCGGCGGCTGCGGTGAGGGTCAGTGTTCGAGAGCGCACTGTGGGGGACCCTTCTGTTAGGAAAGTTTCCTTACCGGGTGCCGTACAAGGTGGACCGCCCCCGTGACCGCGTCAAGCCCCTTCGAGCGAGTCCATTTTGTCCGCTTTATTTGTCTGGACCAAGAAGCGCCAGCTCACAGCGGACGTACGGCAGGCCTGGCGCCGGGGCACTCCGCTGAACCTTGACCGAACCGTGGCGAGGAGGCCACGCAGTGCCCCGCCCGTCCACGGCGGGCCGGAGATTGGCCAGAAATGGATCCGACCTTATCGGTCCGGACCATTGACCGCGTCCGCCCATACCGGAACTCTATTGCACGCTGCTGAACCCAGTGCGCGCATGTGAACACCAGCTCCTGCCTGGGCCTCTTCAGGCCCCACACCCCTCACCTCTCGGGAAAGCGGGTACACACACATGAACGAGGCGGCGTACGACACCCAGCACACGGAACGGATCATTCAGGAGACATCGGAGGACACGGTCTGGAGGGTCCGCCAAGGGGCCGCGGCGCCGTGAAGTCCCCGATTTCCTCAGGGCGTTACGAAAGGAGGGCTGGCTCCGGTGAACGCCGATCCGCCCTGGACCCTGCTCGCCGAACTCACCCACGGCTGCCCGCTGCCGTGCGCGTACTGCTCCCACCCCGTCGAACTGATCAGTCGGTCAAAAGAGTTGAACGCCGAACAAGGGGAGGACGTGCTGTACCAGGCCGCTGACCTGGGTGTCGTCCAGACTCACCTCTCCGTCCAGCACGCGGATCCCAAGAAGTCCGAACGCATCGCCGGGGCACGGTCGTACACCGCGAAGGAGCCCGCCGCGAGCCTGATCCGCACGGCCGGGCTCCCCTTCGGGGCCGATGCCGTACTGCACCAGCGGGTCCGCGAAACGGTGCCCCGCGCACGCGAACTCTGGATCCCCGCCGCACCTGCGCCCTGCGCACCACCGACTTCGGCGGCTTCCGCTGCCAGGCGTACGCGCTGACCGGCGGAGCGACCGCGCCGCCCGGGTCTGCCGGCACTCGCCCGACCACCGCGCCGTACGCGATCTCGTCGATGAAGCCGCCGGGCCGCGTACGGACCTCGCCTACGCCTGTCGAGCTTATTCAGCCTGAGCCCGTCGACCCCACTGAGGTCGAGACCCTACCGAGAGGGAGGATCATGAGACGTCTGAGCGCCGCGCTGACGGCGGGCGTGCTGGCCACCGCCGGGCTGCTGACGGTCACCGCGACCGCCCCGGCAACTCCCCTGGAGCACACGGCCGTCGCGCGACCGGCCGCCGCCACCGACTGGTCCGTCGCCATGGTCGACTCGACGACGGCCCGCTACACGCCGAGCGCCATCGGCGGCTGGTCGTACCCCGTCGGCCTGTATCTCTACGGCCAGTACCTCACCTATCGGCGCACGCACGACACGCGCTATCTCTCGTACATCAAGAGCTATGTCGACCGCTTCGTGAAGAGCGACGGATCGATGGACCAGGGCTTCAACAGCCTCGACAGCATGCAGGCCGGACGGCTGCTGGTGATCCTGCACCGCGAGACCGGCGAGGACCGCTACCGCAAGGCGGCCAAGAAGATCCGCGACCGGCTCGACACCTTCCCGCGCACGTCCGACGGCGGCTTCTGGCACGCCGACACCAGCAGCCGCGCCCATCAGCTCTGGTCGGACGGCGTCTACATGGTGAACCCGTTCCTCATCGAGTACGGCAAGGAGTTCGGGGACTCGGCGTACGCGAACGACGAGGCCGCCAAGCAGCTGTACGTGTACGGCAGGCATCTCCAGGTCTCAGGCGGCCTGTTGAAGCACGCCTACGACGAGTCGAAGACCGCGAGCTGGGCCGACCCGAAAACCGGACGCGCCCCCGAGTCCTGGTGCAGGGCGGTCGGCTGGTACTCGATGGCGATCGTCAACGTACTGGACGCGCTGCCCGTGAACCACGTGCGTCGACCTCAACTCATCGGCATTCTGCGGAACTTGGCGAAAGGCCTGGAGAAGTACCAGGACCCGGCGACCGGCCGCTGGTTCCAGGTCATCGACAAGGGCAGCAGGAGCGACAACTGGACCGAGACCTCCTGCTCCAGCATGTTCACCTACGCCCTCTCGCGCGGCGCCCAGCAGGGCTACCTCGACGCGCACTACAAGTCCGTCGCCCAGCGCGGTTACGAGGGCGTCCTCGCCAAGATCTCGCTCGGCTCCGACGGGCGCACCAACCTCACCGATATCTCCATCGGCACCAACGTCGGCGACTACGCCTTCTACATCGCCCGGCCCCGGGAGACCAACGACTTCCACGGCCTCGGCGCCTTTCTGATCATGAACGAGCAGCTCAGAACACAAGCTCGGAACAAACCCACTCAGGACGAGGTGAGTCAGCCATGAGCACATCCCGAAGGACTCTGCTGGGCGCGGCGCTGGGCGCCACCGCAGGAGCCGCGGTCGGCGGCCTGCCTGCCACCACCGCACACGCCGCCTCCTGGCAGCAGAAGTGGGCACCGTCGGCGAGCAGCGACAAGCTCGGCGCCTTCGAGACCATCGAGGACGACCGAGCCGACTCGCACCCCGCCGGCTCCCCGCACATCTACGCCACCGGGAACAACTGGCGCTTCAACATGCACACCGTCGACCGGGACACCTCGACCGACCGCCAGCGCCACGAGGTCACCGGCCTGCGCAACGGCAGCGGCAGCAACTACCTCAAGTGGACCGAGGGCCAGACCTGGCGGGTCACGTACTCGATGTACATCCCCAGCTCCCTGAAAGCGACCACCACCTTCACCCACATCATGCAGATGAAGCAGCCCGGTGCCGGAAGCTCGCCGATCGTCGTCCAGTCGCTGCGCCGGGTGAACGGCGTGCAGACCATCGAGCTGAAGCTGTTCGAGGACGACATCCTCGTTGGCCGTACCGACCTGGAGCCGCTGCACAACAAATGGATCGACGTCGACTTCCAGATCAAGGTCGGCAACGGCTCGGCGGGCTCGGTCCGCTGGATCCTCAAGAACGGCTCGACCACCGTCATCGACAAGTCGAAGACCGGCGTCGACACCTTCCTCGCCGACCGCGTCCGCCCGAAGTGGGGCATCTACCGCTCCCTCGGCGACACCTCGGGGTCCCTGCAGGACTGCTACCTCCTGCTCAGCAATCTGCGCGGCTACCAACTCGTGTAAGGAGCCGGCCCATGCAGCAGCGCAAGCGATGGGCGGCGACCGTATTCTTCGCGTTCGCCATCGTGCTCGGCCTGAGCCAGCCCTCCGCGCCGGCCACCCCCCAACTCCCGGTCCTCGCAGAGACCAGCCAACTTCCCGCCCGAGCAGCCGAGTTCGACGTACGTGACTACGGAGCCAAGGGCGACGGCTCCACCAACGACACCCCCGCCATCAACAAGGCTGTCGCGGCGGCGAATTCGGCGGGTGGCGGCACGGTCCGCTTCCCGGCCGGCAAGTACAAGTCCAAGAACACCATCCACATGAAGAGCGAGGTCACGCTCCAGGTCGACAAAGGCGCCACCATCCAGGGCTCCGGCGCCGACACCTACGACGCGCCCGAGGACAACCCGTACGACGACTACCAGGACTACGGGCACAGTCACTTCCACAACGCGATGATCTACGGCGACAGGCTGAAGAACATCGGCTTCGTGGGCGAAGGCGTCATCGACGGCCTCGGCAACCTCATCACCGGCAACCCCAAGTCCGGGGAGGCCGACAAGATCATCTCGCTGACCCGTTGCGACGGACTCCGCCTCGGCGACGGAATCACCCTTCGCAGGGGCGGCCACTTCGCGGCCCTCATCAACGGCTGTACGAACGTCACCTCGGACCGACTGAACATCGACACCGCGAGCGACCGCGACGGCTGGAACATCATCAGCACGACGAACGTCACCGTGACGAACGCCAGCATCAAGGCCAACGACGACGCGCTCGCCTTCAAGAGCGACTACGCACTCGGCGCCAAGCTCCCCAACGGCCATGTGCGGGTGAGCGATTCATATCTCTCGGCCGTCTGCTGCAACGCCCTGATGTTCGGCTCCGAGACCTGCGGCGACTTCTCCGACTACCAGTTCGCGAAGATCCGCATCGAGGGCTCCAACAAGTCCGGGCTCGGCATGGTCTCGATGGACGGCGCCAAGATCTCCGACGTCCACTACCGCGACATCACCATGACCAATGTGCACTCGCCGATCATGCAGAAGATCGGCACCCGCAAGCGATGCGGCAACAACCCTGGCACCGGATCCATCAGCGACATCACGTACGACAACATCACGGCCACCGGGTCGAGCCCGTCGTTCAGCCCGACCCTGTGGGGCGAAGGCGGCCACCGCATCAACGGCGTCACCTTCAACAACGTCAACATCACCGTGCCCGGCGGCAACGGCACCATGTCCACCGCCGTGCCGGACAACACCGCCACCGACTACAACCCGAACAGCATCGGCACCCGGCCCGCGTACGGCTGGTACCTCCACAACGCGGACGACGTCACCTTCACGGACAGCTCGGTGAAGTTCGCGGCGAACGACGGGCGCCCGGCGGTCATCGCGAACTCGGCGAGCGGTGTCAGGTTCAACCGCTTCACGGCTCAGCGCGGCAGCGACTCGCCCCACGACGTCGGCCTCCAGTCCGTCACCGGCTACTGCCTGACGGACAGCCACAACCCGTCGGGCGGCGCCCTGCGCGTCTCCAGCCGCGGCTCCACGGAAAATTGCAGCTCGGCGGCGAAGCCCAGGGCCGCTTCGGCCGCGAAGCCCAGGGCCGCCTCGGCCGCGAAGCCGCTCGACCTGGAGAACCCCCGCCAGGATTTCCTACGCGGCTCGGTCGGCGGACTCTTCCTGCACTGGGGTCAACGCACCGCCCCCGCCCACACCAGCTGCACCGACTGGGAGAACGACGTCACCAGCGGCGGCTGGACTCCCGACTACTGGGTGAACGAGGCCCAGAAGCTGCACACCCAGTACCTGGTGCTCGCCACCTTCCACAGCCGGCTCGGCTATGCCCGCCCCTGGCCGTCGAAGATCCCGGGCAGCTGCTCCACCGAGCGGGACTTCCTCGGTGAGCTGATCACCGCCGCCAAGGCCAAGGGGCTCAAGGTGATCCTCTACATGACCGACGACCCCCAGTGGCACAACGAGGGCGGTCATGAGTGGCTCGACTCGGCCGCGTACTCCTCCTACAAGGGCAAGACGGTCGACCTCACCACCCGCGACGGCTTCGGGCAGTTCTCGTACGACAACTTCTTCGAGGTCATGGACCGCTACCCCGGCCTCGGCGGCTTCTGGATCGACAACGACAACGCGTACTGGGAGAACCACGACCTCTACGCGCAGATCCAGCGGAAGCGGCCCACCTACACGCTCAGCAACAACAACGAAGACACGCCGATCATGGACATGATCAGCAATGAGCAGAAGGCGGGGATGTCGCCGTCGTACGACTACCCGCAGGCGACCTACACCGCTCAACCCCGGCTCACCGAGGCCGACTTCAAGCTGCCGTCCAGTGGGGCGTGGTGGTACGACGGCTCGAACCCGGCCGTCGACAAGATGCTCACGTTCGGCCGGCTCATCACCAACGCGGGCTCGTCCGTGAAGGCGCTGATGGCCGAGACAGCCCAGGTCAACGGCAAGTTGCCAAGCAATCAGGCCGCCTTCAACAGCTTCGCCGACTCCTACCTCGACCCCATCTGGGAGTCGCTGCAGGGCACCGAGGGCGGTGGCTATATGTACGGCGGCCTCAAGCCCGGGTTCTGGAACGACGGCGCGCACGGAGTGACGACGGTCAGCAAGAGCGATCCGAACCGCCAGTACGTGCACGTGCTGACGCCGCCCTCCACCAGCACCCTGCGCATCCGCGACAACGGCTACCGCATCGCCTCCGTCACCAACCTCCGTACGGGAGCGGCGATTTCATGGTCGCAGTCCGGCGGAGTGCTGACACTGAACGGGCTCGGCAACTGGGATCCGTACGACACCGTCTTCAAGGTCACGACCGCCGGACGCCAGGGGATTCTCTCGGGGGTCAGTGTGAGCGCGAGCGCCTCGGCGAGCGGTCACGGGGCGTCGGCCGCCGGAGACGGCGACTACCTGACCTACTGGGACAGCAACAAGACACTGCCGGTCAATCTCACCTTCGATCTCGGCAGTTCGAGGAAGGTGCGGTACATCGGGCTCAACCAGCGTGAGGATTCGGTCGCCTACGCGCGCTCGGACACCGAGCAGTCCGCCCGTATCAAGGGCTACAAGGTGTTCCTCAGCAACGACGGGACCAATTGGGGGAACGCCGTCAGGACGGGCGAGCTTCCGAGCCGCCGGGGAATCCAGGGAATCGACCTCACGGCGGCCAGTGCCCGTTACGTACGGCTCGAAGTCGACACCACCTGGGCCGCGTCCAGCGACTCCGCCCGCTACAAGCGGCTGCGGATCGACGAGGCCTGGATCGGGACCGCCTATGCGACGGGAGCATCGTCATGACACGTATCCGCATCAGATCACTGGTGGTCACCCTGGTCGGGCTGCTGATCGCCTCCGCGATTCCGCTGCTCGGCGGTGGGCACCCGGCTGCCGCCTCCGACAACGGTCAGTCCATCCGTCCCGCCATGGGCTGGAGCAGCTGGAGCTTCGTGCGCCGCTGGCCGACCGAGGCGAAGATCAAGGCACAGGCGGACGCCCTGGTGTCGAGCGGGCTCAAGGACCAGGGGTTCGTGTATGTGAATCTTGACGACTTCTGGCAGAAGTGTGACGCGGACGGTTTCGTCGTCGACTCCTACGGCCGCTGGACCGTCGACTCGGCCAAATTCCCGTCCGGAATCAAGGCGCTCGCCGACTACATCCACTCCAAGGGGCTGAAGTTCGGCTTCTATGTGACGCCCGGGATCGCCAAGAACGCCGTCACCAAGAACACGCCGATCGAGGGGACGTCCTACCACGCGAAGGACATCGCGGACACCTCGAAGACCGAGAAGAACTACAACTGCAAGAACATGTACTACATCGACTACGGCAAGCCGGGCGCGCAGGAGTTCGTCAACTCGTGGGCGAAGCAGTTCGCTTCCTGGGGCGTCGACTACCTGAAGATCGACGGGGTGGGCAGCCAGGACATCCCGGACGTCCGGGCCTGGGATAAGGCGCTGCGGGCGACCGGACGGCCCATCAACTACGCGCTCTCCAACAATCTTCCGATCGCCGAAGCCTCCACTTGGCGGCAGTTGGCCAACAGTTGGCGCACGCAGGGTGACGTGGAGTGCTACTGCGGTCCGGGCTCGAACGGCAGCGGCTACCCCCTCACCGACTGGTCGCACGTCTCCGCCCGCTTCACCTCGGCCGCCAACTGGCAGCAGTACGCGGGCCCCGGCGGCTGGAACGACCTCGACTCGCTGGAGATCGGCAACGGCGACCAGGTCGGCCTCACCGCCGACCAGCGCCGCTCGCACTTCACGCTGTGGGCGATGGCGGGCTCACCGCTGCTGCTCGGCACCGATCTGACGAAGCTCGACTCCGTCGACAAGGCAATGCTGACGAACGACCGGCTCATCGGCGTCGACCAGGACGGCGTCGCGGCCAAACGCATTGTGAACAGCGGTGTCAGGCAGGTCTGGAGCAAGAAGGAAAAGAGCGGCGACTATGTCGTGGCGCTCTTCAACACCGGCACCTCCGGCAACTCCACGGTCAGTGTGAACTGGTCGCAGGTCGGGTTCACCGGTTCCGGCGACGTCACGGACCTGTGGTCGGGCTCCGACAAGGGCACGATCACTGACTCGTACAGCGCGACCCTCCGGCCCGGCGAGACCCGTCTGATCCGGGTGACGCCGCAGGGCTGAACGGCAGGAGCGGCAAGGTCTTCCGCTTCGGGAGACCTGTGCCCTCTGACCATTAGGAAGCTTTCCTAACGCACAAACACTCCCCCACTCCAGGAGGACGATCCACGTGCATACCGCCGCACTCCCACGCAGTCCCCGCGTGACCCTCGCCGCCCTGCTGGGGCTGTTGCTGTCTCTGCTGTTCGCCGCACCGCCGGCGTCGCACGCGGCCACGGCGAGACCTCTTGCCTCCCCGGGCATGGCTGTCGCGCCGTACGAGTACTTCGGCTGGGGCAGCCCGCAGAACCCGACCTCGGTGATGTCCGCGACCGGCGTCAAATGGTTCACGCTCGCCTTCATCCTCTCCGACGGTTCCTGCAACCCGAAGTGGGACGGCTCGCGCCCGCTGACCGGCGGCAACGACCAGTCGAAGATCAACGCGATCCGGGCGGCCGGCGGTGACGTCATCGTCTCCGTCGGCGGCTGGAGCGGGGCGAAACTCGGCGAGAAGTGCTCCAGCGCCTCGGCGCTTGCCGGCGCGTACCAGAAGGTCATCAACGCGTACGGCCTCAAGGTCATCGACATCGACATCGAGAACACCGAGTGGTCCAACGCGACGGTCCGGCAGCGGGTGATTGACGCGCTGAAGATCGTGAAGGCGAACAACTCCGGTCTGAAGACCATCATCACCTTCGGCACGACGACCAGCGGCCCGGACTCCACCGGCGTCGACATGATCCAGCGCGGAGCCAATTCCGGTCTGGCGAACGACATCTGGTGCATCATGCCGTTCGACTTCGGGGGCGGCTCCAGCAACATGGGCACGCTGACCACCCAGGCCATGGAGGGCCTCAAGGCGCGGGTCAAGTCCGCGTACGGCTACACCGACTCGGCGGCGTACGCACACATCGGGCTGTCGTCGATGAACGGCAAGACCGACGTCTCGGGCGAACTCGTCCGCGTCGCGGACTTCAAGACCATGCTCGCCTACGCCCAGCAGCACCGCATCGCCCGCCTCACGTACTGGTCCGTCAACCGCGACCGGGCCTGCGGCTCCGGCTCCGCCGGTGACGCGTGCAGCGGCGTCTCGCAGCAGCCGTACGACTACCTCAAGGTCTTCGCCCAGTACACGGGCTGAAAGGAGGGACAACGGGAAGATCGTCCGCTACGAGGCGGAGAACGCGTCATACGTCTCGGGCTCCACCGTGGACGCAATCCAGCAACGGGATCGGGACGACTGGCTACGTGGCCACGCACGCGGGCCGAACGGCATGCACTACGGCTCAGCAGCAGCAAAATCCGCGCCCAGTGCGCGTCCCAAATGCAAGACCCCGCCGACGGCTTCGCCGACGCGCAACAGCGCTGCACCGAGTTGATGCCTCGATAGCGGTTGCCCGAGGGCGCAGCCGCCCCCTGCCTGCGATGCCTGTTTCGCCGAGGCAGCGCGGCACCCGGCCGCAGATGAGTTCAACTGACCTCTGCGCAATGTGTTCGGCTGGAACTCCAGCCGAACACATGCGTGGGGCGCCCTTCGTCACCTGACGAAACCGCTCGTCCACGGCGACGATCACTGGAAGGTGCCTGTCCGGGGGCGGACTCCTCCGGGCCGGTTGTCAGCTGCCCGTGGGGCGTTCGAGTGCCACCTCGGGCAGGCGCCGGGCGAGCGGGGCGGGCAGCCACCAGGCCCACTTGCCCATCAGTTGCATGAGGACCGGGACCATCAGGCAGCGGATGACCAGGGCGTCCATCAGGATCGCGACCGCGAGGCCGAGGCCGAACTGTTGGAGCATCCGGTCGGCGCTCAACATGAAGGCGCCGAACACCACGATCATGATGGCCCCGGCCGCTGTGATCACCTTGCCGGTGGAGGCCAGTCCTTCCCGTACCGCGAGGGAATGGTCCTTTGTACGCTCCCATTCCTCGTGCATGCGCGAGACCAGGAACACCTCGTAGTCCATCGAGAGCCCGAACACGATCGCGAAGATCAGCACGGGGAGGAAGGCTTCGATGGGGCCTGGCTGCACCCCGAACAAGCCGTGCTGGAACACGAGGGTCATGGCGCCGAGCGCGGCGGTGATCGAGAGCAGGTTGAGCAGGGCTGCCTTGACGGGGATCAGGATCGACCGGAAGACCAGCATCAGGAGCAGTGACGAAAGACCGACGACGACCGCGACGAAGAGCGGCAGCCTCTTCGAGACGGTGTCCGCGAAGTCCTGGGACGCGGCGGTGGCTCCGCCGACCAGGATCGTGACGCCGGTGTCGTGCTCCACCTTCGGGGCTACGTCGTCGCGCAGGTGGTGCACGAGGTCGGCGGTGCCCTCGGCCTGCGGTGACGTCTTCGGGTAGGCGATCACGGTGGACAGCGCGCCGTCCTCGGAGGGCATCGCGGGGCTGGCCGCGGCCACGCCCTCGGTCTTCGCCAGCTCGGCCTGGACGGCCTTGCCGGCGGCTTCGTCTCCTTGCGCGAGGACGACCAGCGGACCGTTGAAGCCCGGGCCGAAGCCCTCGGCGAGCAGGTCGTACGCCTGCCGGGAGCTCGTGGTCTTCGGATCGTTGCCCGCGTCCGCGAAGCCGAGGCGCATGCCGAGGGCCGGTGCGGACAGGGCCAGCAGGGCGAGGACGGCGACCAGCAGTGACGGCAGCGGACGGCGCTGCACGGCCGAGGCCAGGGCCCGCCAGCGGCGGCCTTCGGTCCTTCCCTTGGCCGCGGTCTTCGCAGCGTTCTTGAGTACGTGGCGCTGGATGCGCTTGCCGAAGAGCGCCAGCAGTGCGGGCAGCAGGACCAGCGAGGCGGCCATCGTGGTCAGTACGGTCAGGGCCAGGGCGAGGGCCACGCCCTGCAGTGAACCGAGGCCGAGCGCGACCAGGCCGAGCAGAGCGATGATCACGGTGCAGCCGGCGAAGAAGACCGTGCGTCCCGCGGCGTCCAGGGCCTTGCGGCCGGCTTGGGCCGGGTCGGCGCCGTCGGTGAGTTCCTGCCGGTATCGATAGAAGATCAGCAGGGCGTAGTCGACGCCGACACCGAGTCCGACGAGCATCGTGATGGGCGGGGTGAAGTCGGCGATGGTGAAGCCGTGCGAAGCGAGCACGATCAGGCCGAGGGCGCTGCCGACCGCGAAGAGAGCGGTGAGCAGCGGCACCGAGGCCGCCACCAGGGAGCCGAAGAGCAACCCGAGAATGACCAGGGCGGCCACGATGCCCGCCAACTCCGCTACCGGGCTGCCCTTCTCCTCGGCACCGCGCACGGCCTCGCCGCCGACCTCGACCTGGAGACCGTCCGTCTCAGCATCCTTGGCTGTGTCGATGATCGCGGTGACGTCCTCCTTCGGAATGGCCTCGGCCTTGGCGTCGAGCGTGACGGTGGCGTAGCCGATCGTGCCGTCCTTGGACACGGCGGAGGCGTCGGTGTACGGGCTGCGTACATCGGCGACGCTCGGCAGTCCCTTCACCTCGGCCAGCATCTTGTCGACAACGGCCTTGCAGCCGTCGATGCCCTGGCTGTCCTTGAGCACGATGTCGACGCTGTCGCCGGCCTGGGCGGAACCGTGCTTCGTGAACAGGTCGGTGGCCGCTTGTGAGTCGGTGCCCGGCAGGGCGAAGTCGTTCTTGTACGCGGAGCCTGCAGCTTGCGACCCCAGCGTGACCGTAACCAGGACGGCCACCCAGATCAGCAGGGCGGCCCAGCGGTGACGCTGCGCCCAGCCGGCCAGGGCTCCGAACCGGCCGCCACGCGGCAGATCCGGCCGGTCCGGTGGTGCGGGCGGGGCAAGGGGCGCGGCTGCGCCGCGGGTGGGAGACATGGGTGATTACCTCGGATTCGAGCGTGAGTGGCCTGGCTGAAGAAGCGCACCCACCACGGCGCCGCCCAGCGCGGGCACGCCGATCCCCAGAGCGGCAATCACGCCGTTGACCTCAAAGGCCAGGGCCCCGGCAGCTGTGACCAGCAGCGTTCCGGCGGCGGCCCCGACGAGCGCGCCGACGAACGCGGCCGTGGTCCGTCCGGGGAAGGGGGGTGCGTTCATGCCCTCGAGCGTGCCTTCGCGAGGGCGGCCGAATCGTCAGCCTGCGGCTGACACTGGGGCGTACCCCAGTGGATGCAGACTGCCGCCGCGTCGTACCCCAGGAGTGCCAAGTGGGCCGTTCACCGCGCCGGCCGGGCTACTCCGCCAGCCAGCCCGGGCTGACCAAGCCGGACTCGTACGCCACCACCACGACCTGCGACCTGTCCCGTGCCCCCAGCTTCGCCATGATCCGGCTGACATGCGTCTTCGCCGTCGACGGGGACAACACGAGCCGTGCCGCGATCTCGTCGTTCGTAAGCCCTGCGGCCACCAGCTGCATGACCTCGCGCTCGCGGTTGGTGAGGACATCAAGCTGGGGATTGGGCACCGGGTTGTGCACCCGGCCCGCGAAATCGGCGATGAGGCGCCGGGTGATCGACGGGCTGATCAGGGCATCGCCCCGGGCGGCGACCCGTACCGCCTGCAGCAGTTCTTCCGGCTCCGTGTCCTTCACCAGAAAGCCCGTCGCCCCGGCGCGCAGCGCCCCGTACACGTACTCGTCCTCATCGAAGGTCGTCAGTATGACCACCTTCACCGATGCCAGCCGCGCATCCCCGGCGATCTCCCGAGAGGCTTCCAGGCCGTCCGTCCCCGGCATCCGAATGTCCATCAGAATTACGTCCGGCCGGAGCTCACGGCAGGCCCAGACCGCTGCTTTCCCGTCCGCGGCCTCCCCCACCACCTCGATGTCGTCCTGGTCGTCCAGGATCGACCGGAACCCGGCCCGGACGAGCCGCTGGTCATCTGCCAACAGGACCCTGATCATCGATCGCTCCGCTCCGTCGGCTCTCCCGCGGTCTCGTACGGTAGCCGGGCCCGCACCGCGAATCCGCCCTCCGGCCGCCGGGCGGCGGTCAGTTCACCGCCCAGTGCCCGCGCCCGTTCCGTCATGCCGGTGACCCCGCTGCCGCCGCCGGATCCGACCGGGCCGGCCGCCGCGCCCTCGCCGTCGTCCTCGACTGTCACGGTCAGCTCCTCTACCCCATAAGCGAGTTGGATCGTGACCTGTCCGGCGTCGCTGTGCTTGGCGACGTTGGTCAGCGACTCCTGCACAATCCGGTACGCGGCCAGGTCGACCGGAGCGGGAAGCGCGCGTTCGGCCCCGGTCCGCTCGATCCGCACGTCGAGCCCCGCCAGCTTCGCGGAGGCCACCAGTTCGTCGGCCTGGGCCAGCCCCGGCGCGGGTGACGTGGGAGCCTCCTCATCGACCCGACGAAGCACGCCGAGGGTGGCCCGCAGCTCCCGCAGGGTCTCCCGGCTGCTCGCCTTGATCGCGCCGAGTGCCTCTTCGGCCTGGGCAGGATCCTTCTTCAACCGATACAACGCCGCACCCGCCTGCACGTTGATCATCGAAATGTTGTGCCCGATCACATCGTGCAGCTCGCGGGCGATACGCAGCCGCTCCTCGGTGGCCCGCAGCCTCGCCTCCTCCTCGGCATAGGCCACCCGGCCATGCCGCACACTGCCGAGAGCCACGACGGCGACCAGCCAGCCGGTGAGCATGAACACCGCCGTGCCGGTGACATCGCTGTTGCCCACAAGCGTGCCGGCGTACACGCCGATCACCATCGACGATGCCACGGCGACAGCCGCCTGCAGCCTGCCGTGGGCCGCGATGGCGTACAGCGCCACGATCGGCACCACGACCAGCGGACCATCGATGGCGCTCAGGAGGTAGTAGCCGCCCGTGGCCAGCGCCGTGAACCAGCCCACCGCCACCGGAAACCGGCGCCGGAACAACAGCGCTCCGCACACCGCGACGATCAGCATCCAGGACGCGATCCGGGAGGGCACCCAGCCCTCGCCCGTGCTCAGCCGCTGCCCCTCGGCGATCGCCACCAACACGAGCGTCCCGAAGGCCAGTGCAGCGTCAGCGTGGACGCCACGAGGCGGCCGGAAACGCGTCTGATCGAGAGGCGGCACGCGTCCATTCTGCCAACTCCGCTCGCGGGCACCGCACTTGCCGCATGTCCACACGCCCACCGCACCCCCGGTCGGATACAACAGGTAAACACGCCTGATGGAGACTTACTAGGACAACGAGAGCAGCACGGTGAAGCGAGCTCCTTCGCCGGGCGCCGTCCTGAGTTCGACGCGGCCGCCGTGGGCCTCCAGGATCGCGGCGGTGATGGCCAGGCCGAGTCCGGTGCCGCCGCGTGTGCGGGACCGGGCCTCGTCGAGCCGGTAGAACCGGTCGAAGATGTTCGGCGCCCCGCCATGGCCGCCGCAGTGGTCATGGACACCGAGCGGCAGCAAGCGATCAGCACAGAGCTGACCCCGGCCCGAGAACGCCTCGCACGCCGCTTGCTCACCCGGTAGAAGCGGGCCGGGCGGGCCTCCAGCGAACCCACCCCATACACAACGGCACCCGCCAAGTCGTTCAGCAGTCCTCGCTGCCTCCGTGAATGTGCGGTCCTTGCAAGCGGGAGGGTGCTCCCCTGGCGGCGGGCGCTTGGTCACCGAGATCGGCTTACGGGTTGGTGCCGTCAAGCCGGACGAAGCGCCGGTCTTCCATCTGCCAGCCCTGGCCGCAGGAACCGAGCGTGAGTCGACTGTTTGCCCAGCTTCGCCGCACTGTGATCGATTCATCCTTCATGTGGCTGCGGGTGACGAACACGACGCGCTCGCCCTGCCGTTCACCAGGTTGTCTCAGCTCGAGCCCACCGAACGGGCGACACCCCGGCTCCTCCAGCGGCGTACGGCCCCGTAGGGGATTCCCAGCCGCCCCTGGCCGGTGCCAGGTGACCGAGCGCCAGCATGCGGCGCAATCACCCTATCAAGATCGTTCGCCCAGAGGACCAGTGGCGAAACAGTTTTCCTCGCGACGTGCGCGGCCGCGCGGCATGTTCCCCACCTCAACCGACGCGCGTCTTCAGCAGGCGCACCTACGTGGTCACGATGAGCGAATCTCTGAGGTTCACCAGGATGCGGCTCACCTGACTCGGCACCCCACCACGGCCAGAGCGCCCAAGTCAGTCCAGCGGTTCCCTGCCCGTGACCTGACGATAGGCGTCGTCGAGCAGGTCGTCATCAACCTCGAGTTCTCCTTCGTCCAGGAAGTAAGCGCCGCTACCGAAGGCTGCCAGCTGAACCCGGAGCATTTCCTCGACAGTGAGGAATTCGATCTCCGTCTCTGCGCCTTGGAGAACTCCGGCGACCCCGACGAAGGCACTGCCTTTCCAGACCGCAGCGTAAAGGTCAGACGAAGCGGACAAAAGAATCGGCAGCCACTCGCCCATGGCATCCAGGTCACGGTGCCCGGGCCGACGCACGCCCCTGGCTTCCGATGCTGACGGGAAGATGTACCCGGGAATGAACGCAGCGTCTCCCACAGTCTGTCCGGCCCGGCGGCGTGTGCCGTTACACCAGGAGAACCAGTCCCTTACTTCGTCAGGGACGTCGCCGAGCATCCGGCGTAGCTCGTCTTCGGGAAGGCCGGGACGCTCCAAGTCGGCTACCACGGGCCGACGCAGCAGCGTCAGACGTTCCTGGATATCGTCCAACAACTGAGTTACTGCGGTCATGAATTCCTCGAAGCTATTTTTGAGGGGGGGGAAGCGGCCGGGGCGGGGCTGGTTCAGGCTAGCGCCTGAACCAGCCCTCTGGAGCGACGTAGAAGGAATCGCCGTTCTGGATCCCGTGTCGACTGTAGAAGGAGCTCAAAAAGCCACCCTGCCTGTCGTTCTCGGCCCTTTCGATAAGGGTCGTTACTGCTCCGTGGCCGCCTTGGCGTGAGGAAGCGAACGGAAACTCCTCCCATGTCATCTCCGGGCCGGGACGATCCAGCCCTCGCTGGGCATGACGCCGATTCCGCCGGATATTCCGGCGGCCGGTCTGTCGTTCAACGATAGGGCTCTCGCCCCTGGCCAGCGCTTCCGACAGATTGTCGTTCACTCCGGGGAAACTGTGCTCGTCGAAGTGCGCGACCGGCAGTTCTTGGGCGACTCCCGCGCTGTCCACGGCGAAGACCCGGCAGGGCGTGAGCCCAAGCGGGTCGCTCCAGGTGTAGGGGTTGAGGACGTACGCGACCGGGTTGGGTGCAGCGGCGAGCCCAAGAGGGTCGGGGCTGGTGAAGCGCGCCGTTTCCGGGTCGTAGTGGCGGAAGTAGTTGTAGTGGAGGCCGGATTCGGGGTCGTGATACTGGCCGGGGAAGCGCAGGGGTGTGTATGTGGTGCTTCGGGCTGCCCGGGCCGTTGTGCCCCAGAGGGTGCTCCGGGCGCGCCACGCGATCTCGCCGGACTCGTCGATGAGTTCGGTGGGGGTGCCGATGAGGTCGGTGACGATGGCGAAGAAGCGTGAGTCGATCGCGTCCTGGGATGCTTCAGCGGCGATTACCCGTTCGGTCTGTGTGACGGGGGTCGCGCCATGGTGGTCCCACGTGAGGGTGACCGGGTGGGGCAGCTCCTGGGCTGTGGTTGTCTGTTCACAGAGGGTGGTGCCGTCCCAGGTGAAGATGGTCTTTTCTATGACTGTTTCGCCGTCGTGGGCGAGGCGTTGCTTGGCGGTGCGGCGGCCGAGAGGGTCGTAGGTGTAGTGCCACCGCGTACCGTCTGGAGTGACGACAGCGGTGAGGCGGTCTTCGGCGTCCCACTCGTAGCGCCAGGTGTCGGGTTTGCGGGACAGGCGGGTCTTCTGGCGCATCGTGATACGGCCGAGTTCGTCGTGTTCGTAGCGAACTCTTCCGGCATGGGTGATGCGGGTGCCCGTGTAGGTGCGGGAGCCGGTGGCGTCATGGCCGGGATGGGTGTGGGGCCAGTTGGAATGGGTTTGGTTGCCCGCAGCGTCGTAGGTGTAGGTCTCGGCCCAATCCACGGAATGAACCGCGGTGACGCGGCCCACCCGGTCCAGATCGAAGCGGCGGGTGCCAGAGAGCTGGTCGTCGATTCCGGTCAGGTTGCCGTCGGCGCGGTAGGTGTAGGCGCGGTGTTGGATGGACTGACCGTCGTCAGCGGTGACCGCTTGGGTGGCGAGGCGGCCCACCTCGTCGAAGGCCTGGGCCAGAGTGACATGGGCTCCGATGCGGCGGCTCACTTCGCGGCCCGATGCGTCGCGGTCGAAGTCGATGACGCGGCCGGAGGCGGTGAGCCGGGCAGTGCGGCCTGCCGCGTCGTAGGCCCATGTACTGGTAGCCCCGGTGGGGGTGGTACGGCCGGTACGCCGGCCCGCCTCGTCGTAGGCGTGGACGAGGGTGCGGCCGTCGACGGTCTCGGACAGCAGCCGGCCTGAGCGGTTCCGCTTCAGGCGCACTGTCGTGATGTGGCCCAGCACATCAGTGACCGTGCTGGGATGGCCCGCTGGGGTGTAAGTGCTGCGGGAGGTGGTTCCGGTTGGACCGGTGACGGCCGTGAGATTGCCGCGCTCGTCGTAGGCGTATTGCCAATGGGTGCCGTCCGGCAGGTGGATGTCGGCGGCGAGATGTAGATCGTTGTAGACAAGGCGCGTTACGGCGTTGGCCGGGTCGGTCACCTCGATCGGCTGCCCGAGTTCATTGTTGACGATCCGCAGGGTGTGTCCGAGCTGGTCCGTCGTGGAGATGACGTTCTGGTAGGCGTCGTAGGCGGTGGTGACAGTGGCGCCCAAGGGATCGATCTCGGCGACGATCAGGCAGCGGTCATCGACGACGAGGCGAGAAGTGGCGCCCTCGGCCGTAGTGACTTCCGTGACGTGACAGTCCGGCCAGGCGGGGTCGACCAGGTCGTAGGTGAAGGTGTTGGCCAGGTGTCCGGCCTCACCGCCCTGGGCGATGCATCGACCCTGCTCGTCGTAGGCGTACTCGTAACGGGTGAGGTTCGTGTCCTCCCACGAAGTGATGCGCAGCTGTTCATCGTAGGTGAACTGCGTGGGCAAGCCGGAGGAGTTGGTGGCTGAGGTGAGGTTTCCGCCGCTGTAGCCGAATCGCTTAATCGTGACGTTTGATTCGCCTTCACCGACAGTGATCAGGCGTAGAGCGGTGACGAAGCCGTCCTCGACGGTCAGAGCAAGGTGGTATCCGCATGAATGACGAAGCGCGCTCGGTGCGCCGTCGGTGTCGTATTCGAAGGCGATGGTGTTGTGGTTGCGGTCGGATATTCGCTCCAGCCGCGCCAACCCCTGGGCAGGTGCGGCGAATTGGCGACTTTGACCGGTGATCGGGTCGGTGATGCGATAGCCGCCGTCATCCAGACGGCTGAGTGGCCAGCGCGGACCGGACTCCGGGAACACCAGGGCGTCCGGCCCCTCGGGGTGCGAGTAGGCGAGCAGCATGCCGTCCTCAGCGACGAACACGATTCCGCACTCGTCGATTTCGAGGCGCTGATCGATGGTGGACGACCACGTCGGGCCAAACCACGATCCTGCACGGTAACCCGAGGAGACTCGGCGCGTGAACGTGAGCGGCAGAGTACCCGGCAAGGCGATGTCAGTCTCTTCCAGATACATGTGCCCAGTGGCTGGATCGACTGGGTCACCGCACCCCTTGACCAGGCTCTTCATCCTACTGTGCGCACCCTTTGCGCCATCCGCCAGCATACGGCGGCCTGACTTCGCCAGTCCTCGGACACCATTGGCCATGTTCTTCAGACCCTTGAGCCCCTTCAGGCCTTTCATACCTCTGGCGAGGCCGCCAAGGGTGGTGAGGCCTTTACCGCCGGGTATGCAGTCGAGTGCGGCGAAGGCCACATCCCACAGCGAAGCCTGCCCCTTGGCGTATTTGTTGAGGGTGTCGGCGAGGACGACAAGCGCGGCGATGAGGACGATGGCGCCCAGGATCGGGCCACCGATAATCATCGCGATGATCCCGAGGACGGCGACGACAACCTTGCAGACCGCGACGATGGTGTCCCAGTTGTCGGAGACCCAGTCCCCGACCTCCTCGTACCACTTACGGTTCTGAATACCCGCGTCGGAGGCTTCGTCGAGTTTGCGTTTCGCCTCGCCGGCGGCGTCCTCGCGCATCTGGCGGGCGTCGGCGGCCATCTTCTTTGCCGCGTCCAGGGCGTTCTGCGCGGAGGTGACATCCGACTGCGCGGAGGTCTGCGCGGACTCCGCGTTCTGCGCATCCCTCGTTGCGGCGCGGACCTTGTCCTCGTCCGGCTTCGGGACGTCCTTGTCCGCCTTCTTGTCCTCCTTGTACTTGTCCGCCTCCTTGGTCGCTCGGGTCACCCATGAATCGGCCGTGGTCAGGCGGGACTTGGCGGAGGACAGATCGGCCTGCGCCTCACGGCCCTTGGCCAGCGCCTTGTCCGCGAGGGCCTGGGCGCGCTCCAGCTTCGGCCAGTACGCCGCCAAAGCGTCACCGGCCAGGTCGTAGGACTTCTTGAGCTTCTTCAGGTTCTTCGGAACGCCGGAGAACTCGTCCTGGAAGACCTCGGCGGTCTTGCCCACCCACGTCAGGACGGCCTCCTCCTCCGCCATCCCCTTCACGAGACGGAGGGCGTCTTGGACGTCGTCGGCGAAGTCATGCAGGCTCTTCGCCAAAGACCGCACCCGGTCCGGATCCCCCGGCGTCGGATCCTTCTCCAAGTCCAGGACATGCCAGTCCGTCGGCCGGTAACCCGCCATCACGCAGCCCCCGTTACGCCAGCCTCGTCGGCAACAACCGTACGCAGCAGCGAATTTACTAGGAACAGGTTTCCGACGTGAAGGGGCGCAGGGCGGATGCGTTGATCACGCCGAAGCTTCTGGACCGCACCGGAAAGCAGGACCGTGGGGGCCGAGTTGCCGGGTACCAGCCCTCGATGCGCTGCGGGAAAGCTAACGCCCAAGCACATCACTCGGCGCATGGTGCCACGACTGCTCATATGACGCGGGCTGCCGGACTTAGTGCGGCCGGTCGGCGGCGATGCAATCGAAGGACATGAGCGTCCTGTCCAGAGTCACGAACACCTTGTCTGCTGCCGATTGGGCCGCCTCCTCGATGTCCCGGGACGAAGGCCGCGAGGAGTTCTACGGCCTCGGCTGGCGGCCACCGGCACGGCGAGGACATGCACCGGCACTGCGGCGACCGCGGAAGCCGACAGCGCAACAACGGGGCACGAACACGCTCGCAGTGACCAGCGAGAGGGGGGCGGCGGCGCAACGGGCGCTCTTATCTGCCAGTCAGCTCGTCGGGCTGAGGAGAATCGTACTGGGCCCGACGCTCCGCGCGCGGCGCCTTCGCGCACACGGCGTACGAGCTGGCCCGCACCCTGCACACGGACCTCACCACCGGGGCCACCGCCCAGGCCAGGGATGTGCTGGAGCACTTCCATAGCGGCATCCGGTACCAGGCCGTCAAGCCGGACGAAGCGCTGGTCTTCCATCTGCCAGCCCTGGCCGCACGAACCGAGCGTGAGTCGAGTGTTGCCCCAGCTTCCCCGCACTGTGATCGATTCATCCTTCACGTGGCTGGGGTGACGAACACGACGCGCTCACCCTGCCGTTCACCAGGTTGTCCCAGCTCGAGCCCACCGAACGGGCGGCACCCACTCCTGCAGCGGCGTACCGCCCCGTAGGGAACATCCCAGCTGTCCCTGGACCTCACCGACGCCTGAGATCACCGGCGGCCGCGCTGCCGCAAACCCCGCAGCCACGCCGGACTGGGACTTCAACAGGCCGGTCGCCGCGGTGCCAGGCGACCGAGCGTCGGCATGCGGCGCATCACCCTGTCAAGATCGTTTTCATCCAGCACGGATCCAGCGTCCGTGTTGCGAACAGCGCACGGGGACACCAGGTCGAGGCCCTTGACCTGCCTAAACACCCGCTCATCGTGGCGCAAGACATCCGTGGAAGGTTCTGCTGGAATGTTGTACAGCAGGCGCACGAAACACCCGCTGACCTGCTCTTTTACTCGTGACCACAGGGCTCGGAACGGCACTACACGTTGAAGCGGAACTCCACCACGTCCCCGTCCTGCATCACATAGTCCTTCCCCTCCATGCGGGCCTTGCCCTTGGCGCGGGCCTCGGTGACCGAGCCCGTTTCGACCAGGTCGGCGAAGGAGATGACCTCGGCCTTGATGAAGCCCTTTTGGAAGTCGGTGTGGATGACGCCGGCCGCTTCCGGGGCGGTGGCGCCCTTCTTGATGGTCCAGGCACGGGATTCCTTGGGGCCGGCCGTGAGGTAGGTCTGGAGGCCGAGGGTGTTGAAGCCGACGCGGGCGAGCGTGGCGAGGCCGGGCTCGTCGACGCCGACGGTCTGGAGGAGCTCCAGGGCCTCCTCCTCGTCGAGCTCGGCGAGGTCCGCCTCCAGCTTGGCGTTGAGGAAGATCGCCTCGGCCGGGGCGACCAGGGCGCGCTGCTCGGCCTTGAAGGCCTCGTCGATCAGTTCGTCCTCGTCGACGTTGAAGACGTAGAGGAACGGCTTGGTGGTGAGCAGGTGCAGGTCGTGGAGGAGGGCCTCCCGCTCCGAGTCCTGCTTGATGCCCGCGGCGAACAGGGTCTGGCCCGCGTCCAGGATCTCCTTGGCCGCCTCGACCGCGGCCACCTTCGGCGCGATGTCCTTCTTGATGCGCGATTCCTTCTGCAGCCGCGGCAGGACCTTCTCGATGGTCTGCAGGTCCGCGAGGATCAGCTCGGTGTTGATCGTCTCGATGTCGTCCTTGGGCGAGATCTTGCCGTCGACGTGCACGACGTTCTCGTCCTTGAAGGCACGGATGACCTGGCAGATCGCGTCGGACTCACGGATGTTCGCCAGGAACTTGTTGCCCAGGCCCTCGCCCTCGCTCGCACCGCGCACGATGCCCGCGATGTCGACGAAGTCGACGGTGGCGGGGAGGATCTTCTGCGAGGAGAAGATCTCGGCCAGCTTCGCCAGGCGGGTGTCGGGGACGCCGACCACACCCACGTTCGGCTCGATCGTGGCGAACGGGTAGTTGGCCGCCAGCACGTCGTTCTTGGTCAGGGCGTTGAACAGGGTCGACTTGCCGACATTCGGCAGACCGACGATTCCGATCGTGAGCGACACGTTGCGACTTCCCGTACGTGAGGTTGGGGACTGGGGGCTGAGTGGGACCCGGGTGCGATCCACCGTCTGCGGACCGATCCACCAGTCTACGGCGTGCGAGCAACCGCCCCGGCGACGTAGTGAACGCGTGACCAAGGTCGGTGAAAGGGCGTGTCTCAGAAGCCATTCCCCACATAACCCGACCTAAGTTGGACCAGTGGAGCAACCCAGAACGCGCCCCCCTCAGGCCCGGCCGCGACGCGGCGCGCCCCTTCCGCCACAGGCCGGGCGGGGTGGAGCCCGTGCGCCCCGGCAGACCCGCCCCGACGTGCCCCGGAGCGCGTCGCCGCTGTCACGAGTGGTGCGGGCGGTACGCAGGATGCCGAACCCCCGGCTCACCGGACTGGGCAGCGGGGTGTTCTGCACCGCGTCGATGTTCGCGCTCGCCTGTCTCGACTGGCTGCTCTTCGGGGCCTCCGTCATCGTCTACGGCGTGCTGTTCCTGCCGGTCTGCGCGCTGACCGCGCTCTGGGTGCGCCGGGCCGACCTCGTCACCGCGGTCGTCGCCATTCCCATCGCGTTCGCCATCGGTCTGCTGCCCATCGCCGACAGTGACGGAGGGTTCTTGGGGCGGCTGACGAATCTGGTCACGGTGCTCGCGATGCACGCCGGCTGGCTGTACGGCGGCACGCTGATCGCCGGCCTCATCGTGACCGTTCGCAAGGTGCGCCTCATGAGCCGACGGGCGGCGCAACGCCGGGCCGCCGCGCAGGCAGCCTCGCAGGCGGCGCAATCCGCGCAGGCCGCCCCACAGCCTGCGACCCGGCAGAAGTCCCCGGCCCAGCCGAGGCGCCGCACCGCCTGAGTCGCCACACGGCCCGGGGCTCCGCACGCCCCGGGGCTCCGCTCGTCTCCCACGGCGACGAGCCACGACAGCCACGCGCCGCGACAACGACGACAGCGACGCGCGGCGGTCGGCAGCCGTCGCTACCCTTCCTTCGCCGCCCTCATCGCCGCCCCCACGATCCCCGCGTTGTTCTGCAGCCGGGCCGGCACGATCTCCGCCTTGATGTCCTCGATCAGGTGCAGGAACTTGTGCGACTTGCGGCTGACGCCGCCCCCGATGATGAAGAGCTCGGGTGAGAAGAGCATCTCCACGTGCGCCAGGTACTTCCGGACGCGCCGGGCCCAGTGCTCCCAGCTCAGCTCGTGGTCGTCCTTGGCCTTGGTGGAGGCGTGCTTCTCGGCGTCGCGGCCGTCGAGTTCGAGATGGCCCAACTCCGTGTTCGGCACGAGGACGCCGTCCATGAAGAGCGCGCTGCCTATGCCCGTGCCGAAGGTGAGGACGATGACCGTGCCCTGACGGTCACGCCCCGCACCGAACTGCATCTCGGCCACGCCCGCCGCGTCCGCGTCGTTCACGATCGTCACCGGGAGCCCGTCGAGCCGCTCGGAGAGCAGGGCGCTCGCGTCGACGTCGACCCAGCCCTTGTCCACATTGGCGGCCGTGCGAATGGTGGCGCCGCCCGTGACCACACCCGGGAAGGTGATCCCGACCGGGCCCGTCCAGCCGAAGTGGCCGACGACCTCCTTCACGCCGTCCGCCACCGCGTCGGGTGTCGAGGGATGCGGCGTGAGCACCTTGAAACGCTCTTCCGCCAGGTCGCCCCGGTCCAGGTCCACAGGGGCGCCCTTGATCCCCGATCCACCGATGTCCACGCCGAAGATGTGCATGGCTCCACGTTACGTCGTACGACTGACAGTTACTTCTCGGTGGTGCGCTCCGCCACCAGGGCGGCCGCCTCCTCGCGCAGGTCGCGACGCAGCTCCTTGGGAAGCGAGAAGATGATGGACTCGTCAGCGGCCTTGACGATCTCGACGTCCTCGAAGCCCCGGGTGGAGAGGAAGTCCAGGACCTGCTCGACCAGCACCTCCGGCACGGACGCACCCGACGTCACACCGACGGTCGTCACGCCCTCCAGCCAGGCCTCGTCGATCTCGTCCGCGAAGTCCACGAGGTACGCGTCGCGCGCGCCCGCGAGCTTGGCGACCTCCACGAGCCGCTTGGAGTTGGAGGAGTTGCGCGAGCCGACCACGATGACCAGGTCGGCCTCGGCGCCCATCTGCTTCACCGCGAGCTGACGGTTCTGCGTGGCGTAGCAGATGTCGTCGCTGGGCGGGGAGATGAGCTGCGGGAACTTCTCCTTGAGGGCGTCGACCGTCTCCATGGTCTCGTCCACGGACAGGGTGGTCTGGGAGAGCCAGACGACCTTGGACGGGTCGCGGACCTCGACGTTCTCGACGTCCTTGGGGCCGTCGACGAGCGTGATGTGGTCGGGCGCCTCCCCGGAGGTACCGATGACCTCCTCGTGGCCCTCGTGACCGATCAGGAGGATGTCGAAGTCCTCCTGGGCGAACCGGACGGCTTCCTTGTGCACCTTGGTGACCAGCGGGCAGGTCGCGTCGATGGTGGCGAGCTTGCCCTGGGCGGCCTCTTCATGGACGACGGGCGCGACGCCGTGCGCCGAGAACATGACGATCGCCCCTTCGGGGACCTCCGCCGTCTGCTCGACGAAGATCGCGCCCTTCTTTTCCAGGGTCTGCACGACGTATTTGTTGTGGACGATCTCGTGGCGGACATAGATCGGGGCCCCGTACTGCTCGAGGGCCTTCTCGACGGCGATCACGGCGCGGTCCACACCCGCGCAATAGCCACGGGGGGCGGCGAGCAGGACACGGCGGCCAGTTGAAGCAGTCATGCGAACCATCGTAAGGCCGCGCCCGGACGGCCGAAGATCGCCACCGCCGTCCGCGCCTCTCCGGGGCTCCGCCCCAGGCTCCGGCCGACGCCCCGGCCGGAGCCCCGGCCGGGGAAGTCCGCGTTGTCGGTACCGGCCGTTACGCTCGGGCGCATGGCTGTGAACACGTCCGCAGACGCCCCCATGCCCGTGGGCGAGGTGTCGCGGCTCATCGGGGGATGGATCGACCGGCTCGGTGCCGTGTGGGTCGAGGGGCAGATCACCCAGCTGTCGCGGCGTCCCGGCGCGGGCGTCGTCTTCATGACGCTGCGCGACCCGTCGTACGACATCTCCGTGAGCGTCACCTGCTACCGGCAGGTGTTCGACGCGGTGGCCGACGTGGTGAGCGAGGGCGCGCGTGTGGTCGTCCACGCGAAGCCGGAGTGGTACGCGCCACGCGGGCAGCTGTCGCTGCGGGCCGCCGAGATAAAGCCGGTGGGGATCGGTGAACTGCTCGCCCGCCTGGAGCAGTTGAAGAAGTCGCTGGCGAGCGAGGGCCTGTTCGCGCCCGAGCGCAAGAAGGCGCTGCCCTTCCTGCCCCAGCTCATCGGCCTGGTCTGCGGACGTGCCTCGGCGGCCGAGCGGGACGTGCTGGAGAACGCGCGGCACCGCTGGCCCGCCGTCCGCTTCGAGGTGCGCAACGTCGCCGTGCAGGGGGTGCACGCGGTGCCTCAGGTCGTCCAGGCCGTGAAGGAGCTGGACGTGTTCGAGGACGTGGACGTGATCATCGTGGCGCGCGGCGGCGGCAGCGTGGAAGACCTGCTGCCGTTCTCGGACGAGCAGCTCGTACGGGCGGTCGCGTCCTGTCGTACGCCGGTGGTGTCGGCGATCGGGCATGAGCCGGACAACCCGCTGCTGGATTATGTGGCCGACCTGCGTGCCTCCACCCCGACCGACGCGGCCAAGAAGGTCGTGCCGGATGTCGGCGAGGAGTTCGAGCGGGTCCGGTTCCTGCGGGACCGGGCTCGGCGCTGCGTCCTGTCCTTCATCGAGCGCGAGGAGCGCGGGCTCGCCCACGCGCTGGCCAGGCCCTCGATAGAGGATCCGCACCGCATGGTCGCGGAGCGCGAGGAGCAGATCGGCTCGATGCTCGACCGCGGCCGACGTTGCCTGGGCCACCACCTCGACCGTGCCGAGTCGGAGCTGACGCACACGCACGCGCGTGTGGTGGCCCTCTCCCCCGCCGCGACCCTCCGGCGCGGCTACGCGGTCCTGCAGAAGGCCGACGGCCACGTGGTCCGGGCTCCGGACGAGGTCACCGCGGACGAGCCGCTGCGGGCGCGGGTCGCCGAGGGCGAGTTCACAGTTCGAGCGGATGCATAGGGTGGGCTCATGACCAGCAAAGTGGACGAGGCGCTCGGGTACGAGCAGGCGCGGGACGAGCTGATCGAGGTCGTACGTCGCCTGGAGGCGGGCGGCACGACCCTCGAGGAGTCGCTCGCCCTCTGGGAGCGCGGCGAGGAACTGGCGAAGGTGTGCCGCCGCTGGCTGGAGGGGGCGCGCAAGCGGTTGGACGCGGCGCTGGCCGAGGAGGAGGAAGCGGAGGCGGCGACGAGCGAGGGCGAGGGAGACGCCTCCGCGTAGGCGGCCTCTCCCTCTCACCAGCCCTCACGAGCTGTGAAGTGGGACACCATCATCCGGTTTTGGTTGAACCTTAAACATATGCGGGCGTACGGTCGTCATCAGCAGCCGGCCACCGTTGCCGCCGGACCCACCGCACCACCCGGAGAAGGTTTCCCCATGTCCCTCGTTCTTGACCCCGCCGCCCAGGACCTGCTCTTCCGCGAGGCCCGCACCGCCAACACGTTCACCGACGAGCCGGTGACCGAGGAGCAGGTGCAGGCGATCTACGACCTGGTCAAGTACGGCCCCACCGCCTTCAACCAGTCCCCGCTGCGCATCACCCTGGTCCGCTCCGCCGAGGCCCGTGAGCGCCTGGTGCAGCACATGGCCGAGGGCAACCAGCCGAAGACGGCCACCGCCCCGCTCGTCGCGATCCTCTCCGCGGACAACGAGTTCCACGAGGAGCTCCCGCACCTCTTCCCGCACTTCCCGCAGGCCAAGGACGTGTTCTTCGCCGAGCGCCCGGCGCGCGAGGGTGCCGCCTCCCTGAACGCCGCGCTGCAGGCCGCCTACTTCATCATCGGTGTCCGCGCCGCCGGCCTGGCCGCCGGTCCCATGACGGGCTTCGACTTCACGGGCGTCCAGAAGGAGTTCCTGGACGACGACCACACCCCGCTGATGGTGGTCAACATCGGCAAGCCGGCCGACGACGCCTGGTTCCCGCGCTCCCCGCGCCTCGAGGCCGACGAGGTCATCTCGACGGTCTGAGCCGGACAGGGCATCCGAGCCCGACCGGTCACACATGCGGGAGGAGGGCCCCGGCAGCGCGCCGGGGCCCTCCTCCCGCATGTGCGTGCGGGCCGCTCAGGACGTCTTCAGGGCCTCAGCCATCTTGCTCAGCTGCGCGAAGGACGCCGTACCCGCCACCACGGTGGTCGAGCCCTTCTCCTGCAGGACCAGGGCGTCGTACTTCGTGCCCTCGTACCGCTTCCAGGTCTGCTCACCGATGCGCTGCGTGGCGCCCGTGTCCTCGGCGCCCTGACTGGCGTCCTCGATGAATGTGACGGGCTTCTGAGTGGACTGTTCGACCGCCACGTACGCACCGTCGGGGTCGTGGAAGCCGAGGTGCCAGGCATCGAAGTCGTCGCCCTGGAACCGCACCGACGTCGCCTTCCACGTCTTGGGCAGGCCCTCGGGCGCCGCCACCGGATAGGGGGCCGCGCGCCGTGCCGTGAGGAGCTCCACGCGGTAGTCCACCCGTTTGGGAGGGGGCGCCGAGTCGTCATGGGGAATGAAGACGTAGATGACTCCCGCGACGATGCCGATCAGGCCCAGGGAAAGGACCATGTCCCGGACCGTCTGCTTGCCTTTCGTACCTGCCACGCCCCCATCGTCGCAGGTGTACTGGTCTGCTCATCCGTGGGGCCCCCTGCTCATTTTGTCGGACTGAGGATAGAGTCGGCCCGAACCCTCGTCCGGCCGCCCACCGCCTCCCGCCACCGCCCTTCGAGGACGGGCCTGCGGGCGCAGTTTTGTCTCGTATTCAGAAAGGTGCACTCCGATGACCGAGCATCACTTGCCGTCCGAACTCGAGGTCCCGTCCGAGGCCCCCGACCGCAACCTCGCCCTGGAGCTCGTCCGGGTCACCGAAGCCGCCGCGATGGCCGCGGGCCGCTGGGTCGGCCGCGGCGACAAGAACGGCGCGGACGGAGCCGCCGTACGGGCCATGCGGACCCTCGTCTCCACCGTCTCGATGAACGGCGTCGTCGTCATCGGGGAGGGCGAGAAGGACGAGGCCCCGATGCTCTTCAACGGGGAGCGCGTCGGCGACGGGACCGGCCCCGAGTGCGACATCGCCGTCGACCCGATCGACGGCACCACGCTGACCGCGAAGGGCATGACGAACGCGATCGCCGTACTGGCCGCCGCCGACCGCGGCACCATGTTCGACCCGTCCGCGGTCTTCTACATGGACAAGCTGGTCACCGGCCCCGAGGCCGCCGACTTCGTCGACATCAACGCGCCCGTGTCCGTGAACATCCGCCGGGTCGCCAAGGCGAAGCGGTCCACGCCCGAGGACGTCACGGTCGTCATCCTCGACCGGCCGCGCCACGACGACATCATCAAGGAGATCCGGGAGACCGGCGCGCGCATCAAGCTGATCTCCGACGGCGATGTCGCGGGCTCGATCCTCGCCCTGCGCGAGGGAACCGGAATCGACCTGCTGCTGGGCATCGGCGGTACGCCGGAAGGCATCATCTCTGCCTGTGCGGTCAAGTGCCTGGGCGGCACCATCCAGGGCAAGTTGTGGCCCAAGGACGACGAGGAGCGGCAGCGGGCCGTCGACGCGGGCCACGACCTCACCCGCGTCCTGTTCACCGACGACCTGGTCTCCGGCGAGAACGTCTTCTTCGTGGCGACCGGCATCACGGACGGCGAGCTGCTGCGCGGGGTGCGCTACCGCGCCGAGACGGCCACCACCGACTCGATCGTCATGCGCTCCAAGTCCGGTACGGTGCGCCAGATCAACTCCGAGCACCGGCTGAGCAAACTGCGCGCCTACAGCACCATCGACTTCGACCGCGCGAAGTAGGGAAGCAGGCACGGCGCTGCCGACCGGAGACAGGCGTTGTCCGTGTACGTGAATGGGGCGCCCCTTGTGCGGAGGGGCGCCCCATTCATCTGATCTGCCGGCTATCCGGCGGCGGCTATCGGGCTCGCGGCGGAGCGGGCGGCCTTCTTGAGTTCGAGGTCGCGGCGGCGCCGACGGGCCAGGACCACACGGCGCTCGGCGGCGGTGAGCCCGCCCCACACGCCGTACGGCTCCGGTTGCACCAGCGCGTGTTCGCGGCATTCGACCATCACGGGGCAGCGCGCGCAGACCCTCTTCGCCGCGTCCTCACGGGACAGGCGGGCCGCGGTCGGCTCCTTGGAAGGTGCGAAGAACAGGCCCGCCTCGTCGCGGCGGCACACAGCCTCCGTGTGCCAAGGGGCGTCCTGATCCCTCTCACGCACCGGTACCCCCTGGGGCGGAACGGCAGCGACCTGCAGGGACTGATGCGGCGGATGCAGCACGGTCTACTCCTGACGACGTCTTCGGGAGCGAGCGACGATGCGCAAGGCCTACCCGCTGTGCGCGGGCCTATGCACTGAGTTCCGAAGCACGGGAGTTCCCGAGGGGGTCCGGCCGGATTCAGCCGGACCAAAGCGCTTCGCGTGGCGCCGAATTCGCAACCGTCAATGCCCGAGGTGTTTGCGCATCTGACCGTGCACCCGGTCGCTGATCCGGTCGAGGAGATCCTCAATCATCTTGCCCCGTTTGGGCTTTGCCTCGACGCTTCCCAATATGGCCAGTCCGTCCACATAGACCACGGGCGCGTCCTGCTCGCCCGAATCCAGCGTGGACACCTCGAAGCTGCCCAGCACCCCGCCGCCGTTGCCCCGCAGCGAGACGTTCTCCGGGACGCGGATCTCCACGCTGCCGAAGACCGCGATCGCCTTGATCACGACTTGGCGGTGCTCGAAGACCGCCTCGCTGAGGTCTATCTCCACGCTGCCGAAGATCGCGTACGCGTGCGTGCGACGGCCTACTCGCCAACGCCCCTTGCGTACCGCCGAGCTGAAGACCGCCGCCACGTTCTCGTCGGCCACCGGGGGCACCGCCCCCGGGGCGGGGTGGTTCGGCGCCGGCTCGTACGCCCGCGTCGCGCCGGCCCCGTGGGCGCCGGGCAGGTCGCGAACGAGTGGCTCGAGCTCGCCGACGGTCTTGGCACGGAAGACCCCCTCGACGCGCTCGGCGTGCTCCTCCGCGGTGATGCGGCCCTCGGCGAGGGCGTCCCGCAGGATGTCGGCGGTGCGGTCGCGGTCTGCGTCGGAGCAGCGCAGCTCGGTCGCCGCCACGGGCTTCCGGTCGGTGGTCGCGGGCTGCCGGTCGGGCTGTTCCCCATCGCCTGTGGGGCGCTTCTGAAGGTCCACGGCCACAGCGTACCCAAACGCGATAGATCGCGACTACCCCTTGTCGCGTCCTCGGTAAGCCCGCCGGAGGCCGCCCAGGCACTTGAACTGAGCCTTACCTCACAAGCCCCGCCGTGCGGCCAGGTTCTACGCTGGTGGGCGCTGCCAACGGAGGCCAGCTGCCACCTGTCGAGTGAGGAATGGGCGAGATGCCTGAGTTCGCGTACACCGATCTGCTCCCCCAGGGAGAGGACACCACCCCGTACCGGTTGGTGACCTCCGAGGGTGTCTCCACCTTCGAGGCCGACGGGCGCACGTTCCTCAAGGTCGAGCCGGAGGCGCTGCGCAAGCTCGCCGAGGAGGCCATCCACGACATCCAGCACTACCTGCGCCCGGCGCATCTCGCGCAGCTGCGCCGCATCATCGACGACCCCGAGGCGTCGTCGAACGACAAGTTCGTGGCGCTCGACCTCCTGAAGAACGCGAACATCGCCGCCGCGGGCGTGCTGCCCATGTGCCAGGACACCGGCACGGCGATCGTGATGGGCAAGCGCGGGCAGAACGTGCTCACCGGGGGCGGCGACGAGGCCGCCCTCTCGCGCGGTGTCTACGACGCGTACAAGAACCTGAACCTGCGCTACTCGCAGATGGCTCCGCTGACCATGTGGGAGGAGAAGAACACCGGTTCCAACCTCCCGGCGCAGATCGAGCTGTACGCGACGGACGGCGGCGCGTACAAGTTCCTGTTCATGGCCAAGGGCGGCGGCTCGGCCAACAAGTCGTTCCTCTACCAGGAGACGAAGGCGGTCCTCAACGAGGCTTCGATGATGAAGTTCCTCGAGGAGAAGATCCGTTCGCTGGGTACGGCCGCCTGTCCGCCGTACCACCTGGCGATCGTCGTCGGCGGTACGAGCGCGGAATACGCCCTGAAGACCGCGAAGTACGCGTCCGCGCACTACCTGGACGAGATCCCGGCCGAGGGCTCGGCGCTGGGCCACGGCTTCCGGGACAAGGACCTGGAGCAGAAGGTCTTCGAGCTGACGCAGCAGATCGGGATCGGCGCGCAGTTCGGCGGCAAGTACTTCTGCCACGACGTACGTGTGGTCCGCCTCCCGCGGCACGGCGCGTCCTGCCCGGTGGCGATCGCCGTCTCCTGCTCGGCCGACCGCCAGGCGGTGGCGAAGATCACGGCGGAGGGCGTCTTCCTGGAGCAGCTGGAGACGGATCCGGCGCGGTTCCTGCCGGACACCACGGACGAGCACCTCGAAGAGGGTGACGTGGTGAAGATCGATCTCAACCAGCCGATGGACGACATCCTCGCCGAGCTGACGAAGTACCCGGTCAAGACCCGGCTGTCCCTGTCCGGTCCGCTGGTCGTGGCGCGCGACATCGCGCACGCCAAGATCAAGGAGCGGCTGGACGCGGGTGAGGAGATGCCGCAGTACCTGAAGGACCACCCGGTGTACTACGCCGGACCGGCGAAGACTCCCGAGGGGTACGCGTCCGGTTCGTTCGGTCCGACGACGGCGGGGCGGATGGACTCCTACGTGGAGCAGTTCCAGGCAGCGGGCGGCTCCAAGGTCATGCTGGCCAAGGGCAACCGCAGCAAGCAGGTCACGGACGCCTGTGACGCCCACGGCGGCTTCTACCTCGGCTCCATCGGCGGGCCGGCCGCCCGGCTCGCCCAGGACTGCATCAAGAAGGTCGAGGTCGTCGAGTACGAGGAGCTCGGCATGGAGGCCGTCTGGAAGATCGAGGTCGAGGACTTCCCGGCCTTCATCGTGGTCGACGACAAGGGCAACGACTTCTTCAAGGACCCCGCGCCCGCGCCCACGTTCACGTCGATTCCGGTGCGGGGGCCCGGGCTGGCGTAGTGCCTTTCGGGGCGGCGGGGATGGATTTCACCCCGCCGCCTCAAACGCCGGACGGGCTGAGTGGTGTCTCGACGTCCAAGTGCCCGAGCCAGCACAGGATCGCCTCCGACTGGCAGCGCACATTGAGCTTGCCGTAGATGCGGCTCATATAGTTCCTGACCGTTTTGTCGGTCAGCAGCATCTCGCGGGCGACGTCACGGACGCCGAGGCCGGAGACGAGCAGGTCCATGAGCTGACGCTCCCGCTGGGAAAGGCGTATACGCCGGTCCGGGGCAGTCACTGTCACCGCCGTCACCGTCACCGCCGACCGCGTCCTGCCACGCTCCCCTTCCCTGGCCCTGGCCCGGGAAGCGCCCCTGACCTGCTCGGCGGCGATCGCCGGATCGAGGTCGAGCCAGGGAGCCAGAACCGCGGCGGGCGGCAGTCCGTCCTCCGCCTCGGCCGAGAAACGCGTCAACTCCTGCGCCATGTCCGCTCCGTAGAACAGCACGACATCGTCACTCGCGCGCATCTCGCGCGGTTCCCGGACCAGCCGGGCGCGGTTCCGGGAAAGCGAGGGCGGAATGAGACCGCAACGGCTGACGAGCGCGACCGACAGCGACATCACCCGGGAATCCATCGGGGCAGCGAAGTGATGAGGCACCACAGCTCCACTGAGTGGGGGGCATCGGAGCCTCGTGCTGGTGGACTCGCCCCGATGTACTTGAAATGTCTAGCAGGCTACTCATCAGTTACGAATCGGCGATGGATCACACCCGCCTCCGGGAACGAGGCGGCCGTAAATCCCATCGGGAACACCAGAAACGCCTCGCGTGCTGTCAGAGTTGGAGGTGATCGGCGCATGACCGAAGAGAACGCGACCGGGGACTACCGGATCGAGCACGACTCCATGGGAGAGGTCCGCGTCCCGGCGGACGCCAAGTGGCGGGCGCAGACCCAGCGGGCGGTGGAGAACTTCCCCGTCTCGGGGCAGCGCATCGAACGCGCCCACATCGAGGCCCTCGCCCGCGTCAAGGGCGCCGCGGCCAAGGTCAACGCACGGCTCGGCGTGCTCGACAAGGACATCGCCGAGGCGATTCAGGAAGCGGCGGAAGAGGTCGCGCAGGGCCGGTGGGACGCGCACTTCCCCGTCGACGTGTTCCAGACCGGGTCCGGCACCTCGTCCAACATGAACACCAACGAGGTCGTCGCCACCCTCGCAAGCGAACGGCTCGGCAGGGACGTACACCCCAATGACCATGTGAACGCGTCCCAGTCGTCCAACGACGTCTTCCCCTCGTCCATCCACATCGCGGCCACGGCCGCCGTCACACGCGATCTCGTGCCCGCCCTGGAGCACCTGGCCACGTCCCTGGAGCGCAAGGCCGAGGAGTTCGCGGACGTCGTGAAGTCCGGGCGTACGCATCTCATGGACGCGACACCCGTGACGCTGGGCCAGGAGTTCGGCGGATACGCGGCGCAGGTGCGCTACGGCATCGAGCGGCTCAGCGCCACACTGCCCCGGCTGGCCGAACTGCCGCTGGGCGGAACGGCCGTAGGCACCGGCATCAACACCCCGCCCGGGTTCTCCGCCGCCGTGATCGCCGAGGTCGCCCGGACCACCGGGCTCCCGCTCACCGAGGCGCGCAACCACTTCGAGGCGCAGGGGGCGCGGGACGGGATCGTCGAGACGAGTGGGCAGCTGCGCACGATCGCGGTCGGGCTGACCAAGATCGCGAACGATCTGCGGTGGATGGCCTCGGGCCCCCGCACCGGGCTCGCCGAGATCAACCTCCCGGACCTCCAGCCCGGATCGTCGATCATGCCGGGCAAGGTGAATCCGGTCATTCCCGAGGCCGTCCTCATGGTCGCCGCCCAGGTGACCGGAAACGACGCCACCGTCGCGGCGGCGGGGGCGGCCGGGAACTTCGAGCTCAATGTGATGCTTCCGGTCATCGCGAAGAACATCCTGGAGTCCGTACGCCTCCTCGCGAGCGTCTCGCGGCTGCTCGCCGACCGGACCGTCGACGGGATCACCGCGAACCGCGAACGGGCCCGTGAGTACGCCGAGTCGTCACCGTCCGTGGTGACACCACTCAACAAGTACATCGGGTACGAGGAGGCCGCAAAGGTGGCCAAAAAGGCACTGGCCGAGCGGAAGACGATCCGCCAGGTCGTGCTGGAATCCGGGTACGTCGACCGGGGCGATCTCACCCTGGAGCAACTGGACGAGGCGCTGGATGTCCTGCGGATGACGCGCCCGTAACAGGCTCGTGCGCCCGGCGCGAACCGTGACGCGCGCCGCAGCGTCGTATGCCGTGGACACCTAATATCTGGTCATGGCAGAGGGTGGAGCGGTGACAGACGTGGAAGCGGGCGGAGCGGCGGCCTTCTGGACCCCCGGGAGTCAGATCCTGTGGCGGTACCGGGAGAACGGCGGCGAGCAGGTCCACATCTGCCGTCCCGTGACCGTCGTGCGGGACGACGACGAGCTCCTCGCCGTGTGGATGGCGCCCGGCACCGAGTGTGTGAGGCCGGTGCTCGCCGACGGCACCCCCGTCCATGTGGAGCCGCTGGATTCCCGCTACACCAAGCCACGTACGGTGCAGCGCGACCGCTGGTTCGGCACCGGCGTGCTGAAGCTGGCCCGGCCCGGTGAGCCGTGGTCGGTGTGGCTGTTCTGGGAGCCCGGCTGGCAGTTCAAGAACTGGTACGTCAACTTGGAAGAACCGCTGGTCAGATGGGCCAGCGGAGTCGACTCCGAGGACCACTTCCTGGACATCTCCGTGTACCCGGACCGAACTTGGGGCTGGCGCGACGAGGACGAGTTCGCGCAAGCTCAACGGGATGGTCTGATGGATGTGCAACTGGCCACACGCGTAAGGGAAGCGGGACGGTCCGCGGTGGAGGTGATCCGGGCCTGGGGTCCGCCGTTCTCGGACGGATGGCAGCATTGGCGCCCGGATCCGGCCTGGTCCGTACCCGCACTCCCGGACGACTGGGACCGTACGCCCGCGCACGTGTCCACATGAGACCCTGGTTGCGCGCCCGTGGTACAACCGTAGGATCGTCCTCCGCAAAGGGCGCGCAGCAGCAACAACTCCCGCGGCATGCGCTGGGCTTGACCGAACGTCACCGAGGGGCGGCAGGACGTGAGCGAGGGGTACGAGGACTACGGCGGCCGTAGGGTCCGGAGGCGGCCTGACAGGCTGTCCCCGTCGGCGTCGGCCGGGGCCGGCCCTGAGAGGCTGTCTGACCACGCGGGAATTCCGTTCCTGGGACACGTATTCCGGGTATCGGGTTCTCTGCGGGACGAACCGCACGCACGGCGCGCAGCCCCGGACGGATGGATTCGACACGCGTGACGGAGCACCCCACCTCCCATGAGCGCCGCCAGCCAAGCGCTGCCCGGCCCACCGCCCCCGCGGACCCCCGCGGGGCGCTTCTGCGTACTCCGGAGCAGCCGCTGGGCTCCGCCCCGTTACCAGCACAGGGCCCCCTGGGCTCCCCCGCTCCCGCCGAAGCCCGCTCTGCCGCCACCGGCACCCCCGCGGGCAGCCACGGCACCCCCGCGCCGTCCGACGGTCATGGACCGGCCGGTACGCCCGTACCCGCGGGCCCCGAGCACTCCCAGCCGTCGGCCGCCGAACCGGATCCGCACCGGCCGCGTCCCGCGCCGGAGAGCATTCCGGTGCAGCCGCAGTCGGGCGCCGAGGCGCCCGCCGGTCCGCCGGTCGGCCCGGCGGACCGCCGTACCGGGCAGGGCACGGCGCCCGCCGGGCCCATGCCCATGCGGCGTGACGGCGACCGGCTGCGCTTCGTGGGGGCCGCGACCCGGCGGATCGCGCGCGGCATCGATCTCGACGAGATCGTGATGGGTCTGTGCCGGGCCACCGTGCCGACCTTCTCGGACGCGATCCTGGTCTATCTGCGCGATCCGCTGCCGGTCGGCGACGAGCGGCCCACCGGACCCGTCGTGCTGCGGCTGCGGCGTACGGACCGGATCCCGGAGGACCGGGACACCGATGGTTTCCTGCTGCCCTCGCTCCAGCCCGAGCCCGATATCGGGGTCACCGCCGAGCTGTGCCAGGTGCGGCCCGGCGGCGCGCTCAACGAGGTGCTGCGCGGGGTGCGTCCCGTCTTCGCGGACGCGCCCGCGGCGCGTGCCGCGCTGCCCGAGCTGATCGGCGAGGAACTGACGGTGCCGGGCGGTCAGCGTGCGATCCTCGCCCCGCTGCGCGGCCGCAGGCGCGTGATCGGCGCGGCGCTCTTCCTGCGCCGCCCCGACCGGGAGGCCTTCGAGAGCGACGACCTCCTCGTCGCGGCCCAGCTCGCCACGCACAGCGCGCTCGGCATCGACAAGGCGGTGCTGTACGGCCGCGAGGCGTACATCGCCGACGAGCTGCAGCGCACCATGCTGCCCGAGACGCTGCCACGCCCCACGGGTGTGCGGCTCGCCTCGCGCTACCTTCCGGCGGCCGAGACGGCCCGGGTCGGCGGCGACTGGTACGACGCGATTCCGCTGCCCGGCAGCCGGGTCGCCCTGGTCGTGGGCGATGTGATGGGTCACTCCATGACCTCGGCGGCCATCATGGGCCAGCTGCGCACGACCGCGCAGACCCTCGCCGGGCTCGACCTGCCGCCCCAGGAGGTGCTGCACCACCTCGACGAGCAGGCGCAGCGCCTGGGCACCGACCGCATGGCGACCTGTCTGTACGCGGTGTACGACCCGGTCTCGCACCGGATCACCATCGCCAACGCCGGCCATCCCCCGCCGGTCCTGCTGCACCTGGGCGGCCGGGCCGAGGTGCTGCGGGTGCCGCCGGGCGCCCCCATCGGCGTGGGCGGTGTGGACTTCGAGGCGGTCGAGCTGGACGCGCCCGCCGGGGCCACGCTGCTGCTCTACACGGACGGTCTGGTCGAGTCACGGCTGCGGGACGTGTGGACCGGCATAGAACAGCTGCGGGAAAAGCTCGCCGCCACGGCGCAGTTGACCGGCGCGGACCATCCGCCGCCGCTGGAGGCGCTGTGCGACGAGGTGCTCGACATGCTCGGCCCGGGCGACCGGGACGACGACATCGCGCTGCTCGCCGCCCGCTTCGACGGCATCGCGCCGAGCGACGTCGCGTACTGGCATCTGGACCCCGAGGACGCGGCTCCGGGCCGGGCCCGGCGGCTGGCGCGCCGCGCGCTGTCCCGCTGGGGTCTGGAGGAGCTGAGCGACTCCGTGGAGCTGCTCGTCAGCGAGGTCGTGACCAACGCCGTGCGCTATACGTCACGGCCCGTCACGCTGCGCCTGCTGCGGACCGACGTACTGCGCTGCGAGGTCGGCGACGACGTGCCGCAGCTGCCACGGCTGCGGCAGGCACGCGCCACGGACGAGGGCGGGCGCGGGCTCTACCTGGTGAACAAGATGGCCAGGCGGTGGGGTGCGACCCGGCTGAGCACGGGGAAGGTGGTGTGGTTCGAGCTGAACCGAGGGTGACCGCGTGGCTGCTCTCGGAATTGCACCGAAATTAGACCCTGTCCAATGTTGCCGACGTGGCGTCGGCGGAGTTGACTTGCTGAGGTGAGCGAAGCGACCTGACCCCACCCTCGTCATGACGGGAGGACGCTCGTGACCAAGGCACCGCAGTCGGTCCCGTACACCACGAACAACGCCGGGATCCCGGTGGAGAGCGACGAGCACTCACTGACCGTCGGCTCCAACGGTCCGATCCTGCTCCAGGACCACTACCTCATCGAGAAGATGGCCCAGTTCAACCGCGAACGGGTCCCCGAGCGGGTGGTGCACGCCAAGGGCAGTGGCGCGTACGGCACCTTCGAAGTCACCAACGACGTCAGCCAGTTCACCAAGGCCGACCTCTTCCAGCCCGGGAAGCGCACGGAGATGCTGGCGCGCTTCTCGACCGTCGCGGGTGAGCTGGGCTCCCCCGACACCTGGCGCGACCCCCGCGGCTTCGCGCTGAAGTTCTACACGGAGCACGGGAACTACGATCTCGTCGGCAACAACACGCCGATCTTCTTCGTCCGTGACCCGCAGAAGTTCCAGGACTTCATCCGCTCGCAGAAGCGCCGGCCCGACAACGGGCTTCGCGACAACAACATGCAGTGGGACTTCTGGACCCTGTCCCCCGAGTCCGCGCACATGGTGACGTGGCTGATGGGCGACCGGGGCATCCCGAAGACCTACCGCCACATGAACGGCTACTCGTCCCACACGTACATGTGGATCAACGGCGGCGGGGAGAAGTTCTGGGTCAAGTACCACATCAAGACGGACCAGGGCATCGACTTCCTTCCCCAGGCCGAGGCCGACCGCCTCGCGGGCGCTGACGCCGATCTGCACCGCCGGGACCTGTACCAGGCGATCGAGCGCGGGGACCACCCGTCGTGGACCATGCACGTCCAGGTGATGCCGTTCGAGGACGCCCCGGACTACCGCTTCAACCCGTTCGACCTGACGAAGGTGTGGCCGCACGGCGACTACCCACTGATCGAGGTCGGCCGGATGACGCTCAACGAGAACCCGGAGGACTACTTCATCCACATCGAGCAGGCCGCCTTCGAGCCGTCCAACATGGTGCCGGGCATCGGCCCGTCCCCGGACAAGATGCTCCTCGGCCGGCTCTTCTCGTACCCGGACACGCACCGCTACCGGATCGGCCCCAACTACGCCCAGCTGCCGCCGAACCGGCCGCGCTCGGCGGTCCACTCGTACGCCAAGGACGGCCCGATGCGGTACGAGGCCGCCAGGACCGGCGCGGTGTACGCGCCCAACTCGTACGGCGGCCCCGCCGCGGCCGTCCAGCAGTTCGGCGACATCGCCGGCTGGCAGACGGCGGGCGAGATGGTCCGTGAGGCGTATCGGCTGCACCGCGAGGACGACGACTTCGGCCAGCCGGGCACCATGGTCCGCCAGGTCCTCGACGACGCGGCCCGCGACCGGCTCGTCTCGAACGTCAGCGGGCACCTGAAGAACGGGGTGAGCCGCCCCGTCCAGGACCGCGCGCTCCAGTACTGGCGCAACATCGACAAGGAGATCGGTGACCGCATCGCCCTCAACGTGAACGGCGGCTGATCTCCTCGCCGCACCGCGGCCCCGCGCCCCTCCCGGGCGCGGGGCCGCCGCGTCATCCGTCCAGGCCGCCCTGTCCGCCGTCCGCCTCGCCGCCGCCCCCGGTGTCCGGGGGATCGACCGGTGGCGTCGTGGCCGGGTCGGTGGGCTCCTCCGTCGTCGGTTCCTGAGTCGGTTGCTCCGTCGTCGGTTCCTCCGTGGGTTCCTTCGTCGGCTTCTTCGTCTTCGACGGCTTGCTGGTGGGCTGCGTCGTCGGCGTGCTCGGCGTCACCGGGTCCTCGGTCGGCGTGGGCGGCGCCGTCGGCTCGACGCCCGCACCCTGGTCGGTGTCCAGGTCGAACTTGCTGACCTCGCCCATCGCGTTGAACGTGTACGCCGCCCAGATCCGGGCGGGGAAGCTGCCGCCTGCGACGCGGCCCTTGCCCGGAAGCTCGCCGGTGGCACCCTGCATCGTCACCTGGGCGCCGGTCTTCGCGTCCTCACCGAACATGCCGACCGACGTCACCAGATTCGGGGTGTAGCCGGTGAACCAGGCCGACCTGTTCTTGTCGGACGTACCCGTCTTGCCCGCGACCTGCTGGCCGTCGCGGGCCGGGTTGTCGCGCACCGAGGTCTTGGCCGTACCGTCGTCGACCACGCCGGTGAGCACCGAGGTGACGGTGTCGGCCGCCTTGACGCTGATGACCTGGTCGCCGACGGGGTCCGGGAACTCGACCGGACGGTCCTTGTGTTCGGCCGACTTGACCACGGCGGGGGTGACCTTCCTGCCGTGGTTGTCGAGAGTGGCGTACACCCCGGCCATCTCCATCGGACTCGCGCCCATGGAGCCGAGCGTCTGCGCGGGCACGGCCTCCATGCCCTTGGTGTCCATGCCGAGCTCGCCCGCGACCTCCATGACCTTCTTCATGCCGACGTCGACACCCATCTGCGCGAAGACCGAGTTGATGGACTGGTTCATCGCGGTCTGCACGGTGACGTCGCCGTAGTCCTCGTCGTCCTCGTTCGGCGGATCGAACCCGACCTTCTTGCCGTCGTCCTCGACGGGACGCCTGCTGGTGCCGTCGTAGATGGTGTTCGCCGTGATCGGAGTGCCGTCCTGCGTCTCGGCCTTGTCCTCCAGGGCGGCGGCCAGGATCACCGGCTTGAAGGTGGACGCGGGCTGGTAGTCGCGGCGGGTCGCGTTGCTCCTGTAGTGCTTGACGTAGTCCACGCCGCCGTAGATTGCGAGGACCTTGCCGGTCTTCGGGTCGACGGAGACGGCGCCGGCCTGGATGTCGCCGTCGACGGGACGCTTGTCCTTGTCCAGCTTGCTGGTGAGCTGCGTCTTGACGGCCTTCTCCAGCTGCGTCTGCTTCTTCCTGTCGATGTTCAGGGTGAGGGTCCAGCCGCCCGCTGTGACCTTCGCCTCGGCGTCCTCCATGTCGGAGGCGCTGCCCTGGGCGACGAGCTGCTTCTCCAGCGCGATGTTGGCGGCTTCCACCAGATAGCCGGTCTGCCCCTCCATACCGGGCGCGCCCTGGGGCGGCTTGGGCACGGGGAACTTCATGCCGTCGCGCTTGGAGGAGTCCAGCCACTTCTCCTCGACCATGTTGTTCAGGACGTAGTTCCAGCGCTGCTTGACCAGTTCCTTGCCGCTGTCCGTGGCGACCGCCCAGTCGTACTGGCTCGGGGCCTGCAACAGCGCGGCGAGATAGGCGCCCTGCTCCACCGTCAGCTTCCTGGCGTCCACTCGGTAGTACGCCTGGGCGGCGGCCTGGATGCCGTACGCGCCGCGGCCGTAGTAGCTGGTGTTGATGTAGCCCGCGAGGATGTCCTCCTTGGACGTCGTGCGGTCCACCTTCAGCGAGATGACCAGTTCCTTGAGCTTGCGCGTGACGGTCTGGTCCTGCTCGAGGTAGTAGTTCTTGACGTACTGCTGGGTGATCGTCGAACCGCCCTGCTTGCCCTTGCCGGAGAGGGTGTTGAGCAGACCGCGGGCCGTGCCCTTGAAGTCGACGCCGGCGTCCTTGTAGAACGACTTGTTCTCGGCGGCGACGAAGGTCTTCTGGACGGGCTTGGGCACCTCGGTGAGGTCGACGAGCTCGCGGTTGACCTTGCCGGTGCGGGCGAGGATCTTACCGTCGCTGTACTTGTAGATGTTGCTCTGCTGCGTCGCCGCGGCGTTGCCCTTGGGGACGTCGATCATCAGGTACAGCACGACGAAGGCGGCCATGCCGAGCAGGCAGAGGCTGAAGAACGTGCCCAGGATCTTCTTCCAGGTGAAGAACCGGCGTATGCCGCTGCCCCCGGAGGAGCGCTTGGGCGCGGCGCGGCGGCCACCGCGCTGCCGCGCTCGTCTCTCGTCCGCTCTTCCCATGGGTCCGTTCCGCTCCGCTTCGCTCTAACCGCTTCAATTCTCTTGCGTCACACAGGTGCCGCTGAGGCCAGCTCAGAAAGCTAACACCACGCGTTGTGACAAAGGTCGGTCGATCCAGCCTTTTCCGGACGTGACAATCAGCACCCGGTCCTAAGGAAACGACGAGCCAGAGGGTCGGAAGGTTGCCGCGAAGGGGTAAAGTGATATCACTTAGATAGACTGAAGCTAGCTGAGAAGAACGAACAGTGGGACTACGACACGGGGGACCATCCATGTCCATGGACAACTCGGCGGCCGTCGCCGACACACCCGAGATGCCCGCGCCGCGCGTGCGGGAGTTCACCGCGCACAGCATCGGAGGCGGACTCGCGCTGCTGCTCAGCCTGTTGGGGCTGCTGCTGGGCACCGGGATGATCGTCGGCGGGGGCGCGGTGGGCTCCACGGGCGGCAGGGCAGCGCTGATCACCCTCGGCGTCCTCGTCGGCGTCGCGGCCTTCACAGCGATGTGCGGACTGAACATGGTGGCACCGGGCGAGGCCCGCGTCGTCCAGCTCTTCGGCCGCTACCGGGGCACGATCCGGCAGGACGGACTGCGCTGGGTGAACCCGCTGACGTCACGCACGAAGGTCTCGACGCGTGTACGCAACCACGAGACCGCCGTCCTCAAGGTCAACGACGCCTACGGCAACCCGATCGAGCTCGCCGCCGTGGTGGTGTGGAAGGTCGAGGACACCGCGCAGGCCACCTTCGAAGTGGACGACTTCCTGGAGTTCGTCTCCACGCAGACCGAGGCGGCGGTGCGGCACATCGCGATCGAGTACCCCTATGACGCGCACGACGAGGAGGGCCTGTCGCTGCGCGGCAACGCGGAGGAGATCACCGAAAAGCTCGCCGTCGAGCTGCACGCGCGCGTGGAGGCCGCCGGGGTGCAGATCATAGAGTCGCGCTTCACGCACCTCGCGTACGCGCCGGAGATCGCCTCGGCGATGCTCCAACGGCAGCAGGCGGGAGCGGTCGTGGCGGCGCGGCGGCAGATAGTGGACGGGGCGGTCGGGATGGTCGAGGCCGCGCTCACCCGGATCACCGAGCAGGACATCGTGGAGCTGGACGCCGAGCGCAAGGCGGCGATGGTGTCGAATCTGATGGTGGTGCTGTGCGGGGACCGCGCGGCGCAGCCGGTCCTCAACACCGGGACTCTTTACCAGTGACAGCTCCCTCCGAGGGGTCCTCCCCCAAGCGGCGGCCTCGGCCGCAGCAGCGCAAGCAGGTGCTGCTGCGGCTGGATCCGCTGGTGTACGAGGCACTGGCCCGCTGGGCCGGGGATGAACTGCGTTCGGCCAACGCGCAGATCGAGTTTCTGCTGCGCCGCGCTCTCGCGGAGGCCGGGCGGCTGCCGGGCGCGGCCGGGCCGATCGCTCGCCGGGGGCGGCCTCCCGCGTCCGGAGAGGCCGAGGAGTAGAGGAAAGGCGCCCCGCCACGGGCTCCGCCCCAGACCTCCGCATCGGCCGGAAACGACCCCTCCGCCATGTAGCAGAACCGTGACAATCACGGCTGACCTGCGCTCTCGTACGCCCCGCAGCCGACCTATTCGCGGCGCGTATACACGTGGTGTATACGCCGCGTGTAGAGTCCGCTCTCATGTCCATCGGTCACACACTTCTAGGGCTCCTCGAGTCCGGCCCGCGCCACGGTTACGACCTGAAGCGGGCCTTCGACGAGAAGTTCGGTCACGATCGGCCACTGCACTACGGCCAGGTCTATTCGACGATGTCCCGGCTCCTGAAGCACGGCCTCGTGGAGGTCGACGGGATCGAGGCGGGCGAAGGCCCGGAGCGGAAGCGGTACGCGATCACCGAGGCGGGCGTCACCGATGTCCAACGGTGGCTCGCGACGCCGGAGAAGCCCGAGCCCTACCTCCAGTCGACCCTCTACACCAAGGTCGTCCTCGCCCTGCTCACGCACCGGGACGCGGCCGAGATCCTCGACACTCAGCGCTCCGAGCACCTGCGCATGATGCGGATCCTCACCGACCGCAAGCGCAAGGGCGACCTCGCCGACCAACTGATCTGCGACCACGCCCTCTTCCACCTGGAGGCCGACCTGCGCTGGCTGGAACTCACCGCCGCACGCCTGGGCAAGCTCGCCGAGGCGGTGGCCCGATGATCCCCGCAGGCGCCCTGCTCGCCGCCCACGACCTGCGCAAGGCGTACGGCCCCACCAACGCCCTCGACGGCGCCGAGTTCTCCATCCACCCGGGCGAGGTCGTCGCCGTGATGGGCCCCTCCGGCTCCGGCAAGTCGACCCTGCTGCACTGCCTCGCCGGCATCGTGCCTCCGGACTCGGGCTCGATCCTCTACAACGGCCACGAGATGGCGACCATGAGCGACGCCCGGCGCAGTGCGCTGCGCCGCTCGGAGTTCGGGTTCGTCTTCCAGTTCGGGCAGCTGGTACCGGAGTTGACCTGCGTCGAGAACGTCGCGCTGCCGCTGCGGCTGAACGGCACCTCCCGCAAGGACGCCGAGCGCACCGCCCTGTCCTGGATGGAGCGGCTGGAGGTCGACGACCTCAGGGGCAAGCGGCCCGGCGAGATATCCGGCGGTCAGGGGCAACGGGTCGCCGTGGCCCGTGCCCTGGTCACCAACCCGCGCGTGCTGTTCGCCGACGAGCCCACCGGCGCGCTCGACTCCCTCAACGGCGAACGCGTGATGGAACTGCTCACGGAGGCCGCCCGGTCCGCCAACGCCGCCGTCGTCCTCGTCACGCACGAGGCGCGCGTCGCCGCGTACTCCGACCGCGAGATCGTCGTCCGCGACGGGAAGTCGCGGGACATGGAGCGCATCGTATGAGGATGCGTCAGTGGTTGAGGGACCTGGGCATGGGGGCCAGGTTCGCGTTCACCGGCGGCCGCGAGGGCTGGAGCCGGGTCCTGCTGACGGCGGTCGGCGTCGGCCTCGGCGTGGCGTTGCTGCTGCTCACCACGGCGATCCCGACCGCGTTGGCGGCGCGGGACGACCGCGGGCACTCACGCGGGGACTTCACGTACAGCGAGACGAAGACGCCCAAGGGCGACAACACCGTCCTGGTCGGGAAGGTGGACACCACATACCGCCAGCGCGGCGTCCGTGGGCGGGAGTTGCAGCCCGAGGGGGTACGGGCACCGCTGCCACCGGGGGTGACGAAGTTCCCGGAGCCGGGTGAGATGGTGGCCTCCCCCGCACTCAAGGAGCTGCTGGAGTCCGGCGACGGGAAACTGTTGCGGGAGCGGGTGCCGTACCGCGTCGTCGGGACCATCGGCGAGAGCGGGCTCATCGGTTCGCAGGAACTCGCCTACTACACGGGCGGCAAGCGACTCGCCTCGAAGATCGACGGCAGCAGTGTGGTCCGCATCGCCCATTTCGGCGAGGGGGAGCCCTATCCGTCGGACGGGATGGACCCCGTACTGATCCTGCTGATCCTGGTCGTCTTCGTGGTGCTGCTGACCCCGGTCGCCATCTTCATCGCGGCGGCCGTGCGGTTCGGCGGCGAGCGGCGGGACCGCAGGCTCGCGGCGCTCCGGCTCGTCGGCTCCGACAGCCGGATGACCCGGCGGATCGCCGCCGGCGAGGCACTCGCAGGCTCCGCGCTCGGGTTGGTCTTCGGCGCCGCGTTCTTCCTGGTCGGTCGTGAGGCAGCGGGCTCCGTCGAGGTCTTCGACGTCAGCGTGTTCCCCAGCTATCTGAACCCGTCGCCCGCGCTGGCCGCCCTGGTCGCGGTCACGGTCCCGTTGGCCGCGGTGCTGGTCACCCTGTTCGCCTTGCGCCGGGTGGTCATCGAGCCGCTCGGCGTGGTGCGCACCGCGAAGCCCGCGCGGCGCCGGCTGTGGTGGCGGCTGCTGCTGCCGCTGGGCGGGCTCGCGATGCTCTACCCGATGGTGGGGCAGGGGAAGAACAACGGGGACTTCAACGAGTACCTGGTGTCCGGTGGGGTGGTGCTGCTGCTGATCGGTGTCACCGCGCTGCTGCCGTGGATCGTCGACGCGGTCGTCGCACGGCTCGGCTCGGGCAGTGTCTCCTGGCAACTGGCCGTACGCCGGCTTCAGTTGAGCGGCGGCACGGCGGCCCGCATGGTCAACGGCATCGCGGTGGCGGTGGCCGGCGCGATCGCCCTGCAGATGCTGTTCTCCGGAGTGGAGAGCCAGTACACGGAGCCGTCGCCGCAGGACCTCTCGCGGGCGCAGATGCAGGTCACCGTGCCGAGCGCGACCCCGCTCGCCTCAGCCGCCGAACAGTTCACGCGGACCAAGGGCGTACGTGACGTCATGGCGTTCTCCGAGGGATGGCTCGGCGACCGGCGGACGGATCCCAACCGCTCCGCCTCGGTGGCCGTCGGCGACTGCGCCGCCCTGCGCGAGGCGGCCGCCCTGCCCTCCTGCCGCGACGGCGACATCTTCGCCCTCCAGGGCGGGGAGTACGACACCGACACCCCCAAGCTGGCCCAGTCCGGCCGGACCCTCTACATCGATCCGGGCTACGAAAACAGCGGACAGGGCAAGCGGGTCGCCTGGACCGTACCGCGGGACCTGAAGCAGGCCGAGTCGCGCACGGACCCGACCGGGTCGAAGCGCGGGGGCTTCCTGTTCACGCCGGGCGCGCTGCCCGCCAAGGCAGGGCCCGCCCTCCGCGGACAGGTCTACCTCAAGCTCGACGAGTCCGTGCCGGACGTCTACGACCTCGTACGGAACACGGCGGTGAGGATCGATCGGTACGGGGACCAGATGGTGTGGACCTCCGGCGAGCGCAGCCGCGCGTACTCCTCCATCCGCACCGGCCTGTTCGTGGGCGCGGCCTGTGTCCTGGCGCTGATCGGCGCGAGCCTTCTGGTCTCTCAGCTGGAGCAGCTGCGTGAACGCAAGAGGCTGCTGTCGGCCCTGGTCGCCTTCGGCACCCGGCGCCGCACGCTGAGCCTGTCGGTGCTGTGGCAGACCGCGGTCCCGGTCGGGCTCGGTCTGGCGCTGTCGGCGGTGGTGGGCCTCACCCTGGGCACGGTCCTGCTGAAGATGACCGACGTCCCGGTCTCGGTGGACTGGGCGAGCGTGCTGTCCATGACCGGCATCGGCGCGCTGGTGGTCCTGGCGGTGACCCTGCTGAGCCTGCCGCCGCTTCTGCGGCTGATGCGGCCGGACGGGCTGCGCACCGAGTAGCGGTACCGGACAGGGATCGCGGGATCGGCACGACCCGTACGGGCCATGGTCGCGGCGCTCTCCGGAGCGCCGCG
>NZ_VBZC01000016.1:107093-169523 GCF_005786655.1 Streptomyces montanus
GACGAGCTGAAGTCCGCGATTCCGGACTACGCGAAGGATCTGCGACTGAACCTTGGTTCGGTGATCGGCGACAGTGGGCTGCCGCCGCAGCGGTTGTGGGGGACGGTGCTGGCCTGTGCGATCGCTTCGCGGTCGCCGCGTGTGCTGCGGGAGTTGGAGGAGGAGGCGAACGCGAGGCTCTCTCCCGAGGCCTACACGGCGGCCAAGTCCGTCGCCGCGCTCATGACGCTGAACAACGTCTTCCACCGGACGAGGCATCTGCTCTCCGATCCGGAGTACGGGACGCTGCGGGCCGGTCTTCGCATGAACGTGATCGGCAATCCGGGGGTCGACAGGACGGACTTCGAACTGTGGTCCCTCGCCGTGTCCGCCATCAACGCGTGCGGTCAGTGTCTCGACTCCCACGAGCGGGTGCTCCGCAGGGCGGGGGTCGATCGGGAGACCATCCAGGAGGCCTTCAAGATCGCCGCGGTGCTCCTGGCCGTCGGGGTCACACTGGACGCCGAGGCGATCCTCGCGGAGTAGCCTCCGGGGGCTGGGCCGTTTTCCTCGCCCCCGCCGCCCCTACCCGTCCCATCCTTCTGGGGCTCCGCCCCAGACCCCGCTCCTCAAACGCCGGAGGGGCTGAAATCTTCAGCCCGTCCGGCGTTTGAGGACGAGGCCGCAAGGCCGATACGGGGGTCTGGGGGCGGAGCCCCCAGGTACGGGATGGGACGGGTAGGGGCGGCGGGGGCGAATCACATCGGTGGTATCCCCCGGGCGCTCTACTCCGGCAGCGGCGCGTCCGATGGCGGAGGCGTGGGGTCCGTCGGAGCAGGAGTCGAAGCCAGAGCCGGAGCAGGAGCCGGAGTCGCATCCGGGGCCGGCGGTGTTGCCGGCGTCGGCGGCTGCGCCCGGGGGTGCGCCGCCTCGCCGGAGTACGCCCGCAGGTACCCGACCACCGTGTTCGTCACAGCGACCAGCGGAACCGCCACCACCGCCCCGCCGATCCCCGCGACCATGCCACCCGCCGCGACAGAGAGCACCACCGCGAGCGGGTGCACCCGAACGGCGCGGCCCAGGATGAAGGGCTGGAGGATATGGCCCTCGATCTGCTGGACCGCGAGCACGACGGCCAGGGTCATGACCCCGGTGAAGACGCCCTGCGTGACGAGTGCGACCACCACCGCCAACGCCCCCGACACCACCGCACCCACCAGCGGGATGAAGGAGAACAGGAAGATGAAGACCGCGAGCGGGACGGCCATCGGGACGTCGAGGAAGAAGATGCCGAGGCCGATGAAGATGGCGTCGATCAACGCCACGATCACCGTCCCGCGAACGTAGGCGGTCAGCGTCTGCCACGCCCGCGGCCCCGCGCCCGCGACACCGGGACGGGCGGCGGCCGGGACGAGCTTGAGCGTCCACTGCCAGATGCGCTTGCCGTCGTACAGCAGGAACAGCGTCGAGAACATCGTCAGGAGGATGCCGGTCAGCGCCTCGACGACGACCGTCACACCCTCCAGGCCCGCGGAGGTGATCTCGTCGGTGTTCGCCCCGATCGCCTCGCGCAGGTTCTGGGCGATGTCGTTGATCTGATCCTCGGTCACATGGAACGGACTGTTCAGCAGCCAGCGGCGCAGCTCGTCGATGCCGTCCTGGATCTGGTCGGAGAGGTTGTCGATGTTCTCCAGAACCTGCCAGGTGACGAACCACCCCATGAGACCGATGACGACGAAGCCGAGAATGGCGGTGAGGGCGGTGGCGAGCCCGTGCGGCACCCCGTACCGCCGCAGTCGCGACACCGTGGGCTGGAGCAGCGCGGTGATGAGCAGCGCGGCGGCGAAGGCGAAGACGACGAGCTGTACGGCGCTGATGACCCGCATCAACACCCAGAGGGTGCCCGCCAGTACGAGCAGCCGCCAGCTTGCCTCGGCGGCGACGCGTACACCCCAGGGCACGGCCGCTGCGGGATCGGGGCGGGCGGCGACGGCGGGGGCGTAGGCGGGAGGCGGCGGCACCGGGTCCGGCGCGGGCGCCTCGTCGTCCGCCTGTTCGTCCTTCTCCGCCGCGACGCGGCGCTCCTCCCAGCGCTCCCCTATCTGAGTCAGTCCGGCGCCGAGCCGGCCCAGCCACCCTGGCACTTGCGACATGATCCGTCCTTTTCCCCCGTTGCTCCTCACCACTCCCCCCGGAGTCCTCGCGTCCGACCGTACATGGCCGAAGCCCCTCACCGAAGGACGGTGAGGGGCTTCGCAAGGTTGAGCGGCGGTCGGCTCAGTACCAGTTGTTCGCCTGCCAGAAGGACCAGGCCTCGCAGGGGCTGCCGTAGCGGCTGTCCATGTAGCCCAGGCCCCACTTGATCTGGGTGGCCGGGTTGGTCTGCCAGTCGGCGCCGGCGGAGGACATCTTGGAGCCCGGCAGCGCCTGGACCAGGCCGTACGCGTCGGAGCCGGGGTTGTCGGCCTGGTAGTTCCAGCTCGACTCATGGTCCACGATGTTGCTGAAGCACTGGAACTGGTCCGCGGGGACGATCTGCCGCGCCATTGCCTGGACTTCCGCAACGGTGTACGACTTCTGGGGCGCGAAGCTGGACGGATCACGCGTCGCGGAACGGCTGGCGGCCTCCTGGGCCTCCTTGCGCTCCTTCGCCTCCTGCTCGGCCTTCTCGGCAGCCTTCTGCTTGGCGACCGCGTCCTCGGCGGCCTTCTTGCGCGCGGCCTCCTCGGCGTCCTTCTTGGCGGTCGTGTCCGCGGCAATGGCCTGAGAGTCGGCCTGCTGTGTCAGGGACGCGGTCTGCACCTGGGCCTGCTGGCCCGCGGGGATGTCCGCGAGGAGCGTCGAGTCACCCGAAAGCGCCTCGGCGTCGTCCGACGAGGTCTGCGCGGTGGTACCCGAGGCAACACCGACGACACAGCCGACAGTGGTGACCGCGGTGGCCGAGGCCACTGCGAATCCCCGGACCGAAATCCGGCTCACACGGTTTCCTTCCAGCATCGTCCGCTTCGGTGACCCTGGCGGACGCAATCGTGCCCCTCACACTGGCCTCCCAACTGCGGGGTCACGGGAGGCACTGACCCGGTGGGCAACCCCCATGACGGGAGCGCCGCATGGTGCTCGGGCGGCATACGACGACTTTATGGAGTTGGTTCTGGTTCTGCTGTTGTGCCGTACCGCTGGGGGTACCGGTGTGTCGTATGCGGGGCCTGACAGGAGTGAGACTCTGCCGTAACCGGGTACCGGGAGGCAATTCTGTGTTGAGTGTGAAAGCTCACACCTTGTTTGCCTCAGGAGTTTCTCGGAAACGAGCACACGCCAAGACGCCGCCCGGCTAGGCTCTTCGCCTTTGCCGGACGGCGCCAACTACCGCGTAACCGCTATGACTTGGCCAGAAGCGGTCGAACGGGGTCAGATATGCCCGTCCTCCAGCATTTCCGTCACAAGGGCGGCAATCTGGGACCTCTCAGATCGCGTCAGGGTGACATGCGCAAAGAGCGGATGACCCTTCAGCTTTTCCACGACGGCGACCACACCGTCATATCGGCCGACCCTGAGATTGTCCCGCTGGGCAACGTCATGGGTCAGAACGACCCGTGAATTCGCGCCGATTCGGGACAGAACGGTCAACAGAACGTTCCGTTCCAGGGATTGCGCCTCGTCCACGATCACGAACGCGTCGTGGAGGGAGCGGCCGCGGATGTGCGTGAGCGGCAGGACCTCCAGCATGCCCCGCGCGGTGACCTCCTCGATGACCTCGCGGCTGGTGACCGCGGACAGCGTGTCGAAGACCGCCTGCGCCCACGGGCTCATCTTCTCGGCCTCGGAGCCGGGCAGATAGCCGAGCTCCTGCCCGCCCACCGCGTACAGCGGGCGGAAGACCATCACCTTCTGGTGCTGGCGGCGTTCGAGCACGGCCTCCAGACCCGCGCACAGCGCCAGCGCCGACTTTCCGGTGCCGGCCCGGCCGCCCATCGACACGATCCCGACGTCCGGGTCGAGCAGCAGGTCGAGGGCGATGCGCTGCTCCGCGCTGCGCCCCTTGATGCCGAAGGCCTCCCGGTCGCCCCGTACGAGACGGACGTTGCCCTCGGGCGTCACGCGCCCCAGGGCCTTGCCGCGCTCGGACTGGATCGTCAGGCCGGTGTGCACCGGGAGCTCGGACACCTCCGGGGCATAGAGCCTCTCCTCCTCGAAGAGAAGGTCCACCTGTTCGGCGGAAAGCGTCAGCTCGGACATTCCGGTCCAGCCGGAGGAGTCCGTGATGGCCAGCTCCGCGCGGTACTCCTCGGCGAGGAGACCGACGGAGGACGCCTTGATCCGCAGCGGCAGGTCCTTCGACACGACCGTGACGTCGAACCCCTCGGCCTGGAGATTGCGGGCGACCGCGAGGATGCGGGAGTCGTTGTCCCCCAGTCGATAGCCGGAAGGCAGGACGCTGGGGTCCGAGTGATTGAGCTCGACACGGATCGTCCCGCCGAGATCCCCGATGGGGATGGGGGCATCGAGGCGGCCGTACTTCACCCGGTAGTCGTCGAGCAGGCGCAGGGCCTGCCGGGCGAAGTAGCCGAGTTCGGGATGGTGCCGCTTGGCCTCCAGTTCCGTGACCACGACGACGGGGAGCACTACCTCGTGCTCGTCGAAGCGGTTCATGGCGTGCGGGTCGGCCAGCAGGACGCTGGTGTCGAGAACGTAAGTGCGCCGGTCTGGCTTGTGGCGCTTTGTGCTGGTCACCACGGAAGGACGTACCCCCTCGGATGAGGTCGGGGAGCGACGGAGGAGATCTGGGCCGGTCGATGGCGCCGATGCACGGGCCGAGGACCGGCCCTCCGCTTCGTCCGTACTGACCGCACGGTCGCGCTGGTGCAAAGGGCCTCCCGGGCGGACGGCCCCGTGCCGTCCGCTGAGATACGACACCCGTGGTTCGGGTGTCGACCTGGAAGGCTTATGCCCTCGAACACGCGCCGCCATGCCCGGTCACACGACGACGTGTTCGTTAACACACGATGAAGTACGTCCCTGCTGGCCTGCCTGGTCAGCCGCCGTAACGCCGGTGTCGTGCCGCGTAGTCGCGCAGCGCGCGCAGGAAGTCGACCTTCCGGAAGGCCGGCCAGAAGACCTCACAGAAGTAGTACTCGGAGTGGGCCGTCTGCCAGAGCATGAATCCGGAGAGCCGCTGTTCGCCGCTGGTGCGGATCACCAGGTCGGGGTCGGGCTGGTCACTCGTGTAGAGGTGCTTTCCGATCATGTCGATGTCGACGTTCTCGGCGAGTTCCTCCATTGAGGTGCCCTTGTCGGCATGGTCGAGGAGCATCGAACGCACGGCGTGGGCGATCTCCTGGCGGCCGCCGTAGCCGATGGCGACGTTGACGAGTATCCCGTCGACGTGCGCGGTGGACTCCTCGGCCTCCTTCAGCGCCGTCTGCATCTGGGAGGGCAGGAGGTCCGGCGTGCCGACGTGGTGGACGCGCCAGCGGCCGTCGGCGGCGAGGGTGCGGACGACGCCTTCGATGATGCCGAGCAGGGGGACCAGCTCTTCCTGGGGGCGGTCGAAGTTGTCCGTCGACAGCAACCAGAGGGTGACGACCTCGACGTCGGTCTCGGAGCACCAGCCGAGAAACTCCTCGATCTTGTCGGCTCCGGCGCGGTGCCCCTGGGCGGCTGTGCTCCCGGCCGCCTTCGCCCAGCGCCGGTTGCCGTCCATGATGACCCCGATGTGCTTGGGCACCTGGTCGTGGTCAAGGTGGCCTTCCACCCTGCGTGCATAGAACCTGACCAGCAAGCGGCGCAGGTTGTCGCGCAGGTTCACGAATATGTCAGCCCCTCCGTACAGATGGCGGTCCCCCGAGGGCGACACCCTACCGCTGTGGGTGCCTCTCTTCCCCTTGGGGGGCAAGGCCTTTCCCGTCGTGTGCGGTGGGCTCGCGCGCCTCAGTCGCCGGTTCGGCTCGCGGGCGGCGGTTCATCCGGGGCGCGTGTGGTGGCTGCGCGCGGCGGGCGCGTGTGGGCGCGTGGTGGCTGCGCACAGTGGGCACGTGTGGGCGGGTGTGGGACGCGCGGAGCGCAAAAGAAAACGGGCCGGTCCGTGGGGGGGAGACGGACCGGCCCGAGGGGGGGTTTCCACCATAACCCTTCGTAAGGGCTACCGCGCGCATCGGCGTGCCACAACTACTCTGCGCAATCGTCCGGCAACGCGTGGGTGGCCGCGGAACCGTTCATTCAGGCGTGATCATGGCCGGTTCGCATGGGATTCCAGGGGAAACTGGAGGAATTCAAAGGGATTCAGGGGTTTCTGACCGCTTGTGAGGCCCTTGGCGACATCTCCCCTCGACTCCTCCACATGGGTGAAGCGGGCTGCGAACGCCCGCTTGACGCCCTCGCTAACTTCGCGGACATGGCCACGTTCACCGCACCCCGGACAGCGGAACCGGTCCCGCTGGAGCTCGCCGAGTCGGGCCGGGCGCGGCGGCGGGGGCTGCTCGGGCGCGACGGAATCGAGGGGGCGCTGCTGCTGACGCCGGCGAGCGCGGTGCACACCGTGGGCATGCGGTTCGCGGTCGACGTGGCCTACCTGGACCGTAAGTTCCGGGTCATGGCGGTGCGGACGATGCGTCCTGGGCGGGTCGGGCTGCCTCGGTTCCGGGCCCGGCACGTCCTGGAGGCGGAGGCCGGGGCGATGGAGCGGTGGGGCCTGCGGCGCGGAGTGCGGGTCACCGTACGGGACCTCTGACGCGCTCCCGGCACCCGGCGACAGGGCGGGAACAGCCCCCGGAGAAAGGCACCGCGCAGCCCCCTCCACTGCGCGGTACCGACCGCGCTGTTTTGCTCACGCGAATTACCTTGGTCCGAACTTTACGTGAGGCGGAGGGGGCGGACGAGCCGTATGGGGTAACAATGTGAAAACCGTGTGATGGTTTCCGGGCACCATTCGGCCGACCGACTGCACCCGAACGGCCTCGCAACGGGCGGGCGGGGGCCCACATTTCGGCCGAGCCCTCGACCGAGCCCTCGTCCAAGCCCCTCGGAGCTCAGCCGGACTGCGCGACGGCCGCCGGCTCCTCGCACTCGGTTGGGTGTTTCCGGGCAACGATTTCCCGCATGTGACGATCGCCCCATTCGCCCAGCGGCAGCAGCGCCCTGTTGAGCGCCTCACCCAGATCGGTCAGCGAGTACTCGACCCGGGGCGGCACCTCCCGGTACACCTCGCGATGCACGATCCCGTCCGCCTCCAGCTCGCGCAGATGCTGGATCAGCACCTTCTCACTGACCCCCGAGACATGCCGGCGCAGCTCCCCGAAGCGCAGTGTCCCGTCGTCGTGCAGCGCCCAAAGGATCATCGGCTTCCACTTGCCGCCCACGACGTCCACGGCGGCGTCGAGACCGCAGACGTAGGGGCCCTTGCCCTTCGCCATCGCCTTCCCCTCCCAACAGTCGGGCAGCGGACAGGATCCGACCTCTTTCGGGTCTACCGTCGCCGCCATGACATCGAGGATCACATGGGACGAGGCGAGCGCGCGGCGCTACGAGCGACAACTGCTGGGTACGCCCGCGCCGTCCGGCACATCCGTCGCCGAGGTCGTCGGCGCGATGCTCGCCGCGCACGCGCAGGTCCTGTCGGCGGCCGAGCACTCGATCGGCCTGCGGCTCGACGGTGCGACCCGGCAGGACGTACGCGCGGCACTGTGGGAGGACCGCGGTGTGGTGAAGACGTATGGCCCGCGCGGCACGATCCACCTCCTCGCCGCAGCCGAACTCCCCTTCTGGAGCGCCGCGTTGACCGCGATCCCGGCCGCTCCGAGCCCGCACCCGCCGGATGTGCGGATGACGCCCGAGCAGGAGGACGAGGTGGTCGCCGCGATCGGCGACGCCCTGGACGGCGAGCAACTGACCCTGGACGAGCTGACGGAGGCGGTCGTGACCCGCACCGGCCCCTGGGCCGGCGACCTCGTCATGGAGGCGTTCCAGGGCAAGTGGCCGCGCTGGCGCCAGGTGATGCACCGGGCGGGCCAGACCGGCGCCCTGTGCTTCGCCCCCGACCGCGGCCGCAAGGCCACGTACACCCGCCCGCCGCGCTTCGAGCCACTGCCCGCGGACGAGGCCCTCGCCGCGCTCGTAGGCCACTATCTGCGCGCGTACGGCCCCGCGACGCCGCAGCACTTCGCCAAGTGGGCCGCCGCGCCCCGGGGCTGGGCCGCCGACCTCTTCGCCGCCCTGGCCTCCGCCGGCGGGATCGAGGAGGTCGACTTCGAGGGGACGCCCGCGTGGGTGGCGGCGGGCGACACCGGCTTCCCCTCGGAGGCCGTACGCGGGGTGCGGCTGCTCCCGTACTTCGACGCGTACGCCATCGCCGCGCAGCCTCGCGAGCGCATGTTCCCCGGGGCTGCCCATGAGCGGGCCACGGCGCGCGGCCAAGCGGGGAACTACCCCGTGCTGCTCGTCGACGGCGTGGTCGCGGGGGTCTGGCACCAGCGGCGGCAGGGGAAGCGGACGACGGTGACGGTGGAGCCGCTGGGGCGGCTCACCGGCGTGCAGCGGCGGGAGTTGGCGGAGCAGGTGGACCGGGTGGGCGAAGTCCTGGAAGCCACACCTCAGTTGGTGGTGGGGAAGGTGACGGTGGGCGGACACGCGTAGGCGTTCGGCGGGTGCGTCAGGAGTCCAGCCAGGCGCGCTCCCGCAGCAGGCGCAGGCCGTTGAGGCCCACCAGGATCGTGGAGCCCTCGTGGCCGGCGACGCCGAGGGGCAGCGGGAGGTGACCGGCCAGGTCCCAGATCACCAGCCCGGTGATGAACACCCCCGCGATGCACAGGTTCTGGACGACCAGGCGGCGGGCACGGCGCGAGAGGGCGACGGCCTTGGGCACGGCCGTGAGGTCGTCGTGGACGAGCACCGCGTCCGCCGTCTCCAGCGCGAGGTCCGAGCCCCTGCGGCCCATCGCGATGCCGGTGTGCGCGGCGGCCAGTGCGGGGGCGTCGTTCACCCCGTCGCCGATGAAGAGGACATGGCCGTTCAACCGCCCCACGGCCGCCGCCTTTTCGTGCGGGAGCAGGCCTGCCCGTACGCCGTCGGAGGGGATGCCGGTCTGCTCGGCCACGGCGTGGGCGGCGCGGTGGTTGTCGCCGGTGAGGAGGGTCGGCGGGGCCGTGGTGAGGCGGTTCAGGGCGGCTACGGCTGTGGGGGCGCCCGAGCGGAGCCGGTCGGCGAGGAGCAGCCAGCCGGCGCGCACGCCGTCGACCCGTACGACGACCGCGGTGCCGTCGCTGTCGGGCGCGGTGCCGTCGCTGTCGGGCACGGAGGCTCCGTCGGCGGCGGCTCCGTCGGGTGTGTCGGACGCGCCGGGCGCGCCGGGCGCCTGCTCGCCGAGGTGTTCGGGTGAGCCGACCATCACCTCGCGCCCGCCCACGGTGGCGGTCACGCCGCGGCCCGGTTCGGCCCGGAAGTCGTACGCCTCCTCACGCGCCAGGTCCCGGGCGGCCGCCACGATCGCGCGGGCGATCGGGTGCTCGCTGCGGTGCTCGGCTGAGGCGGCGAGGGCGAGCAACTCGTTCTCGGAGAAGGCCGGTTCCGGGATCACCTTGATCAGATGCGGCGTGCCTTCCGTCAGGGTTCCGGTCTTGTCGTACGCGATCGTGTCCGCCTGCCCGAGGCGTTCCATCACGGCGGCGGACTTGATGAGCACGCCGTGGCGGCCCGCGTTGGCGATGGCGGAGAGGAGGGGAGGCATCGTGGCCAGGACCACCGCGCACGGCGAGGCGACGATCATGAAGGTCATGGCGCGCAGGAGGGCGTCGGTGAGGTGTGCGCCGAAGGCGAGCGGGACGGCGAAGACGAGGACGGTCGCGGCCACCATGCCGAGCGCGTAGCGGTGTTCGATCCGCTCGACGAAGAGCTGGGTCGGGGCCTTGGTGCGGGACGCCTCCTCGACGAGCGCGACGACGCGGGCGATGACCGAGTCGGAGGGGTCGCGCTCGACCCGGACGCGGAGAGCGCCGGTGCCGTTCAGGGTGCCGGCGAAGACCTCGTCGCCCGCCGCCTTCGGTACCGGGAGGGGTTCGCCGGTGATGGTCGCCTGGTCGATCTCGCTCGCGCCGTCGAGGACGCGGCCGTCGGCGCCGACGCGTTCGCCTGGGCGGACCACCACGATGTCGCCGATGGCGAGTTCAGCGGCGGCGACTGTCTCCTCCGTACCGCTCTCGGGGCGAAGGCGCGTGGCCGTTGGGGGCGCCAGGTCGAGGAGGCCGCGGACGCTGTCCTCGGTGCGGGCGGTGGCCAGGGCCTCCACGGCGCCCGAGGTGGCGAAGATGACGATGAGCAGCGCGCCGTCCATGACCTGGCCGATCGCGGCGGCGCCGAGCGCCGCGACGATCATCAGCAGGTCGACGTCGAGGGTCTTCTCACGCAGCGCCCTGAGCCCTTCGAGGGCCGGTTCCCAGCCACCCGTGACGTACGCGGCCGCATACAACGGCCCCCACAACCAGGCGCTCCCGCCGAGCAGTTGGAGCGGCAGCGCGAGCAGGAAGGCGGCTGTCGCGGCGGTGGCCCAGCGGGCTTCGGGGAGGGCGAGGAGGCGGGTGCGGGCCGCGCCGGCTCGGGTGGGGGTGAGGACGGACATGCCGCTCACCATACAGGAACACATGAAGACGTCTTCATGTGTACGGCTGCTTTGCTGAGCTGCTGAGCCGATCGACGATCAGACGGCGTCGATACGATGACCTCATGGGCCATGGAGTCGATGAGCAGAGCAGCACCCGCGAACGTCTGGACGCCGTCGGCGCCGCGGACGTCGCCGCCACGCTCCAGGCCCTTGCCACGCCCTCACGCCTGCGCATCCTCGCCCGCCTCCGCGAAGGGCCGTGCGCGGTCGGCGAACTGGCGGAGGCGGCGGGCCTGGAGCAGTCGGCCTGCTCCCATCAGCTCCGGCTGCTGCGGAACCTCGGGCTCGTCACGGGTGAGCGGCGCGGGCGGTCGATCGTGTACGCGCTGTACGACCACCATGTGGCGGAGCTGCTGGAGCAGGCGCTGCACCATGTGGAGCATCTGCGATTGGGATTGCGGGACGACACCTGATGGTCGGGGCGCGTCTTCGTGACCGCCGACCGCCGACGGTCGACCGTCGCCCGTCAGGTCTGCGGTTTGCGGGCCTCGATGAGGTGGCGGGTGCTGTGGGCCACGAACGGGCCCTCCGTCTCGATCCGTTCGTGCAGGGTGCGGAGTCGCTCCCGGTACTGGTCGACGGTGAAGCCGGGGACCATCCACACCACCTTCCGCAGGAAGTGCACGACCGCGCCGATGTCGTAGAACTCCATCCGCAGCCGCTCCGCCCGCAGGTCGACGATCTCCAGCCCGGCGGCCTCGGCCTCGGCGCGCTCGCGGTCGGGGTGACGGGCGCCGCCGTCGTCGGGCTCCGACTGCGGGCCGAGGAAGTACTCGACGACCTCGTACGCGCTGCGGGGGCCCACGTGCTGGGCGAAGTACGTGCCGCCGGGGCTGAGCACCCGAGTGATCTCGGTCCAGTCCGCCCGCACCGGATGCCGGCTCACCACCAGGTCGAACGCCTCGTCGGCGAACGGCAGCGGGGCGTCCTCCGGCGACGCGACGACGACCGCGCCGCGCGGGCGGAGCAGGGCGGTGGCCTTGGCGACGTTCGGGGGCCAGCCTTCGGTGGCGACGGTGAGAGGCGGCAACCTGTCGGCCGAGTTGAGGACTTCACCACCGCCGGTCTGGATGTCGAGCGCGGCTTCGGCCTTCGCCAGGCGCTCCCCCATCGCCCGCGCGTATCCCCATGAGGGCCGCGCCTCGGTGGCACGGCCCTCGAACCACGAGAAGTCCCACCCTTCGGTGGGGGCTGCTTCGGCTTCGGCGACGAGGTCTTCGAAGGGGGTGTGTGGCCGGCTCATGGGGGTGATGGTGGCAGCCGGTCTCTCGGGCGCGCGACTGATTTCCTGCGACCGTCACAGGGGCGCCGTGAGGACGAGCAGGGTGTGTTCGTCCGCGCCGTGGCGGACCGTGCCGACCGGACGGAACCCGTGCCGTTCCAGGAGGCGGATCGAGGCCGTGTTCTCGATGAAGGGGTCGGCCAGGAGGGGGCGGTTCCGCTCGCACCGCAGGAAGAGGGCCAGGGCCTTGGTGCCGACGCCGCGGCCCCAGTAGGGGCGGCCGAGCCAGTAGCCGACGAAGCGGTGCCGCTGTTCGTCGTGCTGGTCCCACCAGGCCACGATGTGGCCGGCCGGGGCGTCGTCCACGGTGACCGTCTGCACGAAGACGGTGTCGTCGGCGAGGATCTGGGTGGCCCAGTGCGTCATGAAGGCGTCACGTGGCCGGGGTATGAACCTCGATCTCCGGACGGCCTCGGTGTCGTGCTCCTGCTCGAAGAACACGGCCAGGTCGGTTTCCTGTACGTCCCTCAGTCGCACGTCCAGTCGGGTGTCCGGTCGCATGGCTGGTCGCACGTCCGGTCGCATGTCGTCGCTCATGCCGAGGGAGTCTGGCACCGGCCACTGACACTCGGCGTGAGCGACGGTCCGCGGCCGACGTCATGGGACGAGGGGGCGTACCTCCTCGGCCACGAAGCGGACGAAGCCCTCGGGGTCCGGTTCATCGGCCGTGGGCTGAAGGATCACGGTGTCGGCTCCGGCGTCCGCGAGGCGTTGAACGGCCCTGGCGACCGTGTCCGCGCTTCCGGCGACTCCGAGGTCCGGGACCGACGCCAGGCCTTCTGTCTCCAGCTCGGCGCGGAGGCGGGCGGCGGCGTCCGGGCCGGTGGCGGTGAGGAGGTAGACGACCACCTTGTGGGGGCCGGTACGAGCGGCCGACTTCTGCCCCTCGTCAATGAGTTGCCGTGCCTTCCGTACGCCCTCCGGAGGGGTACCGGCGGTGAGGAGCGTGCCGTCGGCGGCCTCGCCGGAGAGGCGGAGGGATCGGGGGCCGGTGACGCCGGCGAGGACCTCGGGGGCGGTGGGCGGCGGCCAGTCGAGAGCGACGTCGGCCAGCTTCACGTACCGGCCCTCGGTGGTGACGCGCTCGCCGCGCAGCAACGCCCGTAGCGCGTCGAGATACTCACGCAACAGCGTGACCGGCGACTCGGCCCGCGCGCCGACCTGCCCCATCCAGTCCTGCACTCCGTGCCCGACGGTCAGCGTGAAGCGCCCGGGGAACAGACGGTCAAGGGTGGCGGTCTCCATGGCGGTGACGGCGACGTTCCGCAGGGGCACGGGCAGCAGCCCGACACCGACCCGCAGCCGCTCCGTCCAGGCCAGGGCGGCGGCCGCGACGGAGATGCCCCCTTCCAGGAAACAGTCCTCCCACAGCCAGAGTTCCTCCAGGCCTGAGTCTTCCGCGACCCGGGCCATGGACCGTACGCGTTCAGGGGGCAGTTGAGGCCGGTACACAACACCGAGAGCAGTCATCCGCACTTCCTACCCAGGGCCGGTCCGGCACACAACACATTTACCGGCTCTCACACATCTACTGGCTCTTACTGGCTCTCGCTCGTGGACTCGCCCTTCGGGAACGTCACCTCCACGCGGCGGTTCTTGCGGCGGCCCTGCTCCGATGTGTTGTCGGCGATGGGGTAGTCCTCGCTGTAGCCGCGTACCTGGAAGGTGACGTCCGAGCCGAGGCCGGCGGCGGCGAGCTGCTCGTGGACGGCCTCGGCGCGGTTCTTGGAGAGGGTGAGGCCGTGGGCGTACGAGCCGAGGTTGTCAGTGAAGCCGAAGACGCGGACGTTCCTGGCGTTCTGCGCCTTGATCTCCTCCGCGATCGTCTGGATGCGTGCGCGTGCCTCCGGGTTCAGTTTCGAGCTGTCCTTCGGGAAGAGGACCTCCGCCTGGAGCGCGAACGTCACGTCCTCGTTCGTGTCCACCCTGCGCTCCTCTCCGCCGAGATCTTCGACCACCGACTTGATGTCCAGCACCTTGGCGGGCGCGAGCGTGGCGCCGTCGGCGAGCTTCAGGCCCGGGCTGTTCGCGTCGACTTCAGGGGGTGGGGAGGTGGTGACGCTGCCCGGGGGTGCGCTCGGGTCTTCGTCGTCCGCGTAGGCGGGGGTGAGGGGGGTCAGGAAGACGAGGGCGGTGAGGGTGGTTGCGGTGACGGTGGCTCGGCGGGTGAGGAGCATGGTCACTCGCCCTCGGAGAGTTCGACGGAGGCGGGGGGCATGGAGCCGACCTGGAAGGACACCTTGTTGGTGCCTTCGGGTGGAGCCGGGAACTGGGCGTACCAACTCGCGGTGTCACCTGGGCTGATCTGGCCGCTGAACTTCGTGCAGAGGCAACGGCCTGACGTGTCCCGAAGTACGAGGTACTTCTTCTTGCCCTCGTTGTCGACCAGGCTGGCGCCCGACAGGGACCCGCCGTTGGAACGCAACTCCCGCTCGTCACTGGCCCAGTTGGCACCGAGCCACGAGCGGTCGCCGTCGTTCTTCACGCTGCCCGAAACGGTGACGAACCCACCGGCGTCGCGTTCGGCGGAGGTGACCGTGACGGTGATGTCGCCGTCTTTGGCTGTCGCCAGCGGCTCACCAGACGGCGCCGCCGGTGACTCCTTGCCCTGCTTGTCCTCGCCCTCATCGCTCTTCGCAGGCGCCGACGATGACGAACCGGACTTGCCGTCGTCGTCGCCCCCACCGCAGCCGGCCACCGTGAGGACCAGCCCGGTCGTGATCGCCACCGCGGTCAGTGCCCTGCGGCCCTTCATGGTGTGCCGAAAGTTCATTGGTACGGCTTCCTTTCACTCGGCCAGATGCACAGAGAACAGCACGGACGCGTCGGGAAGGTCGTCCAAATCGAAATCTTCGGGGTCGATGTCAACGAGGTCGCCGTCGCAGTCGAGTTCGACGACGTCTTTGGGATCGTCGGGCACATCGAAGTCACAGCGGGGTTGAATGACGGCCGTGGCATGGGCCCGCGCGGTCTGCGACTCTGTGCCCGGGATGATCGAGTCCCCGACTGTGTAGTTCGTCTCGATCTCCACCCGGTATCCGGGGTAGTCGCCGTCCGACCAAGGTTGGAAGTCCCGAACGGTGGCGTCGTTCTCGGCGGCCAACTGATCGGCCGCGGCTGCGGCTCCGGCGCCGTCGAACCCTTCGGCGTAGAGCCAGTCCAGCCAGTTGTCGTCCTGACCGATGGCGGCTTCCAGACCCTCCATCAGCTCGTCCCGGGAGTCCTGCGCCGCGGCTAATGCCGCCGCATCCGCCGCGGATTGAGCACCGTTGCGAGCGGATGCCGCTTGGGCGAAGGCAAAGAATGCGAACGCAACAAAGAGCAGAATCCCCGTCATCCAGATGTAGATGGGGAGAGTCTGCCCTCTGTCGTCGCTACGCAGGCGGCTGCTGCTCAGCCGCCGATGACGTCGTTCACCGCGTCGCCGATCGCCCCGGAGATCAGCCCGTCGAGCCCTAGTTGGTCGATGAGCGTGAAGATCCCGGCGATCAGGATCATCAACCCCGCATACTCCACAAACCCCGCCCCACGGTCCCGATCCCGCCCCCGCATCCGACCGGACACGTCCCGGGCCCAGGCCCCGACGGCACGCTCCACGCCCACAGTCACCCTCAGCATCAAGTCCTTGGCCACCATGAGCCCTTCCTTCCCACCCAAGACCACCACCATCCCGCGCACCGTACGTGAGAAACCGCCTACTCCGGGTGGGTCCAGGGGCCCAACTTCCCGAGATTGGAGTCACCGGTTCCACCCCCCGTGAGCCGTACCCAGCCAGTGAGCGATCGCTTCGCTGCGCGAGGAACTGTGCATCTTTGCGAAGATGCGGTTGACGTGGTTCTTGACGGTCTTCTCGCTGATGAAGCACGTGGCGGCGATCTGCCGGTTGTTCATGCCGGCCGCGATGAGATCCATGACCTCCACCTCCCGTGAACTCAGTCCGAAGTCCCGTCGGTTGCGGTCGCGGCGGTGGAGCCCCGTCGCGTAGGCGGGTCGAGCCTTTGACGACTGTGCCACAGTCGATTGCAGCTGCGAAGAATTTTCGTCCGGTTCGTACGAAACGTTGAGCGCGTCAGAGATGGGTGGCGTAGCCGAGGGCGGTACAGATGACGTAGCGGACGAGGAGACGGCCGCCGCGGAGGGCGTGAAGGCCGGCCTTCCGTCGCTCAAGTCCCTTACCGCCGTGATCAGTTCGTCGACCGTGAACTCGCCGTGCACCAAGTAGCCGATCGCCCCCCGCCGCAACGCCTCGGCCACCACCTCGGGCTCACGGCTGTACGTCAGCATCATCACGGGTGCCAGGCGGGCCAGGGAGGGCAGGGCGGTCAGGCCGTCCGTGCCCGGCATCCGTACGTCCAGGACGACGACGTCCGGGCGGAGGCGCGTCGCGTGCGTGACCGCCTCCGCGCCGTTCGCCGCCTGTGCGACGACACGGATGTCCGGGTGCGCGCCGAGCAGGGCTGCGAGGCCTGCCCGTACGACCGGGTTGTCGTCGGCCACGAGCACGCGCAGGGGCGGGCCGGGTTGTGCCTGGTCAGGCATGTGCGGCCTCCTCTTGGGGGGTGTTCGACGTGTTCGACGTGTTCGTCATGGAGTGTGACGACTTTCGGGGAAGTGTCACGCTTCGCATCGGAAGGTACACGCTGATCTCCGTGCCTCCGTGCGCGCCTCGGCGCGCACGGAGCCGCGCGCCGATCGACGCCGCCCGCTCCGCCATGCCGAGCAGTCCGAAGTGGCCGCTCTTCGCGAGGTGTTGTACGTCGTCGAGGGTGGCGTCCAGGCCGGTTCCGTCGTCCCGCACCGTCAGACGAAGGTGGGAGTGGTGGGAGTGGGAGTGGTCCGTGTCGAGGGCGAGTTCGACGTGCACTCTGGTCGCCTGCGCGTGGCGGTGCGTGTTCTCCAGGGCCTCCGAGACGATCGCGAGGAGCTGGTGGGCCGCGTCGAAAGGTACGGATAGGGCGCCGCTCTCGTGCGCCTCCTGTCGTAGCGTCGCCGCGATGCCCGTACGCGACGCGAAGTCCTCCACACGGGCCGTCAGTTCCTCCACCAAGTCGGTCGGCGGAGTCGTCAGCGCCTCGTGGCGGCGCAGGTCCGTCAGGAGGTCGCGGGATTCCGCCGCCGCGCGGCGGGCCGCGCTCGCCACCGCCGTGGCCTGGTCCTTCAGGGCGCGGGGGTCGGGATTCGGGTGGTCGGCGGAGGCCGCCAGGGCCTCCGCGGTCAGCGCCAAGCCGTGCAGCGTCTTCGCCACCGAATCGTGCATCTCGCGGGCGAGACGGGCCCGTTCGGACTCGACCGCCTCCGCCACGGCCAGCCGGGAGTTCGCCTCCGCGAGCGCCTGGCTGGCGGTGCCGAACTGGAACATCAGATTGCGCAGGGTCACACCGATGATGCCGGCCGCGACGCAGAAGCCGGCGACGAGGAGGGTGCTGGCGCCGGCGCCGGGGCGGTGTTCCCAGGCCCTGAACACGGTGAGCAGGACGACGAGTTGGAGTCCCGTGAAGACTCCGGAGCCGCGCCAGCCGTACAGCAGCCCGGAGAGGAGCGGGGTGCAGACGGCCGCGTACGCGAGCGGGGACGCCGGGGACGCGGTGAGCAGGAGTATCGCGCCGAAGACCAGGTCCACCGCCAGGAGGGTGGGGTGGGCGAGGAGGCGGGGGGCGAAGCGGTCCCAGTCCCTGAGCATGGCGTACGAGCCCATGACGCCCAGGACGGCTGCCGCGAGTACGCCGTAGCGGGGCGGGCCGTCCGCCGCGTTGGCCATCGCGAAGGGGGCGCCGATCGCGACGAGCGTCAGCCGGACCGCGAACGCCTGGCGGCACAGGGCCTGCAGGGCGTTGAGCTGGAGGCGGACGCTGCCGGGGACGGGGGCGTCGTCGGCGAGGTAACCGGCGGCCGGGGCACCTCGACGTCCCGCGCGCACGCTCCCGCCCACACTCGCGGCAGCCGCGGCGGCGCCCCGTAACCTCCTCCTCAATCCCATCGTCAACGCCCCAGAATCGAGCCGTAGTTCGTCCCCGACCCCAGGAACATTCCCGTGGCGATGAGGATCATCGTGGCCGGGAGCATGAAGACGAGCGTGACCATCGTGGCCTTGGGGATCGTCTTCGCCGCCCGGCGACGGGAGTTCTGGGCGTCGGTGCGGCGCATGTCCGTGGCCAGCTGGATGAGCGTCTCCGCGATCGGAGAGCCCAGCTCCTCGCCCTGCTGCAGGGCCGACACGAACTGGGCGACCTGCTCGGACGAGTTGCGCTTGCGGAGTTCGTCGAAGGCCTGGCGGCGGCCGACGCCCATGTCCATCTGGCGGAGCGTGATGCGCAGTTCGTCCGCCCAGGGGCCCTCGTACCTCTCGGCCACCCGGTCCAGGGCCTGCCGGAAGCCGAGTCCGGCCGAGACCACGACCGCCAGGACGTCCAGGAAGTCCGGGAGGGTGCGGTCGATGACCTCCTTGCGTTCGCGGATGGCCTGCCAGATGAGGGCATCGGCGGCCAGCAGGCCGAAGCCCAGGGCCAGCAGGGCGAAGAGGAGCTGGCCGTTGGAGAAGAAGACGAAGAAGAGGACGACGCCGAAGACGCCGTACACGGCGCGGCGGGCCGCGTAACGGTTCAGGGTGAGTCCGCCGGGGTTGCCCGCCATGTCGATGCGGCGGCGCTTGGCGTCGACGCGGCGCGGGCCCATCAGGCGCAGGACGAGGGGCGCGAAGCGCATGCCGAGCCGGTCGACGGCGGAGTCGGCCTTCGAGACGCGGGTGGAGCCGACCTCCAGCGCGAGGGCCAGGTCGCCCGGGAGCTTGGCCTCCGCGCGGAGCATACGGATGCCGAGGAGGAAGCACACGACGGCGAGGCCCGTCAGTGCGGCGAGGAGCAAGGGCAGCAACGTCATCCCCTCCTCATACTTCGATCTTGCCGAGGCGGCGGATGACGAAGAAGCCGACCGTGTACAGGCCCATGGCGATGAGCACCAGGATCTGGCCCACCGGGGAGCCGGTCACGCGGGCCAGGGCGCCCTCGTTCGAGGAGTTGATCAGGAGGAGGGAGCCGAGGCCGAGGAGGGGAACCGTGAAGGCGGTCGCGTTGACCTCGGAGAGCATGGTGCGGACCTCGCGGCGGGTCTCCTTGCGGTCCTCCAGGGTCTGGGTGAGGTTCCGCAGGGAGTTGACGACTGAGCCGCCGGCCTTGTTGGACAGGACCAGCGTCGTGACCAGGACGACGAGTTCGCGGGAGGGGAGGCGTTCGGCGAGTTCGCCCAGGGTGTCGTCGATGGAGCGGCCGAGGCTCAGCTGGTCGGCGACCCGGGCGAGTTCCTCGCCCGCCGGGGCCTCCAGCTCCTCCGCGGCCATCGCCAGGGCCGTACGCAGGGCGAGGCCCGCGGCGGAGGCGTTGGCCAGGAGGCGGGCGACGTCCGGGAGTTGGTTGATGAAGGCCTCGATGCGCTTCTGGCGCTGCCAGTTGAGGAAGATCGCGGCGCCCCAGACGCCGATCGCGGCGGCGATGGGGCCGAAGAAGGGGGCCAGGGCGGCGGAGGCGATCAGCCACAGCGCCGCGACCACGGCGGCGACGTACGTGAAGAACTCGCCCGCCGTCACGTCGAGTCCCGTGGCCGACAGGCGGATCTGGATCGTGCGGCCCAGTCGGGTGTGGCGCAGGCGGCGGTCGACAGCCGCGAAACGGCGGGCGCGGCCCGCGGCCGTACGCAGCGGGCCGCCGCCGGCGAGGCGGTCGACGAGGGCCTGGCGCTGGGCGCGTCCGGACGCGTACGTGTGCACGCCCGCGACGGCGAGCGTGCCGCACAGGACGGTGGCGCCGAGGGCGAGCAGGGCTGGGTTGTTCATGGCGCGCACCTCCTGGGAGTGGGCGAGGGGGCGGGGGACGTCATCCGATGGCCTGCCTTGTGTGAAGTACGTCGATGGCCTCGGCCACGCTGAAGGAGGGCGGCAGCGGTTCGCCCGCGACGTACAGCTTCTCGGCGACCGGGCGCGGCAGCGGGAGGTGTTCGAAGTGGCCGTGGACGACGCGGTCGGGGCCTACGGGGCGGGGGACGAAGCGGGAGACGGGCACGATGCGGAACTGTTCGCGGCCGTGCGAGATCAGCAGGGCGATCTCCGCGACCTTGCGGGAGCCGTCGCCGTGGCGGGCGAGCTGGACGACCACGTCGACCGCGGAGTTGATCTGGTCCTTCAGTGCCTCGAAGGGGATCTGGACCTCGGACATCGAGCCGAGGGTCTGCAGGCGCATCAGCGCGTCCTCGGCGGAGTTCGAGTGCACGGTCGCGAGGGAGCCGTCGTGGCCGGTGGACATGGCCTGGAGCATGTCGAGGGTCTCGCCCCCACGCACCTCGCCGACGATGATGCGGTCGGGGCGCATACGCAGGGAGTTGCGGACGAGGTCGCGGATGGTGATCTGGCCCTTGCCCTCCACGTTCGGGGGGCGGGATTCGAGGCGGATCACGTGTTCCTGCTGAAGCTGGAGTTCGGCGGAGTCCTCGATGGTGATGATGCGCTCTTGGGACGGGATGAGCCCGGAGAGGGCGTTGAGCAGGGTCGTCTTGCCGGTGCCGGTACCGCCGCTGACGATGACGTTGAAGCGGGCCCGGACGAACGCGGCGAGCAGCATGAGCATCTGCTCGTCCAACGACCCCAGGCCGATCAGCTCCGGCAGGGTGTAGGCGCGGGGGAAGCGGCGGATCGTGAGGGTCGGGCCGGTGAGGGCGAGCGGGGGGATGATGACGTTGACGCGTTCGCCGGTGGGGAGGCGGGCGTCGACCATGGGGTTCGACTCGTCGACGCGCCGGTTGACGGTCGAGACGATGCGCTCGATGGTCTGCATGAGCTGCTCGTTGGAGGCGAACCGCAGGGGAAGCTGCTCAACGCGCCCGGACCGCTCCACGAAGATGGAGTCCGGCCCGTTGACCATGATCTCGGTGATGGACGCGTCGGCGAGCAGGGGCTCGAGCACACCGAGCCCGAGAGCCTCGTCGACGACGCGCCGGATGAGCTGCGAGCGCTCGGAGGAGGAGAGGACGGGCCCCTCCCGGCTGATGATGTGCCCGAGCACACGCTCCAGCCGCACGCGCCGTTCGGCGGCCGCGAGGCTGGACATCTCGGCCAGGTCGATCTCTTCGAGCAGCTTGGCACGGTAGACGGCGACGAGGTGTCCGTCCTCGCGACCGGCTCCCCCCTCTTCGGGGGCGGCGATACGGGCCCTGAGGCTCATGTCTTCAACTCCCTTCCGGGGGTCGGTGATTCAGCACGGGTTCAGTCGTCATCGTCATTGGGCATGGTCGCGCGGCGGACGACTTGCCAGTCGAACTCCGCGAACGGGATGAGGACGGGTACGTCCACGGTCACGGTGGCGGTGGTGGTGTCGCCGCCCCCATTGGGTGCGGATACGTTCGCGTCCAGCCAGTCGCTCATCGCGGCATACCCCGCCGCCTCTCCGCCCCCAGGCTCCTGCGAGGCGACCCTCGCCGCGGCCCGCGCCCCGGAACCGGCCTGGTTGATCGCGTACCCGACGAGCCCGAGCTGGATGGCGGCCATCCCGATGATGAGGAGGATGGGCAGAAACCCGGCGAACTCCAGCATGGAGACGCCTCGGTCGCCCCAGCGAGTCGCTCCGCGGGATGTGCGGGTCTTACGGGCTTGGCGGGTTCGGCGCGGTGGGGAAGGTGCGGGTTGTTCGTGGCTGGTCGCGCAGTTCCCCGCGCCCCTTACGGGACGCGCCCCCGGTGGGGCCGGGCAACGCGATGGACGTACCCGGGGGCTCATTGCGCGTCCCCTTCCGTTGCCGCGCCTGCTTCGCCGATGACCTGCCAGCCCGCGTCGAAGCCCGGGAAGAAGAGCGGGACTTGGGCGGTGACGTTGGCCTTCCAGACGTCCCCCGCCTTCTGGCAGGTGATCGCCGCGTCCTGCCAGGAGGCGGGGAGGTGCTCCTTGCCTGCCGAGGCGCAGGCGGCACCCGCACCCGTGCCGGAGGCGGCGGCCGCCGTGGCCGCCCGCGCCGCCTCGTCCGCCGCGTTGCCCGCCAGGGAGTACGTGTAGCCGTACAGGACGCACTGCCACAGGATCGTCATCACGACCAGCAGCAGCGGGAACATGCCCGCGAATTCGAGGGTGACCGCGCCCCGGTCGCCGCCGCCCTTGCGGCGGAGGCTGAGGGCTCCCCGGTCCGGGGACGACTTGCGGCGCCTGCCGCCGCTCTCCTGGGCGGCGACCAGTCCCAGCTCGCCCGCCAGCGCCCACAGCGCCTGCTTGACCGTGGACCGCGCGTCCAGGTCCTGGAGGCGGCCCGCGTCGACCACCGACTGGAGTTCCTTGAAGGAGGCGGGCACCGCGGAGCGGGCGACCTTCGTGCCGGTGACCCGTTCGACCAGGGACGGCTGTATCTCCGTACCGCGCGAGAAGCGGTTGACGACGGTCAGGGTCTCCTCGGCCTTGCGGATCTGCAGGCGGTCCCACATGCGGACCATGCGCTTGGCGGCGCGGACGGCGACGACGTCCGGGGTGACGAGGAGGAGGGCCTGGTCGGCGAGTTCGATGGCGGCCGCGGTGGCCGAGTTCATCTGGCAGCCGCAGTCGACGACCACGACCTCGTAGCGGGAGCGCAAGGCGTTCAGGACGTGGCGGGCGGCCCGGTCGGTGACCTCCTCACCGCGTTCGCCCTCGGCGGGGGCCAGCAGCAGCCCGAGCCCGGTGTCGTGGGTGTAGACCGCGTCCTGGAGGACGCGGGGGTTGATGTCGCTGATGCCGGCGAGGTCGGCCACGGAGCGGCGGAACTGCACGTCCAGGTACGACGCCACGTCCCCGGACTGGAGGTCCAGGTCCAGCAGCGCCACCGTACGCCCCGACGCCCGTGCCGCCAGGGCGATTTGGACGGCGGTGACCGTCGCGCCCACGCCGCCCTTGGCTCCGGTCACGGTAACGACGGTGCCGCCGGGCCCCGCGTACAACTCCGGCGTACCGCTGCCGAGATGGCGCCGCATGCCCAGGGACCAGGCCGCGGCCGCCTGGACGCGTTCGGCGAGGGCGTCGTAGCCGAGGGGCAGGCCGATGATGCCGCGGGCGCCGGAGTCCATCGCCGCGGTCAGCACGCTCGTGCTGGTGTCGGCGGTGATGAGGACGACCCCGACAGCCGGGAACCGCATCACCACGTCGCGGACGACGTCGAGCGCGGGCACCGGACCGATCCGCTCGTGGACCAGGACGACCTCGGGCAGCTCGTCCAGGGACTCCGCCGCGAGCCGCGCCAGGGTGTCCAGGAGGGCCGTGGTGTCCGGGACGGGCGCGGCGGGTTCGGCGTCGGGCAGCTGGCTCAGCAGTGTGGTGAGGGCGCGGGCCGAGTCGATGTCGCCGACGGCCGGCAGGATGCGGATGGTCATCGGCACACCTTCGTGGACGCCTTGGTGAGGGCCTTCGTGAGGGCTGAGCGCATCACGGCCTCCTACTTGTCCTCGTCGAGGGTGTACGTGCGGTCGCCGGGTGCGACGGCGGTGTCGGATCCGCCCGCGACCAGGGCGAGGCGCACATGGGTCGCGAACGACTCGGCGTACGCGACCCGTTGGGCGTCGGCGGTGTCGAGGGCGAAGGTGATCGGAACCGCCTCGGTCGCGGTGCGGCGGCGGTCGTCGCTGTTCTGGGAGGGGTCCAGCGCGGTCAGCTTGCCGACGTCGATCACCTCGGCGTTCTCGACGATGACCTTCGACTGGTCCTTGCCGTTGTCGTTCTCGGCCTGGAACGTGGCGTAGATGTTGACCCGCGAACCCGGGTTGATCTTCCCCGCCACACCGGTCGCCGCGTCGATCATGATGGCGATCTCCTGCTGGCCCGCCTTCAGCGCGGGCCGGTCCACGATCATGTCGGTCTGGAGCAGCGAGCCCTTCTCCAGCCGGGTGACGGCTATCTTTCCGCGGATCTGGGAGAGGTTGGTGACCGCGGTCGACGACAGCCACCGCTCGGGCATCGAGACCTTCTCGAACTGGTCGGCCGTCAGCTCCCGATAGGGCGCGACGTCGCTCTTCAGGCGGTACGCCGCGACCTCCGGGCCGACCTTCGAGTTCACGTCGCGGATCACCGAGAGGACTCCGGCGAAGGCGCCCAGGGCGCACAGGACCGAAAGGACCAGCAGGATGACGCCGCGGCGCTGGCGTGAGTTCATGGCGCGGACAACCTCGATCGGGGGCGGGGACAGCGGGGGTCGAGCGGTCGTACCTGGTGCTCAGCGGTCGTATCTGGTGCTCAGCGGTCGTACCTGGTGCTCGGTCGTGCGGGGTGTGCGAGTCGTTTCCGTTGTTCAGCTGTACGTACGTGACTTACGCGGTGCCTGGGGGCAAGGCACGTACAGAAGAAACTGCCCGTACGGTGGCGGTCGGAAGCTCCGGTGGCGGAGGCAAAGGCGCCGCACAGAAACCGCAGCGGTCGCCGATGAGTTCCAGACCGCACCAGTGGCACTCCTCGCGCCGTACGGACGAGACCAGTTGGTAGAGCACGGACACGTCGTGCAGACCCGCGGCGAACTCGGCGACCTTGCCCGTGCCCCACCAGCGCGCGGACTCGGCGGGCAGCGGCACGGTGGCGACGCCCTGCACGCGCCAGGCGGGAGCGAGGGTCGCGGTGAGCCAGTCGCCGGGCAGCTGCCCGGACGCGACGAGCATCCGCGTGCCGAACTCGGGCCCGGCCAGCTCCTCCTGTCCGCCCTGGCGGCCCTGCCCGCCCTGCCCGAGGCGCACCAGCTGGGGCCGCGGATTGGCCAGTACGGCGAACTGGGCGCCCGGCACCCATGACTTGGCGTGGGATTTGAGGGAGACCGGCACCCGGTCGAGCTTGGCGACCGAGCCGAGCACCGCACCCGCGTAGATGTAGTGGGCGAGCAGCCGCGCGGAGGAGGCCAGCACTCCGGGGCTGAAGTCGCAGACGGACAGCTGGCGCAATTGCTGGGCGAGCAGGGCGAGTCCGAGCGGCGGCAGGTCGACGCCGAGCAGGGCGATGCGGTCGCTCTCCAGGACGGAGCGGACGGCGTGCAGGCGTCGGGTGACGTCGGCGGGGGTGGAGGCCGGGTATAACGCGATCACGTATCCGTGCTGCTCGATGAGCGCGTGCATCCCGGTGAGGGAGTTCTCGAGGTTTTCGAGGGGCTGGACGGCGGCGGGCGGTGTCTGCCGGTCCTGCGGTGGGAGCACCAGATCGGAACTGGTGACGGCTATCGCGGTCGGCACGCTGCACACCACCCCGTTCACTGCGGCGGGGTGGTCGACCACCGCCTCAGATCGCCCCTGTGACGTCCTCTTGCTCTTGCTTGGAGCACCTTATCCACGGCTTGCCCCGCTCAACACCGAATCTCCGAGATCAACTCACCGAAGGTGGAGCCTTGATCCACACAGAGTAAGGCGCATATGCCTCAACTCGGTTATCCCATAGGGCGGTTGAAGTCGAACGAGAGGTCTTGACAACCCTATTGGTCTGGACCAGCTTGTACGTCCAGCGGTGGCCACCGTTCCCCTTCCCACCCCCCACCGGAGGCCGAAGTGAACCGCGTACCAGGCATGCCCGAACGCCCCGGAAGACCCGAGCGGTCCGAGCGACCCGAGCGACCCGAGCGACCCGAGCGACGCAGACGAACGCGCCGGGCATGGGCCGGAGCCCTCGCCGCCGTGCTCACCGCGTCCGCCCTCACCCTCACCGGCCTGGCCGGCCAGGCGTCGGCGGCGGACGTCAACAACGCCAAGAACGCCGGCTACGAGTCGGGCCTCACCGACTGGACGTGTTCGGCGGGCAGCGGCGCCACCGTCTCCGCGCCGGTGCACGGCGGCGCCTCCGCCCTGGAGGCCACGCCGAGCGGCCAGGACAACGCCAGGTGCGTCCAGACCGTCGCGGTACGGCCCAACTCGACGTACACGCTGAGCGCGTGGGTGCGGGGCGGGTACGCGTATCTGGGCGCGAGCGGCACGGGTACGACGGACGTCTCGACCTGGACCCCCGACTCCTCCTCCTGGAAGCAGCTGACGACCCGCTTCACGACCGGGGCGTCGACGACGTCGGTGACGATCTACACGCACGGCTGGTACGCACAGACGGCGTACTACGCGGACGACGTGTCCGTGTTCGGCCCCGACGGCGGCGGAAGCGGCGACCCGTCCCCCACCATCCCCTCCGCGCCCGCCGGCCTGAAGGTCGCGTCCACGACCTCCTCGTCGGTCTCGCTCGCCTGGAACGCGGTGGCGGGCGCGACGGGCTACCAGATCTACCGCAACGGCACGAAGGCGCTCGCGGTGACCGGCACTTCGGCGACGATCTCCGGTCTGGCGGCCTCGACCTCGTACTCCTTCCAGGTCACCGCGACCAACGCGGCGGGTGAGTCGGCGAAGTCGGCGGCCGTGACCGGGACGACGACGGCTCCGCCGGGCGGGGGCGGGGGCACAGCCCTGCCCAAGCACGCCGTGACCGGCTACTGGCAGAACTTCAACAACGGCGCGACGGTCCAGAGGATCTCCGACGTCCCGTCCCCGTACGACATCATCGCGGTGGCTTTCGCGGATGCCACGTCGACGCCGGGCGCGGTCACCTTCAACCTCGACTCGGCCGGGCTCGGCGGCTACACGGTCGACCAGTTCAAGGCGGACATCAGGGCCAAGCAGGCGGCGGGCAAGAAGGTGATCGTCTCGGTCGGCGGCGAACGCGGCGCGGTGTCCGTCAACGACGCGACCTCGGCGACGAACTTCGCGAACTCCGTGTATTCGCTGATGCAGACGTACGGCTTCGACGGCGTCGACATCGACCTGGAGAACGGCCTCAACGCGACGTACATGACGCAGGCGCTCCGCTCCCTGTCCTCGAAGGCCGGCGCGTCACTGATCATCACCATGGCACCGCAGACGATCGACATGCAGTCGACGTCCAACTCCTACTTCCAGACGGCCCTGAACATCAAGGACATCCTCACGGTCGTCAACATGCAGTACTACAACAGCGGTTCGATGCTCGGATGCGACGGCAAGGTCTACAGCCAGGGCTCGGTGGACTTCCTCACGGCCCTGGCCTGCATCCAACTGCAGGGCGGCCTGGCCCCGTCCCAGGTGGGCCTCGGCCTCCCGGCCTCCACCCGCGGCGCGGGCAGCGGCTACGTCTCCCCCTCCGTGGTGAACAACGCCCTGGACTGCCTCGCCAAAGGCACGAACTGCGGCTCCTTCAAACCGCCGAGAACGTATCCCGACCTGCGCGGCGCGATGACGTGGTCGACGAACTGGGACGCGACGGCGGGCAACGCATGGTCGAACGCGGTGGGCCCACACGTCCACGCCCTGCCCGGTCGCGGAGCCGCGTTCACCGATTAGCGGCCAGCACTGCCGCGAGGCCCTCTTGCAGATCTTTGACGAAATACTCGGGAACCTCCAGCGACGGGAAATGCCCCCCGTATTCGGGCGACCCCCATCGGACGATCTGCCGGTACCGCTCCTGTGCCCAGGGGCGCGGACACTTCTCGACGTCGCGGGGATACATAGTGATTGCTGACGGGACGTCGACCCGAAGTTCGGGGTCCAGCGAGTTGTGGCTTTCGTAGTAGATGCGGGCCGACGATGCGCCGGTCCGCGTCAGCCAGTACAGGGTGACGTCGTCAAGAACCCTGTCTCGGGAAATCGTCTCGAACGGGCTGTCTTCGGTGTCTGACCACTCGGCGAACTTGTCGAGGATCCAGGCAAGAAGCCCGACCGGTGAGTCGACGAGCGAGTAGCCGATGGTCTGCGGTCGGGTCGCCTGCTGCTTCGCGTACGCCGCGCGGTGGCGCCAGAAATCGCGGGTTTCCTCGGTCCACTTGCGCTCGACCGCCGTCAGCCCGTCCGTTGTCAAACCGGGCGGTCCCTCCGCGAACGTGGTGTGGATGCCGAGAACGTGCGCCGGGAACCTGCCGGCGAGAACCGTGGTGATATTGCCTCCCCAGTCGCCGCCGTGGGCTGCGAACTTGCTGTAGCCGAGCCTTCCCATCAGTTCCACCCATGCGGCCGCGATCTTTTCGGTTCCCCACCCGGTGGTGGCCGGCTTGTCGCTGTAACCAAAGCCTGGCAGCGACGGAACCACGACGTGGAACGCCGGCGCGTCTGCATCTTTCGGATCTGCCAGCTCGTCCACCACATCGATGAACCGAGCAATGCTGTCTGGCCAGCCGTGCGTCATGAGCAGAGGAGTGGCATCCGCGCGCGCGGATCGGCGGTGCAGGAAGTGGATTCCCAGATCATCAATGGTCGTGCGGAACTGGCCGATCCGGTTGAGGCGCTCTTCGAAGGACCGCCAGTTGTACCCGGTGCGCCAGTAGTTCACGACATCGACGAGGTCGGCGAGAGGAACGCCCTGTTCCCATCGGCGAGGGTCGGGCGCGGCGCGATAGACCGTCTCAGCTTCCGGTAGCCGCGCCGCGGCCAGTCGCGCGCGCAGATCGTCGAGGTCGGCGTCAGTCGCGTGGGCTTCAAATGCTTGCACGTCGCCGGTTGGACGGGGCATGAGACCTCCTGGCCGTCGTGGAACCGGCTACGATCTGTCGCGAACCGGCTAAGACGGTTCTAACAGTTCTCCGAGCCATGCTGCAACCGGCTAAGGTGGTTCCATGCGTGCTGCGTTCCCTGACTTCCGCCTCGGCAACGTGCTGGCGACCAGCTTCACGGGGACTCTGTCGGAGCGTCATGGCGACCCTGTGGAGCGCATTCCCACGCCGCACCGACTCATCGACTGGCTGGCAGTGAACGGCCTCGCCGTGGACTCCTGCACCACCGCCCAGCTCGACCTCGCTCGGGAACTGAGGGAGTCGATTCACGCCGCCGCGACAGCGGCCGCGCTCCAGGACGCTCTCCCTGCGTCTGCTGTCCAAGTCATCAATGACTGCAGCGCTCAGGGCCGGGCCGCGGCGATCCTCACGCCCGAGGGTAAGCGGCGATGGCGGCTCAGCTCGGCTTCCTGCGTGGAAGATGCCCTCAGCGTGATCGCCGCCGACGCGATCAGCATCATCGCAGGCGAACGGGACGGAAAATTGGCCTTGTGCGCATCACCAACCTGCCAAGCCGCCTTCTTCGACACCAGCCAAAGCCGCACTCGCAAATGGTGCGAGATGAACACGTGTGGGAATCGTCAGAAGAAAGCGCGCTTCAATGCCAACCAGCGCAAAAACCCCAGATCAGCGGAGTGATCGTTACCTCGGTACATCCAAGTGGGCCCCACGCCTGCGACACATCTGTCGCTGTCCAAGACGCCGATGCGTACGACTCCGGCGTGGGCGCGGAGTCAAAACGAACGGGATCTGCCGTGCCGCTCTGCGGTGCGGTCGCATCGGGACGATCAGCATGCGGTTGAAGCGTAAGGTGCAGGCGTGGATCCAGCTGATTTCTACACAGGCATCGTTGCGGAGTTATACGGGCCGCTGAAGTCCGTCACCCAAGATCCGGAGCCCTACGCGGCCTTTGTGCAAGAGGTCGGTTGTCCAGCTCTGGAACTGGGGTGCGGGGACGGCGATCCGCTGCTCGATCTGCGTCGGCGCGGTCTGGACGTCGAGGGCGTTGACGCCTCGGCGGACATGCTGGACCGATGCCGTCGCCGGGCGCGGGAGCAAGGCGTCGATGTCGTCGTCCATCACCAGCGTATGGAAGCCCTCGATCTGCCACGCCGGTATCGTGCGATCTTCCTTGCCGGGCCTACCTTCAACCTGCTTCCCGACGACTCCACCGCTCTGGCTGCCCTCCGCGGCATCCGCAACCACCTCGCCGTGGGCGGCACCGCCCTGGTGCCTGTGTTTGTCCCATCGCCCACACCTGCCGAACAGATCGGCCGGGTGCGCACCGCCACGGCGGACGACGGTGCTGAATTGCGTGTATCGGTGGTGTCCGAGGAGCGCAGCGATCCCACGCGGACGCAGACGACGGTGTTGCGCTACGAGCGGTACCGCGACGGCGAGAGCACCGTCGTGGACCGCCCCTGGGTACTTCACTGGTACACCCGCTCAGGATTCGAGGACCTTGCCGCAGCCGCCGGCCTGACCGCGGTTCCGGTCCCGGACACACCAGGCGCCACCCTCCTGCAATTCCGGCTGCAAGTCACTGGTTGAGTCACCACATCTCCGCCCAGTGTCACGGCAGCGCTCATGTGAGCCATACCAGTACACCGCGCGTGGAAACGTTCAGTGCCTGGATGCGCTCAACCGTCGGTGCCACGTTGCCGTGTTCGGCGTGAAGGGCACGGAGCCCATCGGCAGTGCGGACGGTCGCACCATCAGCCCGAGCGGCTCCGCACCCTCGCCTGTAAACTGCGACTGCTCGAACCAGGCATACGTAGGTCGCCAACAGCCTGTGAGGAGCAGCCCGATGGGCGACATCACGTGGGAAGAACCGTTCTGCGGCGAGGGAGCCAGCTGCTTCCGCCTCGGTACCGATGCGTAGACTCGATGGTCATCTCATGTCGGCGGTCCGGGTGAGGGACGCCGAGGGGGTGCGGGCCCTGTTGGAAAAGGGCGCCGATCCGGATGCGGTGGACGGGGACGGGCTGCCGGGGCTGTGCGTGGCGGTGGCGGCGTACGACACGGCGGTCGCCGAAGTGCTGGTGGAGGGCGGCGCGGATCCTGACCGGGTCCTGCCGGACGGGACCACGCCGCTGTGGCGTGCCATTGACGGCGGCTCCCCGGCGGTCTTCTCGGCCGTGCTCGGCAAGGAGCCCCGGCTGCGGCTTCCGGAAGCCGCTCGAGAACGGCTGCTCGCGTTGGCTCGGAACTGGTACGAAGCGGGCGCGGCCGAGGAGTTGCGGCGCAGAACAGGCGCGCCGGGTCCCGCCGCGACGGTCCGGGTCGAGGACGACGAGTACCACTGGGTCGATCAGGTCTCGCTCGGCGGGCTCGTCACGCGGGCCGGGCACGGCGCCATCCTGACCTCTCTGGAGTGGGCCTTCCGCGTCCTGACACCCGTCGACGAACTGATCGCCCGCGCTGTCGGGCAGCATGACGAGGACCATGTGGACTGGTGGGCGGGCTGCTGGATCCTCAGCGAGCGTCGCAGCTTCGAGACCTGGTCGGCCGTGGTGGCCCATCGCCACCACCCTGCTTTGGCGCACCGCCGGTTCGTGGTGGATTACCTGCGGATACGGGGACTGCTGGGCAACGGCCCGCACTACGAGAAGAAGGCGAGCGAACTCCTGGCCGCCTGGGCGGCCGAGGAAACGGACAGCGGCATGCTCGCGAAGGTGCTCGACGCCTTCACCGAGTACGAGCATCCCGGCCAGGAGGACATCGGCCTCCGTTACGCCGGCCATCCCGACCCCCGGGTACGCCGCGAAGTGCCCTACGCCCTCTCCGCGGAAGACGTTCCCCTCTCTCCCGCCGCCAGGGCCGCGTTGCTCACCCTCACGCGTGACCAGAACCCCGAGGTGCGGATCAGGGCGTGCACGGTGGGCATGCGGGACGACGAGCTCCTCCCGGAGATCACCCAGGCTCTGCTCCTCCTGACCGAGGATCAGGATGCCGACGTGCGGGGTGCGGCCGCGGCGGCACTGGCCGGCTCCCGGGACCGTTCGCCCGCGGTCGCCGATGCCTTGGCGGCGTTGCTGGACGACGACAACCAACTCGTACGCCTGGAGGCCGCCTACGGCCTGGCCCTGCGCGACGATCCGCGCGTCGATGGGGCGATCGAGCGGGTGGGGCCTCTCGGTGCTGGTTTCGAGCACGACCACCGGCTCAGCGCGCTCTGGAGCTGGAAGTTTCGCAAGGAAAACCCGACGGCTGAGTGACGACCGGCGTGACGGCGCTCCTAACCCGCCGGGCGGTAATACCCGAGCACGGAGGAGAGCTGCCCGAACCACTCCTGCAGCCGCTCGCGGCGCTTCGCGTCGACTCCGCACTCATACACGCTGCCGTCGACGTGGACCACGGCCACCATGAGGCCCCTGCCCGTGGCGCCGGGCTTGTAGTGGACGCTGCGGATCACGGGCCAGGGGAACTCGGCGTTCATTCCGTGGTTCTCGAACGAGACACCCTCGGCGTCCACGACGACGGCGTTGTGACGGTCGGCGGCGAGGAAGTCCGGGCCCTGGGCAGGCGGTTGCGGCGGGGTGGGGACGGGCGGGTACGGGGCGGCCTGCTGGGCGTACGGGTTCTGGGGAGCGTGCGGGGGCTGCTGGGCGTACGGGTTCTGCGGGGCGTACGACGGAGGAGGCGGGCCGAAGCCTTGTGGCGACTGGGAGCCGGGTCCGGGCTGCTGCATGTCCATCCCTCGCGTGACGATGTGCGCCGATCAGTGTGATGTGCCGATCGCAGATTACGTGCTCGTCACCTCGACGCGGGTGGCGCGGTCGGCAGGCCGGCCGGCCCCTCCTCCCGGACCGCAGGAGATCAGAAGAACTCCGACCACGGCTGGTCCCAGACCTGCTTCACGCACAGGACGACGAAGAGCAGGCCCGCGATCACCAGCATGACGTTGCTGAGGATGCCGTTGCGCCATTCCGCTGGCGTGCGCGAGGAGTTGAGGAGCCAGACGAGGGTGAGGGCGAGGAAGGGCATGAAGGCCGCGCCCAGGACGCCGTACAGGATGATCAGGCGGAAGGGCTGGCCCTGGAAGAGGAGGACGATCGGGGGGAAGGTCAGCCAGAGGAGGTAGGCGCGGAAGGGCCAGGACTTCTCGCGGGCGCCGGACGCCACTTCCTCGGCGGACGCGACCGGCTCGCCCGTCGCCCCGCGGCGCGCACGGTAGCGCTCTACGAAGTCCGCGAACATCAGGCTCACGCCGTGCCAGACGCCGATCAGCGAGGTGAAGGACGTGGCGAAGAAGCCGACGAGGAAGAATTTCGACGTCGCCGTGCCGTATTCGTCCGCCAGGATGTCCCCGAGCTGGATGAGGCCCTTGTCGCCACTCGCGATGGCCACGTTCGCCGAGTGGAGGAGCTCCGCGCCGACGAAGAGCATCGCGATGACGAAGATGCCGGTGGTGGCGTACGCGACGCGGTTGTCGAGGCGCATCACCTTCATCCAGCCGGTGTTCGTCCAGCCCTTCGCGTTGACCCAATAGCCGTACGCGGCAAGGGTGATGGTGCCGCCCACGCCGCCGATCAGGCCGAGGGTGTTGAGGACCGAGTCCTTCTCGTCGGGCAGGACGGGGAGCAGGCCCGCGAAGGCTTCGCCGATGTTCGGAGTGACACGGATCGCCAGGTAGACCGTGACCACGAACATCACGCCCACCAGCACCGTCATGACCTTCTCGAAGACGGCGTATTTGTTGAACCAGACGAAGACCAGGCCCACCAGGCCGGTCAGGACGGACCACCACTTGAGGTCCATGACGTCGGGAAAGAGGGCTTGGAGCGGCAGGCCGGACGACGACATCGCCGCCGCGCCGTAGACGAAACCCCAGATCACGACGTAGACGACGAAGAAGTACGTCGTCCAGCGGCCCAGGCTCGCCCAGCCGTCGAAGAGGGTGCGGCCGGTGGACAGGTGCCAGCGGCCGCACGCCTCGGCCAGGGAGATCTTGACAGCCATGCCGATCAAGAAAGCGTAAAGAGCGCGAAGGCACAAGAGGGCGTGCCGTGAAGGAAGTTGGTCGTACGCGTACCGCTGCGTGGCCTCTTTCGTGGGCTTCTTCTGTGCTAACGCGCGTACTGCATCCGGATCAGCGAACCGCCCGCCTCCCGGTCCCGGATGTCCACGTACGCGCAGACCTGGCGGGTCAGCCACAGGCCCTGGCCGGAGGGCCCGACCTCGGGTGCGGGCGGGACGAAACCGGCGAGCGGGTCGCCGATGCGGGCGGGGGTGCGCAGCTCGCAGACGCACGCGAGGCCCTCGCCCCACAACAGGGCCTCGGTGAGCGGGGACGCCGCCGCCTCGGCGAACAGCGCCGAGGCGACCGCCGTCGCGAACAACTCGGCGTCGGCGGGCCCGAGTCCGCGAGCCCTCGCCCGAGCCCGCTCGCTCAGGGTGCTCGCCTCGGGGGCGATGAGGCGCTCGGCGTCGGGCGGGGGCGGCGGCAGCGGAACGGTGTCCAACTCGCGGACGAGCCGGGCCGGTTCCTCGTACACCGGTGTGTCGGGGTGGGTGCGGCGCGCGACGTCGACGATGGCGTGGCCCGCGGTACGGGTGTCGTACGCGCACAGGGCCGTCACCGCGAACGGCGCGAACAGCAGGTTCGCGAGCGCCTCGTAGCGGATCCACTCCGTGGTCTCGCGCGCAGAACTGCCTGCGCGGCCCGCCCACTGAGGCTCCATCAGGAGGTGGATACGGCCGCCGGGTCCCGCCTCCGTGGCGAGGAAACCGGCGCCCTGGGCGATGGCGTTGGCCGCCGAGCCCGTGTACCACTCGGCGTGGGGTATGAAGCCGACGGCCTTGGCGTCCGGGCCGAGCGCCTCGCGCAGGAGGCCGAGCCGGATCGGGTCGGCGATGGCCACGGGCGGGGGTTCGCCGGACGCCGTGAGCCCCTCGGCGATGAAGGGCAGCGCGGCCGCGAGGAAATCGCCGTCCGACCCGAACACGGCCATACGATGGTCGAACGGCCTTTGGTTGTGGGCCTGTTGGGTGCTCACGCTTGCCTCGATCAGCCGGTCCTCGCTCGTCCTGCTCGTCTTGCCCATCTCGCTCGTCTTGCTCGCCTTGCTCGTCTTGCCCGTCTTGCGCAAACCGCCACTCTCCCCGCTGACGGGCCGCCCGTGCACCCGCCCGTCACACGCGCGGGTGCACCTTAAGGCCGGATCCGCGTAGAGGCGCACGCCTCCGCGTACACTGCCCGCCTCATATCACTCACCCTTGACCCGCTCATGCCAACCCAGCACGATGAGCGCCACACCCGCACACAGGGGTCCGCCATCACTTGGACGGCGGACCCCGGCACGTCGCACTGAACCACCCCCCGCTCCCATCCCCACACTTCCGGAAGATCCCGGAATTCCTGGAGAACCTAGGAGAATTCATGCGACTTCGCAGCAAAGGCGGCGACGAAACCGACAGCGGCGGCAAAAGCGGCAGCAGACGCGTGCGACGCACCGCCGCCCTCGCCACCCTCCTCGCCCTCGCCCTCGCGGCCCCGATCGCCGCCACGACCACCGCGAGCGGCGCCCCCGGCGCGTCACCCGCGTCCGACGCCGACGAGATCCGCCAGTACGAGATCCAGCTGGACCACAGCACCGCCGCCACCCGTACGGCCATCGCCCGGACCGGTGTGTCGGTGGACGAGGCCGACGAGGAGACCGTCGTCGTCTCGGGCCGCGCGTCCCAGGTCCGGAAGCTTCGCGGGCTCGGCTACGAGGTCTCGCCGCTGGGCTCGGCCCCGGACCGTTCCAGCAGCCGTGACGCGAGCATCCTGGACTTCCCCTCCGCCGACGCGCGCTATCACAACTACGCCGAGATGAACACGGAGATCAACCAGCGGCTCTCCGCGTACCCGAACATCATGAGCAAGCGGGTGATCGGGAAATCGCACCAGGGCCGCGACATCGTCGCCATCAAGATCAGCGACAACGTCGGGACCGACGAGTCCGAGCCCGAGGTCCTGTTCACCCACCATCAGCACGCGCGCGAGCACCTCACCGTCGAGATGGCGCTCTACCTGATGCGTGAGCTGGGTGCCGGATACGGCTCCGACTCGCGGATCACGAACATGGTGAACAACCGCGAGATCTGGATCGTCCCGGACCTCAACCCGGACGGCGGCGAGTACGACATCGCGACCGGCTCCTACCGCTCGTGGCGCAAGAACCGCCAGCCCAACAGCGGTTCGTCGAACGTCGGCACGGACCTCAACCGCAACTGGAACTACCGCTGGGGCTGCTGCGGCGGTTCCTCGGGTTCGACGTCCTCCGAGACCTACCGGGGCCCGGCTGCCGAGTCCGCGCCCGAGGTGAAGGTCGTCGCGGACTTCGTCCGCGGCCGGGTCGTCGGCGGCAAGCAGCAGATCAAGGCGGCCATCGACTTCCACACGTACAGCGAGCTGGTGCTGTGGCCCTTCGGCTACACCTACTCGGACACGACGACGGGCATGACGGCCGACGACCGCAACGCCTTCGCGACCGTCGGCAAGAAGATGGGCGCCAGCAACGGCTACACCGCCGAGCAGTCCAGCGACCTGTACATCACCGACGGCTCGATCGACGACTATCTGTGGGGCAGCCAGAAGATCTTCGGCTACACCTTCGAGATGTACCCGTCGTCCAGCTCCGGCGGCGGCTTCTACCCGCCCGACGAGGTCATCGAGCGCGAGACGTCCCGCAACCGGGACGCGGTGCTGCAGCTGCTGGAGAACTCGGACTGCATGTACCGCTCGATCGGCAAGGAAGCGCAGTACTGCAGCTAGCGCGCCTTACTCGGAGTCGTCGTCGGCGCCCTTCCCGGCGTCGGCGGCGGCGTCCTCGCCGTCCTCGAAGTAGGCGTCCAGGACCTCGTCCAGCTGCGACTCCCACTCCGTGAAGCACGCCCTGGCCGTCGCCTCGATCTCGATCGGGTACCAGCGGCGGTCAGGGGTGTGCACCGTGATGGTGAAGCGCTTGCCGAAGCGCGGGGACTCCGTCTCGATCGCCCCGACCTCGTCCCAGCGGAACTCGCACGCCTGGTCGTCCAGGCGCAGTCGTACGCCGCGATGATCGGCCGTGATCGAGGCACGGCGGTCGGAGGCCTCGAAGACGGGGCCATCAGGGGCCTCCTCGGAGTCCTCTTCGGAATCCTCGGGCTTCTCGGCCTCCTTCTCGGACTCTTCGGCGGCGTCCGCCGCGGGCTCTTCCCCGGAGACGGTCTCTTCCACGACAGCCTCTTCGGCGGCCGCGGCCTCGTCGACGGCGTCCTCCGGCGCTGTCCCGTCCGGCTTCGTCTCCTCCGGCTCGGCGGGGCGCGGGCCCGTGATGCCGGGGACGAATGCCGGGTCGGCCGCCGCGCCTTGCAGGGGCTGGATGCTGGGTCCTATGCGCTGCTCCACGGTGGGCAGTATGGTCGACGATCCTGTGCCTGGAACAGTCGGGCCCCACTCCCCCGTGCGTCTGTCAGTGGGTCTGTCCCCTTTGTCGTCCCGCCGTCCCGCCGTACCGCCCCGTCCTGCCGTCCCGCCCCGCAAGGGAACCAACGTGCTGCGTGGCGGCTTCCGCCCGGCTACCCGGAGCCGTCGAGGTAGCGCGCCGGAAAAGGTCCGGCCGCCCGGCCGCGGGGGGTCGGGCGGCCGGACCGGTCGCGCGCGGTGTCGCCGCTCTATACGAAGACGCTCAACACCGCCGCCACCACGAAGCCGGCCACGGACAGCACCGATTCCAGGACCGTCCAGGTCTTGAGGGTGTCCCGCTCGGAGAGGCCGAAGTACTTGGCCACGATCCAGAAGCCGCCGTCGTTGACGTGCGAGGCGAAAATGGAGCCGGCCGAGATCGCCATGATGACCAGGGCGACGAAGGCCTGTGAGTGGTCGCCCTCCGACAGCAGCGGCGCCACGATGCCCGCCGTCGTCACGATCGCGACCGTCGCCGAGCCCTGGGCCACGCGCAGCACCAGCGAGATCAGATAGGACAGGACGACCACGGGCAGCCCGACGTCGTTGAAGGTGTCCGAGAGGGCCTGCGCGACGCCGCTGCCCTTGAGTACGGCGCCGAAGACACCGCCCGCGCCGACCACCAGCAGGATGTTGCCGACCGGCTTGAGCGAGGCGGTCGACACGGTCTCCAGGGACTTGCGGGACCAGCCACGGCGGATGCCGAGGAGGTAGTACGCCAGCAGCAGCGCGAGGGTGAGCGCGACGAAGGGGTGGCCGAAGAACTCGATGACACTGCGGGCCGTGGAGGGATCGAAGGCGATGGACGAGAACGTCGCCAGCAGGATCAGCAGCAGCGGGGTGCCGATGATCGCGAGGACGATGCCGAGCGGAACCGGCTTCTCCGGGGGCGTCACGCCGTCCTTGCGCTGCTCCTCCGCGAGCGCGGCCTTCGCCTCGTCTGCGGCCTCGACCATGTCCTGCGGTACGGGCACGAAGAGCCGCCGCCCGATCCACGCGGACCAGGCCCAGGCGGCGAGCACGGCGGGGATACCGCAGACGACGCCCATCAGGATGACCCAGCCGAGGTCGACCTTCAGCAGTCCGGCGGCGGCGACGGGACCGGGGTGCGGCGGCAGGAAGGCGTGGGTCATGGAGAGACCGGCGAGCAGCGGCATGGAGTAGAGCACGATCGACTTGCCGCCGCGCTTGGCCGCCGCGTACACGATCGGCGCGAGCACGAAGATGCCGACGTCGAAGAAGACCGGGATGCCGAAGATCAGGCCGGTCAGGCCCATGGCGAGCGGGGCGCGCTTCTCGCCGAAGAGGCCGAGCAGCCGGGAGGCGAGCACCTCGGCGCCGCCGGAGACTTCGAGCACGGCGCCGAGCATGGTGCCCAGGCCGATGATGATCGCCACGTGTCCGAGGGTGCCGCCCATCCCGTCTTCGATGAGCGACACGGCTTCGGACTTCTGGACGGTGCCGAAGAGTTCGGTGACGGAGAGGCCGGCCGCGAGGCCGACGGCTATGGAGACCGCGAGCAGCGCGACGAACGGCTGAAGTCTGACCTTGATGATCAGCACGAGCAGCAGCACGATGCCGAGGGCCGCGATGGTCAGCAGACCGGCCGTGCCGTCGATGAGGGTGAGCAGGCCGCCGGTGTGGGGTGGGGGCTCCGGGGTCTCCGCGGCGAGAGGTATGGCTATGAGGGGGGATGACATAGAGGGGGGCCTCTTCTTAAGTGCATTGATCTTTCGGGCAGGAGGAATCGCGGTGCGGCGCCATGTGAGGGAGCGCCGCACCGTGATGACGTACGGGGTGCGGGAGTTGAGGGGGCGTCAGCCCAGTACGGCCAGCGCGTCGATCTCGATGAGGAGGCCCGCGGGCAGGCCGACGTAGACGGTGGTGCGGGCGGCGGGCGGAGCGGTGAGGTTCTGCTCCTCGAAGTACTGGTTGTAGATGCCGTTCATCTCGGCGAAGTGGTCGACGTCCGTGAGATAGACGCGGACCATCATCACGTCGTCCCAGCCGGAGCCGCCCTCCTCGAGAACCGACTTCACGTTGGCGAGGGTCTGGAGGGTCTGCTCGCGCAGGGTGGGCCCGGCGGGCGTCGGCGGCTGTCCCTCCACGGCGGGCAGGAAACCGACCTGCCCGGCGACCTGCAGGATGTTCCCCTTCTTGACGCCGTGCGAGAACTTGGCGGGCGGGGTGGTGTGGGTCTTCGGGGTGAGGGCGATCTTGTCCGTCATGAGCTCGCTTCCTTGTGGGGTGCGGTGCCGGAGTACTCGCGGCTGATGGCCTCGGCCGTACGGCGCACCAGCGGGAGCAGCGTGAGGAGTTCGTCGGCGGTGACGACGACGTTCGGTGCGGAGACCGACATGGCGGCGACGACGCGCCCGTCGGTGCCGCGGATCGGGGCGCCCACGCAGTTGATGGACTCCTCGTGGCCGCCGAGGTCGGTGGCCCAGCCCTGTTCGCGTACCGCCGCCAGCTCCTTGAGGAAGGCGGGGGCGTTGGGGATCGAACGGGCCGTGTACATGGGGTAGTCGAGCTTGTCCGCGAGGGCGCGGCGCTCCGGTTCGGGCAGATCGGCGAGGAGCAGTTTGGCGACCGCGGCGACCGTGATGGCGACGGGCTTTCCGATCCGGGAGTACATGCGCACCGGGTAGCGGCTCTCGACCTTGTCGATGTAGAGGACCTCGCCCTCCTCGTACACCGCGAGGTGAACGGTGTGCCCGCACTCCTCGTTGAGGCGTACGAGGTGGGGGTGGGCGATCTCCCTGATGTCCAGGTTCTCGACCGCCTCCTGGGCGAGCGCGAAGAGGCGGGCGCCGAGGCGGTAGCGCTGGTCGGACTGGCGGTAGACGAGGCCGTGCTCGTGGAGCGTGCGCAGGAGCCGGAGCGCCGTGGACTTGTGCACACCGAGCCGGTCTGCGACCTGGCCGAGGTCGGCGGGGCCCTCGGCGAGCAGCGGCAGAATGCTCAGCGCGCGATCGACGGTCTGGCTCATGGGGTGCGTACCTCCTCCGGGGCCCGCGTCCACCCGGGGCCGAGTCGAAGTGTCCCCCACGCGTCGTCGTCCAGGGCGACCAGCCGGTCGGCGTGCCCGCGTGCGGGCGGCGCCGCGAGGTCCCCGGGCACGGTGAGCGCGGCGGCCGCCATGAGATGCCCGTGCCTGATGCGGTCCCGTACGGGGAGCCCGCGCAGGGTCGCGGACAGGAAACCGGCGGCGAAGGCGTCCCCGGCCCCGACGTGGGCGACCACGTCCACACGGAGGGCGGGGACATGGGTGACGGACTCGCCCTCGCCATCGCCATCGCCCTCGCTCCCGCTCCCGCCATCGAACACCGTGCCCCCCTGTCCCCCGTCCTTGACCACCAGCAGGCGCGGCTCGGGAAGCAGTGCCCGGATCGCGGTGGGGCCGCCGGTCACGCCCCAGGCGGCCTCCGCCTCGTCGCTGCCCACGAAGACGAGGTCGCTGCGGCGGGCGAGGCCGAGGAGCGTGGCGCCGGCCTCGGGCCGGTCGCGCCAGAGATCGGCGCGGTAGTTGACGTCGAAGGAGACGAGGGGGCGGCGGGGGCGGGGGGACGTGAGGTCGCGCAGAAGGGCGAGGCAGTCGTCGGAGAGGGCGGCCGTGATGCCGGAGAGGTGGAGGACGCGGCCGGAGCGGATCTCGTCGCCCGGCATGTTCGCCGGGGACATGGCGGAGGCCGCGGAACCGGCACGGTAGTAGACGACCTCGGAGAGCGGAGCCCCGCCGGCATCCGCGGCCCCGCCGGCGTCCGCAGCCCCGCCGCCGAGGGCGGCCCCGCCGGCGAGGGCGGTTCCGTCCGAACCCGCGGTCCCGTCCGCACCCCCGTAGGCCCCCTCGATGACGTCCGGCCCGTGGGGATCCCCCGCGCCTGGCGTCAACGCCCGCTCCCCCGCCGTGCGGAAGTAGATGCCGGTGGGACGGGCCGGGTCCACCTGGACCGCACTCGTGTCGACGCCGAGTGCGGCGATCCGCTCCACCAGGTGCTGCCCGAAGCCGTCGGAGCCGATCCGGCTGACCCACTTCACCGCATGTCCGGCGGCAGCCAGCCCGCACGCCACATTGGACTCCGCGCCGCCGATGCCCCGGTCGAAGGACGGTACGTCGGCGAGGCGCCCCGGACGGGAGGGCAGAAAGGTGACCATGGACTCGCCTAGCGTGACAACGTCCACGCCATCTCCGACGGGGGTAACGATGACTGTGACTCCTTGTCGCTCCGCGGGTCTCGGCGGCTCCGTTGACCCGGCGTTGGCTGGGATGTTAGACAGCGGTGAGCGACATACGCAATGAGCGTTGCAAATATCGCAACACACCTCATCAGGGAGGCTCCATGGCCGTCGACAGACCAGCCGAAGCCCTCGATGCCCTCGAAGCCCTCGCCCGGCTCGCCGAGGAACGCGTCGACCACCGCTTCAGGGGCCTCCCGCCGGACGCCGAGGGCCTGACGGTCGGCGAACTGGCCGCCCGGCGCCGCAATCTCTTCACCGACGGCTTCACCACCCCCGTACTCGCCCTCTCCGCCGAGCACCTGGAGCACAACCTCCGCCTCATGGAGACGTATGCCGCCCGCCACGGCCTCGTCTTCGCCCCGCACGGGAAGACCACGATGGCGCCCCAGCTCTTCCACCGCCAGATCGAGCACGGCGCGTGGGGGATCACCCTGGCGGTGCCGCACCAGGTGCGGGTGGCACGGGCCTTCGGCATCCAGCGCGTCTTCCTGGCCAACGAGTTGGTCGACCCGGCCGCGCTGAAGTGGATCGCCTCCCAACTCGCCGCCGACCCGTCCTTCCGCCTCATCTGCTACGTCGACTCGGTGCGCGGTGTCGAGCTGATGGACGCGGCGTTGCAGGGATCGGCCCGCCCGGTGGACGTCGTCGTCGAGCTGGCCGCGGGCGAGGGCGCCCGGACCGGCGTACGGACGGAGGCGGAGTGCGCGGTGGTCGCGGACGCGGTGGCCGCCGTGGACACACTGCGGCTGGTGGGCGTGGCGGGGTACGAGGGCGAGGTGCCGAAGGCGGACCCGGAGCGGGTGCACGCGTGGCTGCGCCGCCTGACCGCGCTGGCCGCCGACTTCGACAGGGCGGGGCGTTTCGAGGGGCTGGACGAGATCGTCGTCAGCGCGGGCGGCAGCGCCTGGTTCGACGCGGTGGCCGACGTCTTCGGTGAGATCCCCGAACTGTCCCTGCCCGTACTGAAGTTGCTGCGGTCCGGTGCGTACGTCTCGCACGACGTGGGCCACTACCGCCGGGTGACCCCGTTCAACCGCGTCCCCGAAGAGGGCGCCCTCCACCCCGCCTTCCGCCTCTGGGCCCAGGTCGTCTCCCGCCCCTCCCCGGAGCAGGCCTTCGTCAACGCGGGCAAGCGGGACGCGGCGTACGACCTGGACCTGCCCGTCGCCGAGGTGGTCCGCCGTGCGGGCGCCGAGCATCCCGCGCACGGCATCACGGTCACGTCCCTCTCCGACCAGCACGCGTGGATCGGTACGACCCCCGAGGCGGATCTGGAGGTCGGCGACTGGCTGGCCCTCGGCCTCTCCCACCCCTGCACGTCGTTCGACAAGTGGCAGCTGATCCCGGTGGTGGAGCAGGACGGCACCGTCGTGGACTACGTGCGTACGTTCTTCTAGGAGGCACCGTGGATCTCGTCATCCGTGACGCGGACGTCGTCGACGGCAGTGGTGAACCCTCCTACCGGGCCGACGTGGCCATCCAGGGCGGCCGTATCGCCGCGATCGTCAAGGAGGCCGCGGCGGCCGGCTGCCAGCGGCCCACCGCCCGCCGCGTCTTCGACGCCGAGGGCCTCGTCCTCTCCCCCGGTTTCATCGACATGCACGCCCACAGCGACCTCGCCCTGCTCCGGGACCCGGACCACAGCGCGAAGGTCGCGCAGGGGGTGACCCTCGAAGTCATCGGCCAGGACGGGCTGTCGTACGCGCCCGTCGACGACCGCACGCTCGCCGAGGTGCGCCGTGCGATCACCGGCTGGAACGGCAACGGCGACGACATCGACTTCACCTGGCGGTCGGTGGGTGAGTACCTGGACCGCCTCGACCACGGCTTCGACGGCGAGGGCATCGCCGTCAACGCCGCGTACCTCATCCCCCAGGGCACCGTCCGGATGCTCGCCGTCGGATGGGACGACCGTGAGGCGACGCCCCAAGAGCTGGACACCATGCGGCAGTTGGTGGCCGACGGGCTGCGCGAGGGGGCCGTGGGCATGTCGTCCGGGCTGACGTACACCCCCGGCATGTACGCCAAGGACGCCGAACTCACCGAGCTGTGCCGGGTGGTGGCGGAACACGGCGGCTACTACTGCCCGCACCACCGCTCGTACGGAGCGGGCGCGCTCGAGGCGTACGAGGAGATGGTGGAGCTGACGCGGAACGCGAACTGCCCTCTCCATCTCGCCCACGCCACCATGAACTTCGGCGTGAACGAGGGGAAGGCACCGGATCTGCTGGCGCTCCTCGACGACGCGCTCGCCTCCGGGGCCGACATCAGCCTCGACACATATCCGTACACCCCGGGGTGTACGACTCTCGTGGCGATGCTGCCCAGTTGGGCGAGCGAGGGCGGCCCGGAGGCGATCCTCGCCCGGCTGAAGGACGACGGCACCGCCGAGCGGATCCGCCACCACATGGAGGTCGTGGGCGCGGACGGCTGCCACGGCGTTCCCATCGAGTGGGACACGATCGAGATCTCGGGCGTGAGCGACCCGGCCCTCGCGTCCTATGTCGGGCGGACGGTCCAGCGGTCGGCCGACGAGCGCGGCGAGGCCCCGTGGACGACCGCCCGCCGTCTCCTCCTCGACGACAGCCTCGGCTCCACGATCCTCCAGCACGTGGGCCACGAGGAGAACGTCCAGCAGATCATGCGCCACCGCGTGCACACCGGCGGCTCCGACGGCATCCTCCAGGGCGACAAGCCGCATCCGCGCGCGTACGGGACGTTCCCCCAGTATCTCGGCCGGTACGTGAGGGAGTTGGGCGTCCTGAGCCTCGAGGAATGCGTCGCGCATCTCACCTCACGCCCGGCCGCGCGGCTCCGCCTGCCCGACCGCGGCCTGGTCCGCGAGGGCCACCGCGCCGACCTGGTCCTCTTCGACCCGGCCACGGTCGCCGCCGGCTCGACCTTCGAGACCCCGCGCACGCTCCCGGCCGGCATCCCGCACGTCCTCGTCGACGGTCGTTTCGCCGTCGAGGACGGGCGGCGTACGGACGTACTGGCGGGGCGGGCGGTCCGGCGCACGGCCTGACCACCCGCCCACTACCGGAGCCGCACTACGGCTTGGGAAGAGTGCACCCCGAGCGGCTCAGGTCGATCTTGTTGTCGAGCCCGACGCAGGGGACGACCTGGTAGGTCTGCTGGGCGTAGTTGATGCCCCTTCGAACGGTGATGTTGCCGTTCTGGTCGACCTCGCAGGGGTTGTTGTCGGTGCAGCGACCGCCGTCCTCGTTACCGGTGTTGTTGACGGCGACGACCTTGCCGGTGGCGTTGTCGATGACGGGCGAACCCGAGGTGCCGCCGATGGTGTTGCAGGAGGAGGTGTAGCGGACCGAGTCCTTCCAGGTCCACGAGCCTTCCTTGAGGCGGTAGGCGAACCCGTCGACGCTGCAGCTGTAGATCCGCTTCCAGTAGCCGGAGACGACCTTGATGGCGGTACCGGCCGCCGGGCGGGCGGCGTTGAGCTCCAGCGCCTTGATGCCGTAGGAGTTCTGGATCTGCTGGTACGTGCTGGTCAGCTGGTACAGCGACATGTCGGTGTCGGTCATCGTCGCGTACGCGATCTTGCTGGCCCTGAGCGTGGCGACGCGCGTACCGGCGGAGTTGAGCAGGCCGAAGGTGCGGCTGGAGGGCTGGTCGACGATGACCTCGCCCGGCTCCGGGAAGCCGCTCTCGAGGCAGTGGCCGTTGGAGAGCACGAGGGCGGGGTCGTCCGCCTCCGAGCCCGGCATGCGCACGACGGATCCGGAACAGTTGCTGAGCGCGACGGTGCCGGCGAAGTCGACCGCCCGGACGGCGGGCGCCTCGGCCTCCTTCTGTGTGGCAGGCACTCTGGTCTCCGCCTGTCCGGCGGATGTCTTGACCTCTGCCTGCAGGACGGGCGCCGCGGCCTCACCCGTGCCGGCGGCCACCGCGGGCGCCATGCCCGCTCCGGTGATCACCAGGGCTCCGAGTACGGCGAAGAGCGGCTTCTTTGCGCGGGGCTTCATGTGGGGTCCCCTTTTACGTGTTGAGCGACCGGGGGTTTCCCGGCCGCTTCCCGTTTTTGTCATGCGCATTCTGGGGTGCGAGTGACTGGTGAGCAAGGAGTTGAATCAAGCCGCTGATTTGAGCAAGTTTTGCGCCGTACTTCCGCCGTACTTCCGCCGTACTTCCGCCGTACTTCCGGACACGGCTCGCTACTTGGGGCCTTTGGTGGCCCCCTGGCCCCGACCGGGATTGCCGTTTCCCCTGCCGGGTTCGCTCGTGGTGGTGGCCGTGGGCGACGGCGTGTCCTTCGCGGGTTTGCCGGAGTCGTCCTCGGACCCGCCGGACCCATCGGTGCGGGAGGTGCTCGGCGACGGGCTCGCCGAGGCCCGGGCCGGCGCCCCGGACGCTGCCTCGCGCGACGCTCCGGACGGGTCGCCGGACGCCGAGGCGGTCGAGTCGGGCCGGTCCGTGGCGGAGGAGGATTGCTGGGCGTCCGGCGCGTTCTTCCGGTCCCCGTCGCCGGAGCTCTCGGACCCGAAGAGGCCGGTGATCACGACGACGCAGAGCCCGACGCAGGCCACACCGGCCGCCACGGCTCCGCGCCTCCGCAGCCGGACGCGGCGGCGGCGCATCAGCCGCTCGTGACGCCCCTCCTCGTCGGGGAGACCCGCAGCCGCCGGCTTCGGGTAGGGCCCCGCAGCGGCCGGGTCCTCCCCGAACTCGATGCGGACCGTGTCGTCGTACGCGTTCTGCCAGCCGTGCGCCGCCGCCGGGTCCGCGTACTCGTCGTACGGCGGAGCCGTGTCGCCGTACGGGTGGTACACACGCGGCGTGTCGCGGCCTTCACCGTTCTCCCGGTATGCGCCATTCACGTCGTACACGCCCTTTGGGTTCTTCGTGGCATTAGCGTGGGAGGCGCCGCTGCCGCACTGAGGGTCCGGGACATGGCGCGGCATTGTAGAGAAAGAAGGGGCCTGTGGTGCAGTCGAGAGTCAAAGCCACCCAAAGCACCACGTCTCACGTGGTGGAGAACACGCCCCATGAAGCGTTACGCGGCCGTAAGCTCGCGGACATGCAGGTGATCCAGTCGACCAAGCTCGCCAACGTCTGTTACGAGATCCGGGGCCCGGTGCTCGAGGAGGCGATGCGGCTTGAGGCAGCAGGGCATCGCATTCTCAAGCTGAATACCGGAAACCCCGCGGCGTTCGGGTTCGAGTGCCCGCCCGAGATCCTGGAGGACGTCCTCCGCAACGTCTCGTCCGCGCACGGGTACGGGGACGCGAAGGGCCTGCTCGCGGCGCGCCGGGCCGTCGTCATGCACAACCAGACGCTCGGCATCGAGACGGACGTCGAGCACGTCTTCATCGGCAACGGCGTCTCCGAGCTGATCGTGATGGCCATGCAGGGCCTGCTGGACGACGGTGACGAGGTCCTCGTACCGGCGCCCGACTACCCCCTGTGGACCGCGGCCGTCTCCCTCTCCGGCGGTACGGCCGTCCACTACCGCTGCGACGAGCAGTCCGACTGGATGCCCGACCTCGCCGACGTCGAGCGGAAAGTCACCGACCGCACCAAGGCGCTCGTCATCATCAACCCGAACAACCCGACGGGCGCGGTGTACGACGAGGCGATGCTGCGGGGCCTGACGGACATCGCGCGCCGCCACAACCTGCTCGTCTGCTCCGACGAGATCTACGACAAGATCCTGTACGACGACGCCACGCACACCGCGACCGCCAAGATCGCCCCGGATCTGCTCACGCTCACCTTCAACGGGATGTCCAAGGCGTACCGCGTTGCCGGCTACCGGGTGGGCTGGATGGCGATCTCCGGGCCGCGGGCGCACGCCGACTCGTACATCGAGGGACTGACGATCCTGGCGAACATGCGGCTGTGCGCGAACATGCCCGGTCAGCACGGTGTGGTGGCGGCGCTGAGTGGCCGCCAGACGATCAACGATCTCGTACTGCCCGGCGGCCGACTGCGCGAGCAGCGGGACGTGGCGCACCAGTTGCTCACGCAGATCCCGGGTGTGACGTGTGTGAAGCCGAAGGGAGCGCTCTATCTCTTCCCGCGGCTCGACCCGAAGGTCTTCAAGGTGAAGGACGACCGGCAGATGGTGCTGGACCTCCTGCGGGCCGAGAAGATCATGGTGGTGCAGGGATCGGGGTTCAACTGGCCCGAGCCCGATCACTTCCGGGTGGTCACGCTGCCCACGGCAAGGGATCTGACGGACGCGGTGACGCGCATAGGGAACTTCCTGGACGGATACAGCCAGCCGTGACGCCGCCGCTCGGCCTCTCCGTCCCCGCTCGGGCCATCACTTTGTGTGGCCAATGGGGTCACTTCTGCGAACCGGCTCAACTTTAGACGAAATCCAAGCTAGGATGGCTTCCTGTCAGAGCACAGGAGGCCGTCCCCATGTACGAACCGATCCGTGCCAAGTCGGTCCACACGATGGCCGGCACCGCCGACTTTCCCCACCGGTCGCGCGAGGAAGAGCTGGACATCCAGCTCGCCGGTCATCTCGCGGCGCTGCTCACGGTGACGGACGAACTGCGCGGCCTCGCGCCGTCCGCCGACCTCGAGGTCGCCGCGGAGCGGCTGGCCGAGCAGGTGGCCCGGCTTCGGGGTGGACGTCCGCCGGTCCATGCGTCGGGGGCCGCCGACGACGAGCCGCGCGTCGCGGCTCTCCACCAGCGCGCACACACTCTCGCCGGACGCGCCCTCGTCGTGGCGGCGTCCCGCGCGGACACCGCGGCCGCGATCCTCTCCGCCGAACGCATGGACGCCCACGCGGCTGCCGCCGAGCCCCAGGCCCTCACGTCCCACTGAGGCCTCCGGGCTCCCCCGATCGGCCCCGGTCCGCGCGCACCCGCAGCGTCACGCGGACCGGGCGCCACAGCACTGCGTTCGCTTTGACCAGTCGATGGCGACGCCCCTGGTCATGCCCGGTTTCTTCGCCCCCGCCGCCCTTACCCGTCCCATCCCGTACCTGGGGGCTCCGCCCCCAGACCCCCGTCGGCCTGAACGGCCTCGTCCTCAAACGCCGGACGGGCTGGGTATGTCAGCCCCTCTGGGGGCACCTCCCAGCGGTAGCTGGGGGAGGGTAGGGGCGGCGGGGGCGAAACAACCCCTCGGAAAGGGACCCCGCCTCAGGGCCTGGCCGGGGCGGGGCTGTGGGTGAGCGCGCCGCCGAAGTCCGGGAAGGGCGGGACCGCCGGATTCGGGCATGAGGCACGGACAGAACAGCTGACAGGGCCGGGGCCCCGCACACCGTTGTGCGGGGCCCCGGCCCTGTCATGAGGTTCGCCGACACCACCCTCGCGGGCGGCCGTCCCGGCCGTCAGTCCAGGCGCTTGACCAGGGCGCGGTACTCGTCCCACAGCTCCGTGGGCGTGTGGTCACCGAACGTGTTGAGGTGCTCGGGCACGAGCGCGGCCTCCTCGCGCCACACCTCCTTGTCGACGGTGAGCAGGAAGTCCAGCTCGGGCTCGGAGAGGTCGAGACCCTCGGTGTCGAGCGCGTCCTTGGTCGGCAGGATGCCGATCGGCGTCTCGACGCCCTCCGCCTTTCCGTCCAGCCGGTCCACGATCCACTTCAGGACACGGCTGTTCTCGCCGAAGCCCGGCCACACGAACTTGCCCGCGTCGTTCTTGCGGAACCAGTTCACGTAGTAGATCTTCGGGAGCTTGGCCTGGTCCTTGTCCTTGGCGACATCGATCCAGTGGCCCATGTAGTCGCCCATGTTGTAGCCGCAGAACGGCAGCATGGCGAAGGGGTCGCGACGCAGTTCGCCGACCTTGCCCTCGGCCGCGGCGGTCTTCTCCGAAGCGACGTTCGCGCCGAGGAAGACGCCGTGGTTCCAGTCGAAGGACTCCGTCACCAGCGGGACGGCCGTGGCCCGGCGGCCGCCGAAGAGGATCGCCGAGATCGGCACGCCCCTCGGGTCCTCCCACTCGGGCGCGATGATCGGGCACTGGGACGCCGGGACGGTGAAGCGGGCGTTCGGGTGGGCGGCCGGGGTCCCGGACTCCGGCGTCCAGTCGTTGCCCTTCCAGTCGGTGAGGTGGGCGGGCGTCTCCTCGGTCATGCCCTCCCACCAGATGTCGTTGTCGTCGGTGAGCGCGACGTTCGTGAAGACGGAGTTGCCCCACAGCGTCTTCATCGCGTTGGCGTTGGTGTGCTCACCGGTGCCGGGCGCGACGCCGAAGAAGCCGGCCTCGGGGTTGATCGCGTACAGCCGGCCGTCCTCGCCGAACCGCATCCACGCGATGTCGTCACCGATCGTCTCGACCGTCCAGCCACGAACCGTGGGCTCCAGCATGGCGAGGTTCGTCTTGCCGCAGGCGCTCGGGAAGGCGGCGGCGACGTACTTCGACTCTCCCTGCGGCGGCGTCAGCTTGAGGACCAGCATGTGCTCGGCCAGCCAGCCCTCGTCGCGCGCCATCACGGACGCGATGCGCAGGGCGTAGCACTTCTTGCCGAGCAGCGCGTTTCCGCCGTAGCCGGAGCCGTACGACCAGATCTCGCGGGACTCGGGGAAGTGCGAGATGTACTTGGTGGAGTTGCAGGGCCACGGGACGTCGGCCTCGCCCTCGGCGAGCGGGGCGCCCAGCGAGTGGACGGCCTTCACGAAGAAGCCGTCGGTGCCGAGCTCGTCCAGGACCGCCTGGCCCATCCGCGTCATCGTGCGCATGGACACGGCGACGTACGCGGAGTCGGTTATCTCGACGCCGATCGCCGACAGCTCCGAGCCGAGGGGGCCCATGCAGAACGGCACGACGTACATGGTCCGGCCGCGCATCGAGCCGCGGAAGACGCCCTGCTCACCGGCGAAGATCTCCCGCATCTCGGCGGGGTCCTTCCAGTGGTTCGTGGGGCCCGCGTCCTCTTCCTTCTCGGAGCAGATGAAGGTGCGGTCCTCGACCCGGGCGACATCGGTCGGGTCGGATGCCGCGTAGTACGAGTTGGGGCGCTTGATCGGGTCGAGCTTCCTGAAGGTGCCCTTGCGGACGAGCTCCTCGCTCAGGCGCTCGTATTCGGCCTCTGAGCCGTCACACCAGACCACGCTGTCCGGTTGCGTCAGTGCTGCGATCTCGTTGACCCACGAGACCAGGTCCTGATGTTTGGTGGGAACAGCGGAGGGAGCCGCGATGTCAGGCGCCACGATTGCTCCTAGATGAGGGATTTTGTATTGATCGCCCCGTGGGGGCTGTGACCCGGACGCTTTGCGCATCGATCACTTGGCGCTCATCCGGTGCCAACGGCACTCATTTGATCATCCGACGGGTTCGCGCATATGTCCAGAGCGCCTCACAACTGAGCGGCGTGACCATCACCACTCACTCTCGGCCATTTCTCACGCACAGGGCGTTCCCGTCCACCCATCACCCGTGAGACCCTGGCCACTTGGCGGCATTCATACGGTCGTACTGACACGTAACTTACGGTTCCGTAGGTACGATGCCCCGCATGACTGCGTCCGCCTCCGACGCGCCCAAGGACCCGCCGGTCGCCGACCGCGTCTCCTCCGCGCTCTCCCTGCCGCACCCGGTCAAGCCCAAACTCCGCGGCTGGCTGCATGCCGGCATGTTCCCGGCCGTACTCGTCTCCGGAATCGTCCTGACCGCGCTCGCCGACTCACCCCGCGGCCGCATCGCCTGCGGGATCTACGTCCTCACGGCCTGCCTTCTCTTCGGCGTCAGCGCGCTCTACCACCGGGGCGACTGGAGTCCGCGCATGGACGGAGTACTGCGCAGACTCGACCACGCGAACATCTTCCTGATCATCGCGGGCACGTACACGCCGCTGACGATGCTGCTCCTCCCGGAGGCCAAGCGGCAGTGGCTGCTGTGGGGCATCTGGGTCGCGGCGGGCGCGGGCATAGCCTTCCGGGTCTTCTGGATCGGCGCCCCGCGCTGGCTCTACACGCCCTGCTACATCGCGATGGGCTGGGCGGCCGTCTTCTTCCTGCCCGATTTCATGCGGGCGGGCGGCATCGCCGTCCTCGTGCTCGTGATCGTGGGCGGCCTCCTCTACAGCGCGGGCGGCGTGATCTACGGGATCAAGCGCCCCAACCCCTCACCGCGATGGTTCGGCTTCCACGAGGTCTTCCACTCCTTCACGCTCGCGGCGTTCATCGCGCACTACGTGTGCATCTCGCTCGTGGCCTACTAGCCCGGGCGACCGCGAGCGCGGTGCACCAGAAGTGGCAGTAGCGATCTTTTGATAGCTACTGCCACTTTTGATGAGGCTGCATGGCCTCGTCCCCGCTGATGGCCGACAATGACCACCATGGCCGCCATCGCACACAGCTCGACCTCCGCTGCCACGGCTCACCTGGGGCTTCGCGAGCGGAAGAAGATCAAGACCCGGGCCGCGATCCGCAGGGCGACCTACCGGCTGATCATGGAGCAGGGGTACGACGCGACGACCATCGAGCAGATCGCGGAGGCGGCCGAGGTCTCCCCCTCCACCGTGTTCCGGTACTTCCCGACCAAGGAGGACATCGTCCTCACGGACGAGTACGACCCGCTGATGGAGGCCGCGCTGCGGGCGCGGCCCGCGGACGAGCCGCTGACGATATCGCTGCGGCACGTGATCCGCGACGCCGTCGAGCAGGCCATGTCGGGCGAGTTCGAGTCCCCCGAGGAGCAGAGGCTGCGCTCGCGGCTGATGGCCGAGGTGCCCGCGGTCCGCTCCCGCGCGAGGGAGAGCATGTCCGTCACGGGCCGGATGATGTGCGGGATCGTGGCGGAACGCACCGGGCGCGCTCCCGATGACCTCGAGGTCCGCGCGTACTGCATGGGCGTCGTCGGCGCGATGATGGAGGCGTCCATCCACTGGGCCGAGAACGACCACCGGGACAACCTCGCGGACCTCGTCGAGCGCACCCTCGACGTGGTGGAGCACGGCCTCACGCCGGGAAAACCCGCGGGCTCCTGAACAGCCCGCATGACATCCTGACTTGGTGAACGGTCCAGAGATCCTCGTCGAGTTCGACCGCGAGCCGGCGCTGTTCGTCCCGCAGGGGCGACGCGCGAAGGCGACGAAGGTCGTCACCGACGGCGTCTCCACGCTCGGCCATGTCGTGGAGTCGCTGGGCGTGCCGCTCACGGAGGTCGGCGGGCTCGTCGTGGACGGCCGTGAGGTGCCCGCGTCGCACGTCCCGGCGGCGGGACAGACCGTCCGGGTACGGGCCGTCGAGCGCCCGCAGCGGGTGCCGGGCGCGCCGCTGCGCTTCCTCCTCGACGTCCACCTCGGCACGCTCGCCCGCCGGCTGCGCCTGCTGGGCGTGGACGCCGCGTACGAGTCCACGGACATCGGCGACCCGGCCCTCGCCGCGCGGTCGGCGGCCGAGCGGCGGGTGATGCTCAGCCGCGACCGCGGTCTGCTGCGCCGCCGCGAACTGTGGGCGGGCGCGTTCGTCTACAGCACGCAGCCCGACGACCAACTCCGGGACGTACTGGGCCGGTTCGAGCCCGAGCTGCGGCCCTGGACCCGCTGCACGGCCTGCAACGGCATGCTCAAGGAGGCCGCCAAGGACGAGGTCGCGGGCCGGCTCGAAGGCGGTACCCAGCGCTCGTACGACGTCTTCGCGCAGTGCGAGGAGTGCGGGCGCGTGTACTGGCGGGGCGCGCACCACGACCGCCTGCAGGCCATCGTGGCACGCGCCCTCACGGAGTTCGGCTCCTAGGAGCGGGAGGGCTCCTGGGGCGAGAGGCTCCTAGGCGCGAGAGGGCTCCCAGGAGCGAGAGCTCCGGTCGCTTAGCGCCTGCGTATGTCCGCCTTCCCGCACGCCACGCCGTCCTTGTTGCGGTCCAGGCGCAGCGGATCGTCCTTGCCGTTGACCTTCAGACGGCCGTAGTCGTTCTCCTTCAGCCAGGTGCAGCGGGCGGCGGTCGTCTGCTTCACCTCGGCCGGGAACGCCGTCGGGACGCAGACGTTGGCCGTGCCGTAGTGCCGGTCACAGCCGGCGATCGTCGGGCTCACCTTCGCCGATGTGCGCTTCTTGCCGGGCTGCTGGACGGCTCCGTCGAGCGAGTCGGCGAAGGAGTGGACGTGCGCCGAGGCGGTCTCGGAGGCGGCCAGTGCGGACGGACCCTGGAGGTGCACCCACTCGGCGACCGACGGCACGCCGTTCGCGTCGACCGCGAAGAGCATGTACCAGCCGGGCGGGGCGAGGTTCGGGTTGCTCGTCACGTTCAGGTCGATGTTGTCGCCGTCCACCGAGAGCGGCAGGTCCACGAACCGCTGGTTCGGGTCCGAGGAGTGCGTCACGGCCGCGGGGCGGATCAGCTGCGCCTTCGCGACGGGGCGGTCGACCGTGATCCGCTGCGTGTCCCCGTACGTCCACTCCTTGTCGATCACCGACGTGATCTTCGGGCGGGCGCCCTTGAGCAGGTACGGCGGCGTGTAGATGGACACGTTGTGGTTCCAGGAGCCGTTGCCCGGGTTGTCGCCGGTCGCCATCACGCGGCCGTCGGGGAGCAGGAACGCGGACGAGTGGTAGCCGCGCGCCTCCGGGTCGGCGGCCACCGGGTCGAAGGTCTCCGTCGCCGGGTCGAAGATCGACGACTCGAAGACCGGGTTGGCGCGGTTGTGCAGGGCGCCGCCCGTCTCCAGCACCTTCCCGTCCGGCAGCAGCACGGCGGAGACGTACATCTTGCCCTGGTTGCCCGTCTCGGCCACCCGGCCGTTGCCCAGGTCGACCGTGCCCTGCGGGAGCGGCGGCCCGGCGACGTACGAGGGACTGGTCGCCTTCAGGTCGATGATGTCCGTCAGCCGGTTCCCGTCCGGGTTCGACTCGATGTTGCCGCCGCCGATCGTCAGGACCTTCTGGTCTTGGGCGGGCGGCAGCAGCACGCTCGCCGACTGGTCGCGTTCGTCCTTGTTCTGGAGGCCGGGGACCTGTGTGGTCGTGTTCGCGTCGTAGTCGTAGATCGCCGAGCCCGTGCCCGGGATGTTGTTGCCGAAGACGTGGCTGCCCGAGTAGAAGAGGCGGCCGTCCTGCATCAGGATCATCGACGGGTACAGGCCCCAGTACGACCAGGTCTGGTTGACCTGCCACAGCGGCAGCCACTTCTGCTGCGCGTCGGACCACCGCTCGGCTGTCACCGAACCCGTCGAGTCCTCCTTCAGGCCGCCGAAGGAGATCACGTCACCGTTGCCGAGGACCGTCGCCGACGGGTACCAGTGGCCGTCGTTCATGTCGTTGGTCTTGCTGTACGTCTCGGTGACCGGGTCGAAGATGTACGAGTCCTTGTAGCCCTGGTAGCCGACCCTGCCGTCCGCGGACGGATAGCCCTTGTTGCCGCTCATCACGAGCACACGCCCGTCCTGCAGTTGCACATGTCCCGCGCAGAACATGTCCTTGGGCGTGGGGATCTGCTTGTACGTCCCCTTCGACGGGTCGTAGACCGCCGAGGTGAACGTGCCCGCCTTGAACAACTCCTCGCTGTTGCCGGAGCCCGCGATCAGCAGCACCTTGCCGTTGTTGAGGACGACGGAGTGCATCGAGCGGACGGGGTTCTTCGTGGGCAGCACGTCCCATCTGCCGTTGGCGCACTCCTCGGCCGTGCCCGTGCACACCGGGTCGGGTGTCGGGTCGGCGACCTGGTCCATCGTGTAGTCGTCGGTCGTGACGGAGCCGGTGCCGTAGACGGAGACGCCCCAGCTGATGCGGTCCGTGCCAGCGGGCACCTCGGGGGTGCGGACCTCGGCCCGGGCCCAGCTCCCGCTGATCGGCAGCGTCTTGAGGTCGGTCCAGTACTGCCAGCCCGCGGTCGTGTCGTGCCGGAAGAGGGTGAGCGAGGTGTCCGGGGTCGTCGACTTGTACCAGAGCGCGAGGTCGTACTGCTTGCCCGCCGTGACCGGCGGCGCGCACTCGGCGGACTCGGTGATCAGCGCCTTGCGGTCGCCGTCGACGCGGCGGGTCAGCTCGACCTTCATGGCCTTGGAGCCGGAGTGGGCGTCGGCGACGGTGGAGAAGGTGAAGTCGTTGTCGCCCCAGCCGGACTTCTTCCAGCAGTAGGGCATGTCGTCCGTACCGGCCGTCTCGAAGCCGGGGTTCTTCACGAGGTTGGCGGCGGAGGCGGACTGGGGTGCGGCGAGCAGCAGGCCGGCGGTGAGAGCTCCCACGGCCAGCAGGGTTGTTCTCCGTCTCGGTTTCACACGGTTCTCCTTGCTCTACGGCTCCTGCTGAGCTGGCCACGGCCGGGATGTGCGTCCCGTGTCGCCCGCACCTCATGCGGCGTACGAGCCTCCTGCGGCATATGTGACTCATGAGGCTTGTGTCCCTCATGCGTATGTGCCTCATGCGGCGCGGGTGACAGGCCTGACTTACGTGACGCACGTGCCTTCCGTGGCAGATAGACCAGCGCCTCTGTCCCGACGAACCGCAGTACGAACGTCGTGACCAGCGCCAGGGCGGTGGCGGTGAAGGCGGTCATCCCGAACCGCCCCACGAGCAGCGCGATGAGCGGGATGCGCAGCACGAGGTCGGCGTTGGCCAGCAGCGCGAACCGGCTGACGCGGTCCCACCAGTGCCGGTGCTGCCGGCGGTCCCGGAAGCACAGGTGCTCGATGAGCCAGAAGTTCCAGGCGACACCGAACTGGTTGGCGATGATCTCGGCCGGCAGATAGTGCAGCCCGGCGGATGTCAGGGCCCACAGCGCGGCGAGGTTCGGCAGGAACCCGGTCGCGCCGATCAGTCCGAAGACCACCATCCGCGCCATGGGTGACGCGGTGCGCAGCCCGGCGAGGTGGCGCAGGAACCGCATCCCCTCCTGCGCGGTCGACTTGGACTCGCCCGCGAACCGGTTCTGGAAGACGAAGGGCACCTCGGTGACTTCGCGCGGGCGCCCGCGGACGGCCATTTCGAGCAGGATCTTGTAGCCGAGCGGCTTCAGCGCGTCCGCGGTGACCACACTGCGGCGGATCGCGAAGAAGCCGCTCATCGGATCGCTGATGCCGCGCAGCCGGCGCGGGAACAGCGACTTGGTCAGCCAGGTCGCGCCGCGCGACACGGCGACGCGGTAACCGCCCGCGAGGCCCGCGCGGCTGCCGCCCTTGGTGTAGCGGGAGGCCACGACGAGCCCGGCGGGCGTGCGCTCTCCGGCGGCCACCAACTCCGGCACCAGGGACGGCGGATGCTGCAGATCGCCGTCCATGACGACGATCCAGTCGCAGGTCGCGGCCCTGATGCCCTCGACGACGGCCCCGCCGAGCCCGCCGTCCGGGGTGTCGCGGTGCAGCACGGTGACCGGGAACGGGCAGTCCTGCGCGGCCTGCCGGATCACCTCGGGGGTGTCGTCGGTGGAGTCGTCGACGAACATGACCTCACAGGGCAGCCGCGCGGGCACCGACTCCGTGATCTGGTACAGCAACTCCCGTATGTTCGCCGACTCGTTGAAGGTCGGCACGACGATGGTGACGGCTGCGGGCTCGGGGAGGTCGACAGCACGTAGGGCCGGATCGCCGAGTTCTTCGGGGACCGTGCTTTCGAAGTTCATCGGTCGCCTCCGGAGCTTCCCGTGCTGTCGGTGCCTGCCGTGCTGTCGGTGTCTGCTGTGCTGTCGGTGTCTGCCGTGCCGTCGGTGTCTGCCGTGGATCCCCTGATCTGCCGGATCTCGATCCGGTCGGCGCCCTTGCCGAAGGTGGCGACCGGCGTCGAATGCTCCATCGCCTCCTTGACGTTGGGCAGGTCGACCGCGTCGCGGCGCACCGTCGGGGAGGCGACGACGTAGTCGAGGTCGCGCCAGCCGCGCGGCATCGTCTTCGTCACGGCGGGGTCGAGGTCCGCCTTGTAGAACCAGATGGCGCCGAGGCCGGGCCGGTAGCCGGAGTGCACGAGGTCGAGCCAGAGCGCGTCGTCGACGAGAACGCGGGCGTCCTCGGGGCGGTCGACCTCGGTGGCCAGCCATGTGGCCGCGGCCTGGTAGGGCGCGTTGGCGTCGGTGGTGACGGCGGTGCGGGCGCCGTCGTACCAGCGCGGCGCGACATACGCCGCCGAGGCCGCGACGAGCAGGGCCGCGACCGCGTATCGCGCCCTCGTGACGTACTCCTTCTCGCCGCCGTGCCGCCGCCGGCGCAGCACCGCGTGCGCGACGCTCGCCGCACCTCCGGCGAGGACCAGCGCGAGGAACGGCAGGGCCTGGATGATGTACATGGCGGGCAGATAGCCGTTCGGGCGCAGCGCGACCACGGCGAGGATGGCCACGGTCAGGGCGGGTCCGGCCAGTGCCCGCGCGGTCACCGACCAGCGCCAGGTGACCAGGAGCAGTAGCGCACCGGCGAGGCCCCCGAGGGGCAGCACGCGGTCGTAGTAGAGCCAGGAGTGGAGTACTCCGTACGAGCCGGACCCCCCATCGAGGATGAAGCCCGAACCGGGCCTTGTCATCTGGTACTTGAGACCGTCCCAGAGGGAGACATGGCCGGCGCCCGGGAAGAACTCGCCCTTGAGCAGGGCGAACAGGGGGTACGACAGGCCGATCAGCGAGCAGGCCGTGACGGCGCCGGTGAGCGCGAACTTACGGGTGTCGCGGTGGCTGTGCCGCCACATGGTGACGAACAGGGCGGGCAGGACGACGAGCATCGTCTCCTTGGTGAGGACGCCGGCCGCGGCGGCGATGCCCGCCCCGAAGTGGTGCCAGAGATGCCGGCTCGGCGAGGCGGCGAGGCAGAACGCCAGCAGCGTCCACATCACCGCGATGTTGTCGAGGAAGATCTCGCGCTGCAGGACCACCGACAGCGGCGAGAGCCCGAAGAACACCATCGCGAGCCCGGCTGCCCAGCTCGGCAGCGACAGGCGGCGGGCCAGGACGTACACGAGGACCGCGCTGACGGCGCTGACCAGCAGCATCGCGACCCTCATCGAGCCGACCGTCATCGACTCGGGACTGATCAGCGCGGGTATCCAGGTGAGCACGGCTATCTGCATCCAGCCGAGCGGCGGGTGGTCGTACCAGTACGTGTAGTGGGCCAGCCCCTCGCCCTGCTGCACGGCCCAGGCCTGGGCGAGGTAGGTGCCCTCGTCGTCGCTGAGCGTCGGATAGTCGGCGATGTTCCAGCCCTGCACGGTGATGACCGCCACCAGGAGCACGGCGCACAGGACGAGGTCGGAGCGCGGAGTGCGCAGACGCGAGGGGGGTGTTCGAGGGGTCGAACGGGTCGCAGGGACAGGAGTTCTCTGCGCGGGGACCTTCTCAGTGGTCACCGCGGGAAGGGTGGAGGTCACGCAGGAACGTCCTCTCGGGTCACTTCAGTGAGATGCGCGCCGACATGACTGGTCAACTCCCAGTCGTTCCGGCCCCGTTGCTCGCGCCACACGGCGCGGATGGCGGCCCCGGCGAGGAGCACCTGGTAGAAGGGGCCGCCGACGATGAGCTTGAGATAGTGGACGAGCCGGACACGGAGCCCGTACTGCTTGCCGAAGTCGTGCAGTCCGACGACCTCGAAGACAAAGGTGACGAGCGCGGTGACGGCCGGCAGGAAGGTGAAGAAGGCGATACCGACCGGTACGTCGAGGAAGAGCGCGATGGCCACGTTCAGCGGGATGATCACGCCGGAGACGGCCTGCAGGAACGGCGTCATCAGTGTGTAGCGGGCCAGCAGCCGCTGCCCGAAGCCCGGCAGCTGCTTCCAGTCCTTCTTGCGGTAGACCTGCAGGAAGCCCTGGTTCCACCGGGTGCGCTGCTTGAGCAGCGACATCAGGGTGCCGGGGGTCTCCTCCCGGGTCACCATGTCGGAGTCGTACGCGACGACGACCCGCTTGCCCTTGCTGGACAGCCGGACGCCCAGGTCGCAGTCCTCGGCAAGGCAGTTGGGGTCCCAGCCGTCGGCTGCGCGCAGCACGTCGGTGCGTACGAAGACGGTGTTGCCGCCCAGGGGTATGAACCCCTTCTGCGCGTGCAGGTGCAGACGGGAGCGGAACCAGAAGAAGTACTCCAGGCAGTTGCGCAGGCTGTACCAGCTGGAGTGGAAGTTGATCAGCTGGACACCGCCCTGGACGACGTCCGCGCCGGTGGAGCGGAAGGCGTGGTCGACGTGTGCGAGCAGCTCCGGGTGGACCTGGTCCTCGGCGTCGAAGACTCCGACGACGTCGCCGCGGCAGTGCGGCAACGCCGTGTTCATGGCCTTCGGCTTGTTCTTCTTCTCGTGGGTGTCGACGACGACGCGGACGCGTGGATCACACGCCTCGGCTCTCCGGGCCACCTCGGTGGTCTCCGGGTCGTCGTGACCGACGATCACGATGATCTCGAAGTCGTCGTGGGTCGACTCCAGCAGGCGCTGGATGGTGTGGTCCAGCACAGCTTGTTCGTGCCGTGCGGGCAGCAGCAGCGAGAAGGACAGCCCCTCGCCGCCGTCCGGTCTGCTGAATCGGGTGGAAGCCAGCACCTCGGGCGTACGCCAGGCGTGCATCTGCCACCACAGTGTGAAGGCCGCCATCCAGAAAAGTGCCAGGGAAACGGCAGCAATGAAGACAGACGTGAGCACAGAATCCCCCCAGGATCCCCAAAACCCCCTGCGCGACAGCGAGTCACTCCTGTCGCGTCGGTGCAGAGACTATGGGGAAACTGTGAAGTCCGGGTGCTCTCCTGATAAATAGCTTGTTTCGGAACGGTCGGCCTAGTAGTGGGAAGTGTCCGTACACATGCGTAATTTGACCGCCGCGGGACCGAGTTTCGGCCGCTCAGAGGCTGTTTTCAGCCGCTGAGCGCCTCCTTGAGCCGCTCGACGTCGGTGGTCGGAGCGTCACATGTGAAGTTACGGCAGACATACGCGGCCGGTTCACCCTCGACCAGTGGACGGTCGGCCAGCAGCGGGAGTTCGTCGGTGCCGGGCGCTCCCACCGCGACGACCGCGCCGGGGGCGGTGGCGAGGAGGGCGGTGCGGTGGAGTTCCGTCGTGGCCGCGTGACCCTCGGGGCCGACGACGGCCACCTCACGCGGTCCGTCGAGCAGCGCCTCGGCGACCGCGAGCCCCCAGCCGATGAAGCGCGGGGCGCGTGGGCCGAGCGCCTTGACGACACCCAACGCCCGTTCCGCTGCGGCGCGATGAGGCTCGGCGCCGGTCTGGGCCGCATAGCTCAGCAGAGCACCGGCGGCCGCACTCCAGCCGGAGGGCGTCGCGTTGTCGGTCGGATCCTGAGGGCGGCGGATCAACTTCTCCGCGTCGGCGGCCGTGTCGAACAGGGCACCCGACTCCTCGTCGACGAACTGCGTCAGCACATGGTCGAGCAGGAACCCGGCGAACTCGAGCCAGACCCCTTCACCGGTCACGGAGGCGAGGGCGAGGAAGCCCTCCGCCACATCCGCGTAGTCCTCCAGCACGCCCGCGTTGGCACCGGCCTGGCCGTCCTTCGACGTACGGGTGAGCCGGGCGTGATCGTCCAGGTGAAGGCGTACGAGGAGATCAGCGGCGCCGAGCGCGGCCTCGACGAGGTCGGGGCGGTCGAAGTACGCACCGGTCTCCGCGAGGGCGGCGATGGCCAGGCCGTTCCAGGCGGCGACCACCTTGTCGTCGCGGCCGGGAGCGGGGCGCCGCGCGCGGGCCTCGCGGAGCCGGTCCTTGATGGACCCGATCCGCTCGGCGTCGAACACGTCGTCCTGCTGGGGCAGCTGCAGAACCGAGGCGCCCTCTTCGAAGGTGCCTTCGTCCGTCACGCCGAAGCAGGAGGCGGCGAGTTGGGCGTCCGCGTCGCCGAGGACCTCGGTGAGCTGCCGGGGTGTCCACACGTAGTACGCGCCCTCCACATGCTTCCCGGTCCCGTCGTCGCTGTCGGCGTCCAGCGCGGAGGCGAACCCGCCCTCGTTCGTGCGGAGTTCGCCGACCATGAAGTCGGCGGTCTCCAGGGCGACGCGTCGGGCGAAGGCGGAGCCGGTGGCCCGCCACAGGTGGGCGTACACGCGGCACAGCAGTGCATTGTCGTAGAGCATCTTCTCGAAGTGGGGCACCACCCACTCGCGATCGACGGAGTACCGCGAGAACCCACCGCCGAGCTGGTCGTAGATCCCCCCGCGAGCCATCCGCTCACCTGTGTCGGCGGCCATCTGCAACGCGCCCTCGGAGCCGGTCCGGGCGTGGTGCCGCAGCAGGAACTCGATCACCATGGACGGCGGGAACTTGGGCGCCCCGCCGAATCCGCCGCGCTGGGCGTCGTACTCCCGGGTGAGCCCGAGCAGCGCCTGCGCGAGCTCCTCCTCACCGGGGACCTGCGTATCGCCGTACGGAATCTCCCGCCCCGCCAGATCCCGCACGATCTTCCCGGCGACATCGACGACCTCGTCCCGCCGGCCTTCCCACGCCGCACCGACCCCCTCCAGAACCTGCCGGAAGGAGGGCATGCCGTGCCGCGGCGCAGGCGGGAAATACGTACCGAAGTAGAAGGGCTCGGCCTCGGGCGTCAGAAAGACGGTCATCGGCCAGCCGCCCTGCCCGGTCGCCGCCTGCACGGCCTCCATATAGACAGCGTCTACGTCGGGCCGCTCCTCCCGGTCGACCTTGATGTTGACGAAGTGCTCGTTCATGTACACGGCCGTCGCCTCGTCCTCGAACGACTCGTGAGCCATGACATGACACCAGTGACAACTCGAATATCCGACGCTCAGCAGCACGGGCACGCCTCGGCGCCGCGCCTCCTCAAATGCCTCTCCCGACCAGGGCCACCAGTCGACGGGGTTGTCGGCGTGCTGGAGGAGGTAGGGGGACGTGGTCTGCGCAAGTCGGTTGGGCATACCCCCATCCTTACGCACTCCCCGACACTCCGCCCATGCGCCACGGACAGGAGCCGCAATCGAGGGCTGGTCGTGCCACGATCTTCCACAGCCCACGCGAGACGCTGTGGCGCGCCGGCTGGAACGCACGAGCCACCGGCGCGCGCTTCAGGAGCCCGAATCCTCCTGATCCACTGTCACTTGGGTGCTTCCGGCTCTCTCGCGTTCCCCGGCCATCCGCAGGACACTTGACCAAGAAAAGCTGCTGCTGCCGGAGGGGGACGTGACATGCGGGACAGCCATCGGGGTGAGGCCGAGCGGCTGTTGGCCCGGGCCGTGGAGGAGGAGGTTCGGCGGTCGGGTGGGCGAACCGACGGGAGCGCACTGCTGTCGCGGGCGCGTGGGGCCCTGGACGCCATGGGGGAGACCGCCGCGGAGGAGTACGCGGCGTACACGCAGGCGCTGGACGAGGCGGAGGCCGGCCGGCTGACGTTCGGGCAGCGGTACGCGCGCGAGGGCGCCGGAACTCCCCTGGTGGTCGCGGCCGTTGCCGCCGTCGCGGCCTGCGTGGCCGACCTGGCGCTGGGCACCGGCGCCGGTACGGCGGTGGGCGCCGGCGCGGTCGTCGGCGTGGCGGGCGCCGCGGCCAC
>NZ_VBZC01000161.1:0-717 GCF_005786655.1 Streptomyces montanus
GGTGTGCTGCTGAGCCGCCAGGAGGTGACGATGTCGACCGTCTGGGACGGCCGGGTCGCCGATATGCAAAAGCAGGGCACCCCGGTCGAGCGGCAGCTCAACGGCATGCGCCGTCAGTTCCAGGGCTACGCCATCGCCAAGGGCGCGGCCAACACCGACAACGCCTACCAGCTGATGGACTTCTCGCTGCGTGCCGAGAGCCAGGCCAACCTGGCCAAGGCCTTCCCGTCGAACCCGTCTTCCCCGCTGGCTTACGAAAAGCTCACCGAGGATGAGCGCAACGCACTGTCCGGTGCGCCGAAGTACTACGACAAGGGCTTCGACGCGGACGTCGACTGGTGGCTGAAGAACGAATCGGCCGTCACCAAGCGCTGGCTGGAGTGGGCTCGTGGCTGAATTCGGTGTCGCCACACCGTCGGTCAAGGTGGCCGGCGTCACGCCGGCCACCGCGACCGGCAAAGCGCTGTCGGTAGTGGCCCTGCGCAAGACATACGGGGACGTCGTCGCGGTTGACGAGGCGTCCATGGAGATCGCGGCCGGGGAGTTCGTCACCTTCCTCGGCGCCTCCGGGTCGGGCAAGACCACGACCCTGATGATGATCGCCGGGTTCTGCGAACCGGACTCCGGCACCATCACCGTCGGGGACCGCGATGTGACCCGGCTCGCGCCGCAGAAGCGGGGCCTGGGCTTCGTCTTCCAGCAGTACCTGCTCTTCCC
>NZ_VBZC01000162.1:0-674 GCF_005786655.1 Streptomyces montanus
GAGAACACGGTGCTCAGGGCGGCGACCAGGGCGCTCAGTGACAGTGCGGCCGGCCATTTGCTGCCGTCGGCGAACAGCGCTTTGTACCAGTTCAGCGTCCACGCCTCGGGTGGGAAGGAGGCGAAGGCGTTGTTGCTGAAGGAGGTGATCAGGATGACGATGATCGGCAGCGCCAGGAACAGCAGGATCACGGTGGCGACGGCGGTCAGGGCGATCCGCCCGGCGAGCGTTCTTCGCAGTTCCATCATGATGCGCTCCTCTTCTTACGGCTGGCGCCGAGGGAGCTGACGAGCTTGACCAGCAGCAGTCCGGCGATGGTGAGCAGCAGCAGGATGACGCCCTGAGCGGCCGCCCCGTTCCACTGGTTGTCCTTGGTCACCTGCTGGTTGATGAGGGTGGCGATCATCGTCTGGTTGGGTCCGCCCATCAGGGCGGGGGTGATGTAGTAGCCCAGGGAGAGGATGAAGCTGAGCAGTCCGGCACTGGCAAGGCCGGGGGCGACCAGCGGCAGGTAGACCCGGCGGAAGATCGTCACGCGTCCCGCGCCCATGCTGGCCGCGGCCGCGAGCAGTCTGCGGTCCACGCCGCGCATCACGCCGTACAGCAGCAGCACGGTGTAGGGCAGCATCATGGAGGTGGTGCCGATGACCACGCCGATCTCGTTGTAGAGCAGC
>NZ_VBZC01000163.1:0-660 GCF_005786655.1 Streptomyces montanus
AGGGGGTGGGAGTCCTCATCTCGAAGCAGGCTTCCCGCTTAGATGCTTTCAGCGGTTATCCCTCCCGAACGTAGCCAACCAGCCATGCCCTTGGCAGGACAACTGGCACACCAGAGGTTCGTCCGTCCCGGTCCTCTCGTACTAGGGACAGCCCTTCTCAAGACTCCTACGCGCACAGCGGATAGGGACCGAACTGTCTCACGACGTTCTAAACCCAGCTCGCGTACCGCTTTAATGGGCGAACAGCCCAACCCTTGGGACCGACTCCAGCCCCAGGATGCGACGAGCCGACATCGAGGTGCCAAACCATCCCGTCGATATGGACTCTTGGGGAAGATCAGCCTGTTATCCCCGGGGTACCTTTTATCCGTTGAGCGACGGCGCTTCCACAAGCCACCGCCGGATCACTAGTCCCGACTTTCGTCCCTGCTCGACCCGTCGGTCTCACAGTCAAGCTCCCTTGTGCACTTACACTCACCACCTGATTGCCAACCAGGCTGAGGGAACCTTTGGGCGCCTCCGTTACTCTTTAGGAGGCAACCGCCCCAGTTAAACTACCCATCAGACACTGTCCCTGATCCGGATCACGGACCCAGGTTAGACATCCAGCACGACCAGACTGGTATTTCAACGACGACTCCACCCACACTGGCGTGCGAG
>NZ_VBZC01000164.1:0-653 GCF_005786655.1 Streptomyces montanus
CGCGCAGCCCGCGCACGGCCAGGTCGCGCCACGTCCCCCCGCCGAGCGCGGCGGGCAGCCGCAGCCGCAGCCGGGTGGTCCGGGTGCGCACGGGGCCCCGCTGCCGCCCGAAGGGGCCGGGACGGCCCTTCCTCCCGTGGCCGGTGGCATGAACGAAGGGGCGACCCAGTACCTGCCGCCCGTCGCGTCCGGAGGGCCCGGTGCTCCCGGTGCTCCCGGTGACGAGGGCGCAACTCAGTACATTCCTCCGGTCGGCCCGGGCGCGTTGCCGCCCGAGGCCGAGGCGTCCCCCGAGAGCACACACCGCCTGGGCCGGGTCCGGCAGAGCGGGCCGGGACCGATGCCCGCCGCCGGGACCGGCGCCGCGGCGGGGGCCGGGCCCATGCCTCCCACCTCGAATCCCGATGCCGAGGCCACGCAGCTCATCGCGCACGTGCCCGCACAACCCGGCGTCGCGCCTTACGGAGTACGGCCGGGAGGGCCGGGGGACCGGCAGCCGCCGGCCGAGTTCGACAGTCTCTTCCGGTCGGCGGACGGCGTGGCGTCCACACAGCAGTTGCCGCAGGTCGACCCGGCGGCGATGCCCGGCGGACGTGCCGCCCGGCGCGAGGCGGCGGCGGACAGCGGCGGCGGCCATGGCTCCGGCGGCCGCG
>NZ_VBZC01000165.1:0-629 GCF_005786655.1 Streptomyces montanus
TTCTGGCTGGATCTGGGGATCGACGGGTTCCGGCTGGACGCGGTCCCCTACCTCTACGCGGAGGAGGGCACCGACTGCGAGAACCTCCCCGCCACCCACGAGATGCTCAGGCGGGTACGCGCGGAGATCGACGCCAGCTACCCCGACACCGTGCTCCTGGCCGAGGCCAACCAATGGCCCGAGGACGTCGTCGACTACTTCGGCGACTACAGCGCCGGCGGCGACGAATGCCACATGGCCTTCCACTTCCCCGTCATGCCCCGCATCTTCATGGCCGTCCGCCGCGAGTCCCGCTACCCCGTCTCCGAAATCCTCGCCAAGACCCCCGCCATCCCCTCCGGCTGCCAATGGGGCATCTTCCTGCGCAACCACGACGAACTCACCCTGGAGATGGTCACCGACGAAGAACGCGACTACATGTGGGCCGAATACGCCAAAGACCCCCGCATGCGCGCCAACATCGGCATCCGCCGCCGGCTGGCCCCCCTCCTCGACAACGACCGCAACCAGATCGAACTGTTCACCGCCCTGCTGCTGTCCCTGCCCGGCTCCCCGATCCTCTACTACGGCGACGAGATCGGCATGGGAGACAACATCTGGCTCGGCGACCGCGACGCCGTCCGCACCCC
>NZ_VBZC01000166.1:0-622 GCF_005786655.1 Streptomyces montanus
CCGTCGCCGACCAGTCGGGAGCGCAGCAGATCGTGGCGGTCCCAGACCGCCGCCAACGTCGCCGTCAGACCCGCCCCGTCGATCCCGACCGGCAGATCCACCACCGACGACATCGTGAACCGCCCATACCCGCCACCCAGTTCCAGCAGATACCGCGCCACCGGCAACAGCGGCACAAACCCCACACCGCCGCCCTCGAACTCCTCCAGCACCACCGCCGCACCACGACCCGCCGCAACCACCGCCAGCTCCGCGACCGTCCGATGCTGGAACACCTCCCGCGGCGTCACCTCCACCCCACGCGCCCGCGCCCGCGACACGACCTGAATGGAACGGATACTGTCCCCGCCCACCGCGAAGAAGTCGTCATCCACCCCCACCCGGTCCACACCCAAAACCTCGGCGAACACCGCCGCCAACACCCGCTCCGTCTCCGACGACGGAGCCCGGTACGTCTCCCCCTTGAACACCGGCGCCGGCAACGCCGCCCGATCCAGCTTCCCGTTCGGCGCCAACGGCAACCGGTCCAACACCACAAACGCCGACGGCACCATGAACTCCGGCAACCGCCCCGCCACAAACTTCCGCAACTCCGGAACCGACACACCCGCCGTCAGATCGA
>NZ_VBZC01000167.1:0-621 GCF_005786655.1 Streptomyces montanus
AATGACACGACTTCGGCGGTACGCTTGAGCCCCGCTACATTGTCGGCGCGGAATCACTTGACCAGTGAGCTATTACGCACTCTTTCAAGGGTGGCTGCTTCTAAGCCAACCTCCTGGTTGTCTCTGCGACTCCACATCCTTTCCCACTTAGCGTACGCTTAGGGGCCTTAGTCGATGCTCTGGGCTGTTTCCCTCTCGACCATGGAGCTTATCCCCCACAGTCTCACTGCCGCGCTCTCACTTACCGGCATTCGGAGTTTGGCTAAGGTCAGTAACCCGGTAGGGCCCATCGCCTATCCAGTGCTCTACCTCCGGCAAGAAACACACGACGCTGCACCTAAATGCATTTCGGGGAGAACCAGCTATCACGGAGTTTGATTGGCCTTTCACCCCTAACCACAGGTCATCCCCCAGGTTTTCAACCCTGGTGGGTTCGGCCCTCCACACGGTCTTACCCGCGCTTCAGCCTGCCCATGGCTAGATCACTCCGCTTCGGGTCTTGAGCGCGCTACTACATCGCCCTATTCGGACTCGCTTTCGCTACGGCTCCCCCACACGGGTTAACCTCGCAACACACCGCAAACTCGCAGGCTCATTCTTCAAAAGGCACGCAGTCACGAC
>NZ_VBZC01000168.1:0-558 GCF_005786655.1 Streptomyces montanus
TCCGGACAACGCTTGCGCCCTACGTATTACCGCGGCTGCTGGCACGTAGTTAGCCGGCGCTTCTTCTGCAGGTACCGTCACTTTCGCTTCTTCCCTGCTGAAAGAGGTTTACAACCCGAAGGCCGTCATCCCTCACGCGGCGTCGCTGCATCAGGCTTGCGCCCATTGTGCAATATTCCCCACTGCTGCCTCCCGTAGGAGTCTGGGCCGTGTCTCAGTCCCAGTGTGGCCGGTCGCCCTCTCAGGCCGGCTACCCGTCGTCGCCTTGGTGAGCCATCACCTCACCAACCAGCTGATAGGCCGCGGGCTCATCCTCCACCGCCGGAGCTTTCCACCACCAGGCCATGCGGCCGATGGTCGTATCCGGTATTAGACCCCGTTTCCAGGGCTTGTCCCAGAGTGGAGGGCAGATTGCCCACGTGTTACTCACCCGTTCGCCACTAATCCACCCCGAAGGGCTTCATCGTTCGACTTGCATGTGTTAAGCACGCCGCCAGCGTTCGTCCTGAGCCAGGATCAAACTCTCCGTGAATGTTTTCCCGTAATCGGGACCACACA
>NZ_VBZC01000017.1:0-112554 GCF_005786655.1 Streptomyces montanus
GGGGCCCTGCGGGGGTGCCGGCCGGGCGGGGCCCGGTGCGCGCCGCCGGGGGCCCGGGGCGGGCCCGGGGCGGGAACGTGGGGGTCCGGCGGGTTCGGTTCAGTACGCGGAACGTGCGCCAGTCGGCCCACTCGATCCAGGTCGGCCATTGCGGAACGGACTCATCAAGGATGCGCGTGGCGCCGTTCTGCTGCTGGTAGTCGAGGAGTCGCACGCGTCGGGTGGCGGCGATGAGCACGGTTCGGGAGTCGACCATGACCGAATCGTCGACCTCGATCAGCTTTCCGATGTGCTCTGCCGACAGGTCGGTGAGAGTTGTGCCCATATCAGGTGCTGCTCCTTGGTGGCGGGTGGAGGGGTTAGGCGGCCTTGTAGCTGTTCAGCTTCTCGGTCAGTTCGGCGCGGGCGATCTTGAGGGCCTGGATCTTGCCGTTGATCTTGTCGATGGCGTCCTGGACGGCTTCGGCGCGCTTGGTGTCGAGGAACTGGGCGTAGGCGGCCTCCCGCGCCGGGGTGGCCTTGTCGGCCTGGTAGGTGGTGACCAGCCCGGTGACAAGGTCCTGGACCTTCTCGAAGGTCTCCTTGCTCGCCCGCTCGGCGGGGCGTGGGTCGGGTAGGCCGCCGCGAGCATGGTCCGGCGGAACGTGATCAGCGGCGCGGCCCCGTTGTCCGCCTCGGCGGTCAGGTCGGCCGGGTTGACCAGGTGGTGACCGACCACGTACGGCTGGTCGCCGTCGCCCAGCATCGGGACGTCGGTGTGCTCATGGCGGTCGTTGCTGCCCTTGCCGAACTGGATGTTCAGCAGGCCCGCCACGGCCGGGGCCAGCTCGTAGTTCGGGTGGACCCGACCCAGTTGCCCGTTCCCGACGCGGCGCAAGCGCGGGGTCGTCCGAGTCGACGCCTTTGGTGATGGCCATAGCCCGATACGACTCACACAGCGGCACATTGGAGTGGACCAGCAACAAGTCCACTCCCCACATCCTGACCTTGAGGTTGTGGGCCACGGTTCGCGGCAGCACGGCGTAGGCGCCCTGCTCGTTGACATCGTCAACACCCCGGGGGTTCATCACTCGCCGGAGGGGCGGCTGAAGAAGCTCACTGAGCCGGGGCCTCATACCGTCGGAGCATGAAGAAGTAGACCGGCTCCGACAGCTCACCTGTCGAGGCCAGCCGGCTCACGGGTGACCACGCACACCTTGTCGTAGCAGAGCGGGTCTCGGCTGCCGTCCTCGAAGACGAGCGCGTAGCCGGTCACCGGCGAGTTCGGCACTACTGCGGCGAGCCGCTTGAAGGAGAAGTTGTACGTGTGCGCGGGCTGGAGGACGCCTCGGGCCTCGTCCACCCCGTGCGGGTCGTGGCGCCAGTACGCACGGCAGACCAGCTTGCCGATCAGTTCCCTGCTACGGCAGTACACCTCGTCAGAGGTGCTGATGTACTCGTACGCCCAGCCCTCGGCGGCCGCCTTCGCCTCGATCTCCGCGTGCCGCCTACGCACACGGTCGTAATGCCGGTTGTCGCTGCACCGTCGGCAGCAGCTCTCCCCGTTCTCCGGGTCGGTGAAGACACCCGGCTCCTGGAAGGAGAACAGCTCGTCCGGCTTGTGTCCGCAGCCAAGTATCTGGTGGTGGTTGATGAGTTCCATGCCGCTCCTAGAACGTGACCCGATTGCGGAGCATCTGCAGACCGTCGTTCGGGTCGACCGTCGATATCTGGTGGCTGTTCAGCAGCGGGGTTCGAGTCGTCGTGCTGGACGTCGTGCCGACCGCGAACGCCTCGGGGTCGACGTTGCGTTCGCGCCGTACTCGGCGAACCGGTCCGCACGGTCTTCCGCCTTCTCGTACCGCTCGGCCTCCGCCTCCGCGAAGCTGCGCCGCGTGGCGTTGTCGATGACCCGGCACACGTTCAGGCCGAGTTCCAAGCGCAGGGCGAGGGACAGCCGGTCATTGCTCCACGTGTCGGCCTTGTGGTCGCGCACGTGTGGTACCGGATCCACGCCCCGACCGTCTTGGACCAGCGGAAGCCCATACCGCCCCGGCGCCCGTACCGCTTCCGCTTCAAGATCTCCCGCACGCCGCCGGGTGGGTGTCACCTTCAACGCTGGTTCCCTCGGTGCGGCTGTGGCGAATGACGATGTCCGCCGCCGCCTCGTCGTCCACAGGTTCCGAACCCGTGCAGATTCGTCACGACGTACCTGGCGCCCCCGACCCCGTTACCCCGCTGCTCCCGTTGTGGGTGCAGGCGGGGCGGCTTTCGCCCCGGGGGAACTCGACGGCCGTACCGCACGAGCAGCACCCGCCCACCATGACCAGCGCGGTCGTCTCGGCCTTCGCGTCCTTGACGAGGTAAACGCGTCCGTCGGCGGACCGGTACAGCGTCCCCGCCTCGATCAGCGGCGTCACACGGGCAGCGGGCACCCTACGGCCCGCGTGCCCGAACCCGTCACCGCGCTGCCACAACAGACCAGCCCCGGCCCACTCGATCACCTCGGCATGCGTGCCCGGCTCGGCGGTCTGTACGAACTCACGCGCCGCCCACAGCTCCGGCGACTCCTGTGCCTCCGGCTCCTCATCGGCGGCGAGCACGGCCCTGCCTGCGTCCATGGCGGCCTGCAGGTCGAGCTGGTACACCCCGTACCGCTCATCCACCGACGTGCACAGCGCGTGCCAGGTGTCGGCCGTGGCGTCGGTGAGGTTGGCGGGGATCGCCAACAGCGTGTCGTCCGCCTCGGTCGTGATCGGCTTCTCAACGCCGTTCACGTTGTACGTACGCGACACGTGCCGCTCATCTTCGTTCGGACCCTCATCGAGGCGGACCGACGTAGCGCCGGTCCGGTACCGGGTAATGACGTGCCCGATGTACGCGGCCGACAGCACCGCCGCCGCGTTCTCGTCCAGGCCCTCACGCCCCAACGCGTCGATCACGGCGAGTTCACCATCAGTGGGTGTCGCGGCCTTCAGTGCCGCGCGCTCTTCCTCGGCCTTGCGCAGCGCTGCCGCCTCCGCCTTGGCCTTGGCTTTCGCATCGGCGGCGGCCTGAGCGGCCTTGGCCTCACCGGGCCAGGTGTCCCCGGCGGAAAGCCAACGATAGGGGCCGTCCTTCACGGCCGTGTGCTTGGTGTCCTTCTCCGGCTCGGTCACGGCGCCGATGCGCACGGCCTGAGACCACAGGCGGAACGCGGCCTCACCCTCATCGGTGAGACCGAACGCGCGCACGCCGGGGGCGACGGCGTACACCTTCACGAACCCGGCCAGCCACAGGCCCGGTACCCGCTGCTTGTTGATCTTCGCCGAAACGTCGGCCTTGTCGGGGGAGACGTCAAAGGCGGTGAACCCGTCGGCGGTCTCGCGCACCTTGCCCTCACGCATCCATCCGAGGGCGCGCCACTGGTCCCGGCTGAAGTTCAGCAACTGGGCCGCGTCGATGTCGTCGGGGGTCATGGTGTCGGCGTCCTGTGCGGCGTGCCGGTCCAGGTGGAGGCGGGCGGCGTCGTCGGCCTCGTCGCGGGAGGTGTACACGTACGCGGCGGAGACGTCGGCCACCGGGTCGCCGTACTTGTTGAGGGCCATGGAAACGGGGCCGTGCCGGTCGCACTCGGCTACCCACTTGGTCTCTCGGACGTCCAGCGCGACCGCCCGCGCCGGGGTCGGCGTGTTGTAGGCGTCGCCGGAGGCGGGGACGTCGGCGGCCTCGGCCGCGTCGCTGCCCTCGGCGCTCTCGCCGGCTGCCTCCTCGGGGGCAGCGGCTGTATCGGCGGCCCGTTCGGAGTCGGCGGGCAGACCGGGAACGGGCTTGCCGCCGGTGTGCCTGCGGACGATGTCCCGGACGTCTTCAGCGAAAAACTCGCCGTCGATCACGGACGGGCTACCGATCCGGTCACCGTTCGGGGCGACGATCACCCACGGCCACGCCTCGCGGTCCTCATGAACCACCGTGTACACCTCGCCGCACGTGGTCGCGTGCCACAGGCCGTCAGTGATCCACTTGACCGTGATCCGCCGCTTACCCGCCATGTCCGTGTGTCCATCCGTGTCGTTGTCGTGGTCCTGCTGTGTCCTGCTGTCGCTGTCGCCCGGAGGGAGGGCGGGGAAGTCCTCGATGCCCCGCGCTGCCAGGTCCCGGCACTCCCCGCACCGCCAGTCCAGTGGCCACACCCCCCGGCAGCACCGGCGCGGGGCGGTGCGTTCGGCCTCCCGTGCTGCCTCGCTGCGGGCCTTCCGGCGGTCCCGGATCCGCGCCCGCCGCATCAGGGCCTCGGTGCGCTTGCGGGTCTTCTCCGCCTCGACGGCCGCCCGCTCAGCGCCGTTGCGGGCGACGGCCAGGCGGCGGCGTTCCTCACCGCCCCCGGGGAGCACCGGCAAGGCGTGCGCGTCCTGCTCGGCGTGGCTGTCCCACTGGCGGGCGCGGCGGGCCTTGCGAACCGACGCCATGACGTCGGCCTCATCGCGCAGCACGCCCGGCCCGGCAGCCTCGGCGAGCCTGAGCGCCTCGTGTCCGTCCTCCGTCGCCACGACCAGACCCGAGGCGTGACGCGCGAGGTATCCGCAGCGAGCGAGAAGCCGCACCCGCTCACCCTTGACCCGCCGCCCTGTACGGCCGTCCGCGTCGACCGCGCGGAACCCGGAAGCGTCGGCTTTCAGGCCACCGGCGACAGCCAGCCGCACCGTGTCCACGAACGAGGCACACCAGCCGAGAGCGGCCATGGTGCGCGCGGCGTCGCTATCCGGGCCCTGCGAGCCGGCCGCGACCTGAGGGCCGGCGACCAGCGCCAGCCGGGGGCGGGGGGCCGCCCCGAAGAGGGCGGCCGTCGTCTTGCTACTCATCAGGCCACCTCCACCCAACGCGAGCGGAGAGCGTCAAGCGACGCCGTCAGTGCGTCGAACGGATCCGCCGACAGCAGCGGGCCTCAGCCGGGGGCGCCGGGGCAGAGACGACCGGGTCGCGTCGCACTGGACGGTGAGGTCGTCCTCGATGACGAGGGCCGGGTCAACAGTGGTGTAGGTCATGGTCTGTTCTCCTGGGTCGCGGTGAGGCTACGGATAGCCCTCAGCCGTTGGCTGATGGTTTGTTCGAAGCCGTTAGATGTCGGCACGTAGTACTGCGTGCCGAGCGCTCGGTCAGGTAGGTACTGCTGGGTGACGACGCCGTGCTTGAAGTCGTGCGGGTACAGATACCCCTGGCCGTGGCCGAGGGCCTTGGCTCCCGGGTAGTGCGCATCGCGCAGATGCACCGGGACCTCCCCGGTGCGGCTACGCCGCACATCTCCGAGCGCCTGGTCGATGCCGCGGACGATTGCCGGCGACTTGGGAGCCGTGGCGATCGCGACCGTCGCCTGGGCAAGGTTGATCCGGGCTTCGGGCATGCCGATCAGCTGGACCGCCTGCGCGGCGGCCACTGCGATGGCGAGCACCGACGGATCAGCCATGCCGACGTCCTCGCTGGCATGCACGATCAGCCGGCGAGCGATGAACCGCGGGTCCTCCCCCGCCTCGATCATCCGGGCCAGCCAGTGCAGGGACGCATCTGGATCCGAGCCGCGAAGCGACTTGATGAACGCCGAGATGACGTCGTAGTGCTGGTCGCGGTCGTAGCGCTGGAGTGCTGCGCCGGTAACGAGCTCGATGGTCCGGGCGGTGACCTCCGTCTCGCCGGCAGCCATCGCCGTGGCGGCAGCCGTCTCAAGGCGGCTGAGCGCCTGGCGCACGTCACCGGCGGACAGATCCGCGATCAGCTCGAGCACTTGAGACTCTGCGCTGACGTGGCCATCGAGGTCAGGGTCCTCATTGAGCGCGCGGGCGAGGAGCTTCACGATGTCGGCGGTGCTGATCGGCTTGAGCACCATGAGGATCGAACGCGACACCAGTGCAGCGTTCACGCTGAAGCTCGGGTTCTCGGTCGTCGCGCCGATCAGCGAGATGACGCCGTCCTCCACGGCAGGCAGGAGCACGTCCTGCTGAGCCTTGGAGAAGCGGTGGATCTCGTCAATGAACACGAGCGTCCGGGTGCCGTCGGCGACGAGCTCCTTCTGGGCCGCGGCAAGCACCTTGCGCACCTCGGCGACGCCCGCCGACGTGGCGGAGAGCTCGACGAAGCGGCGGCTCGTCTGGTGCGCGACGACGCTGGCGATGGTGGTCTTGCCGCATCCGGGCGGGCCGTGCAGGAGCACTGAGGTCGCACCGCGGCCGGACACGAGCAGTTCGAGCGGCGAGCCAGGGAAGACGAGGTGCGCCTGTCCGACGATCTGGTCGAGCGACGTCGGCCGCATGCGGGTGGCCAGGGGCTGATGGGTGGTGGTTGGCACTGCTCAGCCCTCTTTCTCGGGGTTGTCGCTTTTTTTCCGGGCGCGCCGCTCGGCGACCCATTCGGGGGATGCGCTCGGGGCAGTATTGGCTGCCGTTCTTCTGGAAGAATCAGCCGGACTTGATGTCCCATGCGCGTCCGGGAATGGTGGCGTCGCAGCCATCTTGCGAGCAGTGTTCGACGGCTGATCGCTGGTTTTCGCGTCGACGGTCGGCGGACATGGTTCCCCCCTTGGTTCATGGCCCTGTGTAGTTCAGTAGTGCCCTAACCCGGAGTCGAACGGGGCCGAGAACCATCTAGGGCTGCTCTACTTGAGCCACGACAAGCCGAACAGAACACGCAGAGTCGGCCGGTTCACGTTGGTGTACATGCCGGGCATATCGAGTTTCACCCAGTAATGCTCCTGAAAGACAACAGCGCAGGACTCCAGCCCCGTACGCTGTGCATCTTGATCACCATCCGGGTCGAACGTGTGCCAGATGATCCACGTCTCGCCTTCGCGATGCTCCGCATGCCAGACCTCGAAACCAGCGCGCTGCTCCTTCCAGGAATACTCCGGGACACCCGCACGCTTCAGGTGGGCGCGAAGGTTCTGCTGCATGTTCTTGAGGGTCTGAACCTCTACAGCAATAATCGGCATTCTCGTTTCCCCTTTTCAATTAAGTCCTGCCACCTCCAGCTGATCTGAACGCCAGGTGTGTTGAGAACCTCCTTCCAGCCGGTTGTCGCCATGGGCGGACCGCCCCTCCAGGCGGACAACTCCAAAGTGCTGCGCCCGGAAGCCTGGTCGGCGAACAACGCATCAGGAGTGGACGACCATGGCCTGACGCGGGCCAGGAGAAGGGGCATGCCTGTCGGCCAGTCGAACCCGCCGTCGTGCGTGAGACGGCGGCGCTGAACCGGGCACGCTGCGCACGCCCCGGGTCCGTCTCCAAGACAACGCTCGTAACCGCCCCAGCGCTGACGGCCGGTCAACGCCTCGAACAGCGAGGTGTGATGCGTCGGCCGCCACCCACACTGATGCCGGTGGCCGAAGTGGGCGCCGAGGGTGAGGCGGGTCCAGCCGTTGCCGTGGGTCTCCTAGTCCGTAGGCGGGCTGCTCCAGGAATGCGGGCATGCAAGGTACCTCCAGGTCCGTCATGAAGGTGAAGTGGAGTCAAGGGGCTGATCGGGCCCGTGCACTCGCGCTGGCGTCCGGCGTTCCCTGCTCATAACGAGGAGCGCAGCGTGATCGTCAGCGTTCTCGGGTGGGTGGGGCCGGTGGGTGAAGGGGCTGCACGTTCCTGGGTGTCCGGCGCCGGACTTGCAGTCGAACGGGATCGGTCGGCTACGGCCCTTGCGGCAGATACGGGGGCTCATGGCGTGCGCCTACGGCAGTACGGCGCGAAGCCCGTTGGTGAGCAAGGCCACGGCCGCAGACAACTCGCGGGGCGTGGTCAGCGAGCCCAGCTGAGCGGCCGCAGCCGAACGGCTGTGCCCAGCAGCGGCATTGAGTGCCGCCTGAACGGCATGGCGGACGGTTTCCGTGACGCGCATCTGGACTTCGGTGTCCTCCAAGTCGGCAGCTGTAACCTGCCCGCGCCCCATGAGGCGGTTGGTCTTGGAGGCGACATCAAGGGTGGTGAGCGCGTCGTCGTTCGCCGCGGGGCGAGAGCGGAGAGGTTCGCGCCGCCGAAGGCAGTACGGAAGCGTGACGGGCAGTGGGTGTGAAGGTTCATGGCGAGCTCGGCGGCGAGGCCGCGGACGGCTACCAGACCGTACGTGTTGGCCAGTTGCGTCATGAGGCCGAGCGCTGCGTGAAGATCCCCCTGCCTGAGGGCTATCAGATAGACGTCGGTGACGGTGCGTATGAGCTTCTCGGGAATCGCGGTACTGGACACGGTGTTTTCCCCGTTCGGGCGTTCGGGTGACTGCGCGCCGACGAACTCGCAGGTGATGGGGTTGTCCCAGTCGTGATCGGTCATGAGAGCGCTGCTCCTTGAGCTTGTTGGGTACGGCAGCTGGCTGGGGCCAGCAACGAAACTGCCGGTGGAGCTGAGCTGGTCGTTCCAGCACGGCCCCACCGGCAGGCAGGTGTTTCTTTGGCTCCCGAGCCGGCTGTGCCGGCCCAACGCTTGCGCTTCAGAGCGGGTCGTCAAACTACCCATCGTGGTCACTGAGGTCGATCACTGATTGGCCCGGCGCGCTGTCGGTGACGGTGAAGGCGCAGGCACCCTCGTCAATGGCACCATCGCGGCCACGGTCTGCCCAGACCTGGCGAGCGGCCCCGAGAGCTGTGCTTCCTTCAGCGTCGATCTCCCAGCTCACGCGCCACGTGGTGTCGCGCGCTGCTGTCGGATCGAGCTCTTCGGGCACAGACTCTTCGCCGTCCTCGAAGTTCTCGCGGAAGTGCGCGAGCGCTGCGCCAGCGTCGTCGGCGTAGATGGCGGAGGCTCCGCGTGGTCGGGGGTGACGGTCCAGACGTCGCCGAAGGCCCGCATGCGTACCTGGTCAATGCGGGACTCGGGCGTCCCGTGGTCGTCGAGGAATGCGGCGAATATGTCGAGCCAGTCACCCTGCGAGCAGCCGCGGATCGTCTGGCTGGCGACCGCGTACTTCTTGGCGAGCCAGCGGCGCGCCGTGCCTCATCGGCTCCCGGGGTTGCGTCAACCCTCCTTGGGGTGTTCGTCAATCGGCTGAACAGTGTCAAGATCGACGACCTGGCCCACGCGAAGGGTGTTCAGTCCGCGTAGCATCGCGATTTCATCCTCGCGCTCCGCGATACCCGCGGGGCTCAGGGGCCGGCCGTCCTGCCTGAAGTCGCCCTCTTCCAGAAGCTGTTCCAGCGCAGCCTTCCAGTGGTTGACCTGGTACTGCGTGATCTTTTGCATGCGGGCCATGCGTCAGTCCCTCCTCGAAGGGCGTGATGGGGGTTGGATGCTGCGCGTGATGGTGGAGTTAGGCGCGGGCGTTCAGTGCCCTGCGCCGACGAGGACGTCAGTGACCTCCTTGGGAAACGTCACGTAGACGAAGTCGAGGGACGTCACCTTGTCGAAGAGAAGCATCACGGCCTCGTGGCGCGGGATGCCCCGGCTCATGAGGTAGAACAGCTGCTCTTCGTCGAGCACCGGCTGCCCTCCGAGCGAGTTGAGGGTCGCGCCGGGGTCCGACGCGAGCTCCATCGGGCGGTTGGCGACGACGTACTCGTGCGGCCACAGGTGCAGGTCTCCCCGGGGCGTGGCGATGACCGCCTGCTTGGGGTACACCTTGGCGGCCTGCTTGCCGTGGCCGACGGTGATCGCGCCGGAGTTCAGCTGGTGCGGACGGGCACGCCACATAGACAGCTCGGGGACGCGGAACCTCGAGCGCAGCTCGGTCATCGGCTCCTCGACCACGATGATCCACGTGCCCTCCTCCGGGACGGCCTTGCCATCCTGCTCGGGGAAGTGCATCGACGGCTCAGCGCCGATGGAGGCGGCGATGCTCCAGCCGTCGTCGGCGTGCTCCTTCATGGCGACGAGAGAGCGAATGTGCGGGGCGGCCTCGGTCAGAGAAGTCATGGGGTGCCTGTCTGTCAGCGTTCGTTGGTGCGGATCAGCAGATCCGCGGGGAAGTCGCTGGCGTCGGGCGTGACCAGGGCGACGAGACCGTCGGTGCCGACCCTGACGATGGTGTCGGTGCGCCCGGCCATGCCATCGGTGATCGAGAGCGACCTCGCCGCGATGCGGTCCGCCGTCGCTCCTTCCGGGATCAGCACCGAGTCGCCGGCGCGCAGTGGACGGTCGAAGTAGTCGTGGACGGAGTCCGGTTCCGCGTCGGGGAGGGAGATCTCTTCGCACCCGGTGAGCTGTTCGAACATGGCCTGCGGGATGACCAGTGCTTCGCCGAAGGTCACCTGGGTCTCGTCGGTGCTGCCGACGTAGACGATCAGCGGTTCACCGTCGTCGGCGAGCCGGGTCACCCGGCCGATCGCCAGGGACGCGGAGGACTCGTAGCCCTTGTCGATGCCGGGCTCGGCGACGATGACGTAGTCACCGGGCTTGGGTCGGTCGGTGTTATGGAACATGTGCGGGCTCGATTTGGATGTGCGGGGCATCGATGCTCACGACTGGCTTCCTTCCGGATCTGCGAATTCCGTGATCCGACAGCGGCCGCACCGCATGGACGCCGGCGTGCCGCCGGTCTCGCTGTGGAGCACGGTGAGCTTCGCTGGTCGCTGCTTGCGCCGCGGCTGGCCCAGATCAGGGCGATAGATCTCGAAGGGCATGATTGCGGTCCCTTCAGAGGCCGGTCAGGAGGGTGTGCCTGGGTCAGTCGGCGAGGTGGTGGCTCAGACGCGCGATGCAGTCGGCATAGCCCTGCGCGACGGCGAAGCCGCTCGTCTCGGTCGCCAGCCGGTCTTCCCACGAGGGGTAGGTCTGGCGGGTGGTGCTGCTGTAGGCCTGCATCAGCGAGCCTCCTTGGTGTCTGATTGGCGGCCGATGCGTGTCCCGGCTGGCGCATTGACGGGTCTCATCGGTGTCTTGCTCGGGGCTTCGGCGATCAACGTCGTTGTCGCGTCCGGCCGGTGGCAACAAAACGTCTCCTCAGGGACACCACCGGAACCCGGGGACGCCCATGACGCGACGCCGACGTATCAATGGGGAACAGGCCGGGTGCACGAACGCCCGGCCTGTTTCGGTGTCGATCCCGCACCCGGGTCGGCTATGCCGACCCAGAGCCCCGAGGCCAGCGCGCTGTCAACGGCCAGGTCGTTCCCGGTAAGCGGCCAGGAGTAGGCCCCACTGCACAGTCAGCGCCCGTAGGGCGCGAAGCCGAGGGGACTACTCTTGCAACTTGCGGACCGTTTCCTCCGCGCGGGCCCGCTCCTTCTCGTAGTCATCGAAGAGACCCAGCATCGTCAACCTGAAGTCGCCGGTCGCGGAGGTCAGGTCGAGGTCATCCAGCTCGACAGTGAACACCTGAACACCGTGCTTCCTGGCGATCTCCGTCAGCGCCTTCAACTTGGCCGCCTGCCAGCTGTACCGATCGCTCTTCGTGGCCACTACCGCCTCTACCTTGCCAGCGGCGACGTCGTTCATCAGGTCAAGGAACATGTCGTTGTGCCCGACCGACTTGTAGGTCTCTGTGAGCTCCATGCCGTGCCGCTGTGCCCACTCCGCGCAGTCCTTCTCCTGAGCTTCCAACGCTGCAGGATTCTCCCTGGCGACCCGGCTGTAGACCGCCACGCGCTTCGTCTCGCTCACTCGTCCGCCTGCCCATCTTCCATGGCGATGAGAACATCAGCCAGGCCAGCCTCGGTGAGGGGCTTCTTGACCACCGGCTCACCATCCGGGTCGTCGTACGACAGCGTCACGACCGGGATCCAGGCTTCACGGCCTTCCATGCTCTTTCCTCTTTTTGAATCGAAAGCTGCCACATTGGTGTGACAGTCGTGGCGCGCTCAGGCCGGCACGAATCCGACGCTCAACCGCCACCACTCACCACCACCCGGAGTGATCCGCCGGCTGATGTCCTCCGGCAGGACTGAGGTCATTTCCGGAAGGAACCACACCGCCAGCGTCCCGCCCGTCGCAAGGGTCAGGGCCGCCCACCGACGGACACCTTCCGCGAGCGGCAGAGCAATATGGGCAACACCATCGTCGGCAAGAAATGTGACGGTCACCCGTCCATCCCGCTCGATCGTCCACCGGGCCTGTGACTCCGCCGCCCGTGCCGTCTCTCCGCTCGGGGCGAAGTGGTGGCGTTCGAGGAAGGCGTCGATCTCCTCCCGAGAATCCTCATCTGTACCGATGAGGGCCAGCGCCGGCTCCAGCGTGCCGTCCTTCTGTGGCGCTCCAGTCGGAACCGCGGCTGTGGCTGGCACACCGTTGATCGAGACCGTCGAGACCAGCCGAAGCGGCTTCTTGCGTCGGCTGGTCACTCGTCAACCTCGTCCTTCTTGCGCACCCAGTCTGCGTGGGCCTCGGCGACCCGCACCTTCCACTCCTTCCACTCCTCGTACGTGGGCAGCGTCTTCGGGATGCCCTCGCCGATCAACGTGTTCGAGAAGTCCCCCAGAACGATCTCCGGCACGCCGCTGCTGAGCCAGCCGTAGTGGCGGGCGCCCCGGACGGTCGTCCTCGTCGGCGAGTCGTCCTCCAGCACCTGGCGGATGAATCGGGGGTCGGGGGTGAAGCGCCAGGAGTGCTCCACCATGACCCGGATCGTGAACATCTCGTCCTCGGTCAGCCGGAGGCCCGGCTTCCGGTCGTGCATACCTCTCCTCTCAAGGACAGAGGAGCCTGCCAGACACCACTGACAGGCTCCTCGACTGTTTGGGCTGACTAGCCCTTGGACTCCCGCAGACCTCGCAGCTCACGGCTGAGGTTGGCGCCGAGCTTCACGAACTCGGTAACCCCCTCCTGCCGCGGTCGCCGGGCCTTCTTGCCCTTGCCGGCCGGCTTGACCGGCGGGCGGTACACCTCGGCGTCCTCCGGGTTACTGCCGGCGTAGGACACGGTGTGCAGCACCTGCATGAGGTACTTCCGCAACCACGTCGCCAGCCGGGTGATGTCCCTCTCGCCCAGGTCGTCGCTGAAGTGGAACCGGCTCACCGTGCGGGCAACCGCGTCGGCGACCGTCGTGGATTCCCCGTCGAGCGGCACCGTGCGCCGGATCATCTGGAGCACGAGCCCCTGGGGGGCGATGCTGGAGTCGATGGCGCTGCCGGCAACGGCGTCATGCGGAGGCGCGAGGGCGTCGCGTGGAGAGCGGCCGAGCCGCCCTTGCGTCGTTCAAGCGTCGAGAAGCACGCAGACGGGGCACTCGGGTGCCCCGGACGGCGCGGCACGCTGCATGGTGTAGCCGCACAGGCAACCATGGAACGTGCCGTCACTCACGTGCATGTAGGCGTCTTCCCGCCCTCGGATCTGGTTGCGGGCATCGGTGATCTCACCGGGCTCGACGAAGGTGACGTCGGTGACGCCCATCGGGGCAAGGTTTCCCGCGATGGCATTCTTGAGGGTCGCCACATCCGGGTCGTCATCATCGACACCCAGCCCGGTGAATTCGACGTTCTGATCTGCCGGGCCCAGCTTGGGGTTCTTACGGGTCCCGCCGGAGGTGAAGTCCTGCATTGTGCTGTCACTCCTCTGTCGTGGGTGGGCACAGCCAGCGCTTCGTGGTGCTTGTCGCGAACGCAGGAATGCAGAAGCCCTGGGGAACACGGAGCTCTCCAGGGCTTCTCGTCGTCTCATGTCGTCGTCCAGGGGCGGCTGTGCCGCCCGTCCCGTATCAGCGATCTCCTGACCAGGACGGATCATGGGAGTAGATGCGCGTGCCGCTTGTTGCTCAGGTCGATCTCGACGCTCCGGCCGGTGAACCGCTCGATGACGGTGAAGACGCAGACGTCGCCGTCGTCCGGCTGCTCGTTGTACCGCAGGAACTTTTCCCGCCAGACGTCGAGAGCGGCCTGGACCGGGGAGACGCCTTCGTCGCTGTCGATCTTCCACCGCACGGGGTACGAACCGTCGTTGGTGATGTCGGGGTCGAGCTCGCCGGTGCTGGCAGTGACCGGCTCGTCGCTCGTGCGGTGATCGGGCACGAGGGTGACGAGAAGCAGCTCGACGAGCCTCTCGTCGTTGGTGGGTCCGCTGTGGGATGACCGCCGAACCAAGCACGACGGCGACGAACCACTGCCCTTCTCCATCGTCTTCGGTAAGGCAGCTTCAGCCGAGGCACCGCTGCCCGAGGTCCGGGCGCTGGGCATCGACGAGACCCGGCGCGGACGGCCGCATTGGACCCGGTAATGCGTCATGGTGGGGTGCACTCATCCCTGGTCGTCGGATGGTGTCGGGGCGGTCGCCGACGGCGGCCCGGCTGCAGGATCACAACCAGGCCGTCGAAGGGGTGTGGGTTAGACCCGCTCGGAAGCCCAGAGGTCGTTGAGGTCTTCGCGGATCTCTTCTTCCAGGGCGGCGAGGAGTGCCTGCTCGGCGTTGAAGTCCCCGGATACGGCCTCGATGAGGTCGTCCTGGACCTGCTGCTTGCCAGCGAGCACCGAGGGCATCCGCTCGTCCTGCGTGCCCTTGGCGATGAGCCGGTGGATGATCACCGGCCGCTGCTGGCCGGGGCGGTGCAGCCGACCGTTCGTCTGCATGTAGTGCTCGAGCGAGAACGGCAGCGTGTACCAGATCATCGTCGAGCCGCCGTGCTGCAGGTTCAGGCCGTGCCCCGCGGCGGCGGGGTGGAGCAGCATCACCGGGATCTGCTTGTCGTTCCACCGGCGGACCATGTCGCGCGAGCCGTCGAAGGCCTGCGCGTCGATGCCGGCCTTCCGGAGCCGCGTAAGCAGCTGCTCCTTGTCCGACTTGAAGTGATAGGCGATGAGCACGGGCTCGCCGCCATTGTTGCGCACAAGGTACTCGGCCATCTCGAGCTTCTTGTCGTGGATGACCTCGTACCGGCCCTTCGTGGCCGGGTCGTCAGGATCCGCGGTGTAGAGCGTGCCCGAAGCGAACTGCATGAGCTTGCTGGTGAGCACCGCCTGATTCTCGGCGATGATCGACTCGACGCTCTGTGTCATCTTTCCGTCGTCGTCGGTGTAGGTCCGCACGATGTCCAGGACCAGGTCACGCTTGAATTCCTTGTAAGCCTGAAGCAGGTCAGGCGGGAGCGTGACGTTGACGTCCTGGATGGTGAGCGATGGCAAGATCAGTGTGGTGTTCTGCGCGCTCATCACCAGGTGCGAGATGGCCTGATGGATCTCGGCCTCGGCGTTCGCCGTGGGGATCCACTTCGCCGGCGTCGTCGTACCGGGAACCATCTTCGGGACGAACCACCGGTTGCGGAACTGGGTGATATCCCGGCCGAGCGCTTGGCCTTGGTCGAGCAGGTAAATCTGGCTCCACAGGTCGTGGAGACCGTTAGGGCTGGGCGTTCCCGTCAGCTCGATGAGTCGGTTCATGGCCGGCCGCACCCTCGCCAGGGCCAGGAAGCGCTGCGAGTCGTGCGACTTGAAACCCTGGGACTCGTCGATGATGACGGTCTGGAAGGGCCAGATGATGGTGTTCTGGCCGTTGATGTTCTGGACCGGCAGCTGGTCGACCAGACCGAAGCGGCACCGAGCGCAGCCTGCCCCGGAACAGGTTCGGCAGTCATAGGCCTCCCACGTCACCAGGGCCGACTTGAGCAATTCCTGAATCCAGGCGCGGATCTTGGCCTTGGCGGGGACCCGGTTGTTGGTGTTTCCGGCGACCAGAGCGCGGTATGCGCCGATCAGCTCATCTCGGCCCAGTGGCCCCCGCGCCTGGAGCAGGCTCAGGATCGCCGTCGCCTCCGGTGAGATGGTCGGGGCAGGCACTGCGCCCGGCACCGGCGTGATCAGCTTCGTCTCCTGGGACGGCTGAGTCAGCAGCTCCTGGTTGATGAAGTACATCGTCGGTGGATCGGTGGCGACTTCCTGGAAGCGCTTCAGGCGCTCGGCCCTGGAGAGCTTCCTGTCGTTCTCGTCGACGATGAGCGACTTCGTCCGGATGGGGAAGCCCCACTTCTCGATCTCGTCGATCCAGGTGGAGCGGGCGATCGCCACGGGCGCGATGACGAGGATGTGCCCCATCGGGCGCAGTGTCTGCAGTACCGCGAGGGTGCTGAGCGTCTTCATGCCACCTACGGGGACCCATGCACCTGCGAAAGGGTGGTCAACGAGGAAGTCGTGGATCTGCTGCTGATGCGGCATCAGCGAGATCGGGGACGGAGCAGTAGCCGTAGTCATGTCGCTGGTCATCCCTTCTCTTCGAGTGAGTGGTCAGGCATGGCATGCCTCTTGAATGAGAGCGAGTCGGGCATGGGCCTCGTCGCCTCTCTGTTTTTGCTGCGCGACCTCGGTCTCCAGCTCGGCGACCCTCGCTTCGAGCTGCGTGACGCGCTGGTCGGGTCCGAGGGCTTCTCGCACGCGTTGCAACACTGCCACCGGGTCGTCAGGCTGCTCGGCTGCGTCAACCGGTGCTGTCTGGTGCGTGGGTGCTGGCATGTCGTGCTCCGCTTTCTGCGGAGTCTCGGGAGTGATGTCGGAGGCGGTTCTGGTTGCGGGGGCCGACGCGGCACGATCGCGGTGGACTCGCCGATGCGAGCCCAGAGCAGCCGCAGTGCTGAAGGGCCGCTGGCAGACCTCGTATCTGAACTCCCGCTTCTGGGGCGTGGATTAGGCCTAGGTCTCGGCTTCAGCCGCGCGTATGACCTCGAATAGCGGCTGACCGGACTCGTCGAAGGTCACCTTCAGCGGCGTATTCGCGGGAAGGCTGCCTTCTTGTGCGTCGAACCAGGCGGTGAAGGCTGTGCTGTGCTAGATGAACGCCTGGGCCACCGTGATCTATTGGGCCGGTCCGGGTTCCTGAGCGGAGTCCGACGATGGAACTTCAGCATGGTGTTCGGCCATGAGCCGGCGCATGTCGGCCTTGGCGTCCTGCGCCGTGCGGTTCTGCGAGGTCAGGTTGGGCGGCACCGAGGCTGTGCCCCCGGTGTTGTTGTGCATGATGCAGTGGCCTTTGGAGGAGATTCGTCCAACGCGGCCGATGTCCATGGCCGCGAGGATGAGGCTCTCGGCTTCCTGGTCGAGGCTCCCCGCTCCTTCGCGCGGCGGAGTTCCCGGGTGTAGTTCCGGCTTCCCCCATGATGATCAGTCCTTCCAGTCCACCCCTTCGTTCTCGGGTCCGGCGTAGTTGACCACCGGGGCGGCCGGGCCGGAATCCAGGATGGTGGTCCGGTCCTTGCTGACCACCACCCACCGGTGGCCGGTCAGGGAGTCAGTGATCCACCGGCCATTGGCCGCGTTGCGGTGAGCCCTCACGGCCACACCGTCCAGCTGTCCCGCCATACGCTGGGCCGTGGTCTTCACCATGCCGCGCGCCGGGATGTCGAAGGCCCTCAGGTCCGGGTCGTCCTGGATCTGCTTCGCCACGTCCAGGCCGTCCCGCGTCAGCCTCGCTCCGAACTGGGGGTTCGTGGTCAGCCCCAGGGCGTGGAGGACGCGGAAGGAGTCCCGGCGGGCGCGCGTGCCGGACCAGACGTTGTGGGTGGTGTTGCCCGGCCAGGCGGCCGTCTTCAGAAGATCTGCCTGAGTGTCGGACAACTTGATCTGTACGAAGAGTGCGTCCGTCACTGGGCCGCCTCCCTGTCCTGCTCACTCGCACGCCAGTACGAGTCGATCGCGGCCAGCGCGCGGGCCACAGGCCCTTCTACCCAGGTGGACAGGTACATCTGGACCGTGCCGTCCTTGCGGAGCTGAGGGGAGACCCCACAGTTCACGTCGTCCGGATCCAGGAACTCCCTCAGCTGTTCCAGGGCGTCCCTCAGCTCCGCCGCGATCGGAGTCAGCTTCCGTACCCCCAGCGGCTGGATCTTCGGGAAGCCCTTGCGCTCCGGCGCGATGAAGTACCCGTCTTCCTCCCAGCTGGGGTCCCAGCACTTCAGCACGGAGTGCCCGGCCGACCGGCCGCACACCAGCGTGTAGCCGGGGTGGTCCTTCGTCTGGGGGCGTGATCTGAAGTGGCCACAGCGTTCGTGGGTGCTCCAGCTCAGCGGCGGAGTCGGCCTTCTCCCAGTTACGGGGCTGTATTTCTGCGCCCCTCTCTCCATGGGGGCAGCGCAGCGGGCGAGCAGCTGCTCGTCGAAGGGGACAGTCTTCGGGACGAGCACGTCGAAGCGCGGCCGGCCGATGTCGGGCTCGCGCAGCATCCCGGAGGAGAACTCGTCGCGTTGGCCGGAGTCTTTGGTCTCATACTGCGGTTGCTGGGTCGCGGCTATGTATTTGTGGGTCATGGTGCTGCTCTCTGTTGGTCGGATGAGGTCTTGAGGAGGTTCGCGATGAACGCGTCGACGCCAGGTTTGTCGTCGACGACGTGAACCTCGGCCCCGTGGCGGCGCAGCTTGGCGTGCGTGAGCTGTTGCAGCTTCCGCAGCTGGCCGCCGGGGCGTTTGACCTCGACGAACACGGTGCCGTGGGGGGCGACGACGATCCGGTCGGGCACTCCCCCGCGGGCTGGTGAGACGAATTTGAGGCACAGGAAGCCGTGCTCCCGGCACTGGCTGAGGAGGTAGTTCTCGATGGTGCTCTCGCGCGTGCGAGCCATCAGCGCTGTGCCGTCTCGTTGGAAGAGGCCGTCGGCGCACCGTACTTCAGCTCACCAGGCTCGACGAGGCGGAAGCCCGTGGAGTGCCTGTGCATGCGGGAGACGCTGAGGGTGGAGTGCTTCGTGCCGTAGTGATCCCGGACTTGGGCCTCCCCGTCCGCAACGGACTCGATGACGACGCGACGCTGGTTCTGACGGGTGTCGAGGTCCTCCCAGATTTGGCCCCGGCGGACCAGGATGCCCTCGCGGGTCGTGTTCTTCTTCTGCTGGGCCTGGGCGTCGTCGTCCTGGGCGGAGGTGTCGGTCGGCACGGCATCGGACATTCGACTCAGGCACCGAGCAGCGTCGTGTCGGCAAGTCCCATGAGGCGGTGGGGGCGCGTAGGACCGGAACCCGATGCGATTGGCTTCGGCGGCCAGCGTCTCGCGCCAGCCGTCCGGCGGCGGGCAGTCGGCTTCCTCGCCGTCGGCCCGGTAGAAGAGCCACGGCTCCGTGCGGGGCCCGACGACGCGGAACTCGATCCCGAGGCGCTCCGCGTCAGCGATGAGCGTGTCCAGGGCAATGGACAGCCCGCTGCGGATCTTCGCGTCGCGTACCGGGAATCGGGTGTACAGCGTGCCCTCGGTGGCAATCTGCCCCGTGTCTGGGTCGTTGTTGGCGCCGTCGTCTTGGTAGCCGAGCTTGGCGTGCCAACCGCTGCAGGGCTCGTCGTTGATGCGTCCGGCGAGGGGGATGTAGGTGACGGTGATTCCGGTGGACCAGTACCGGCCCGACTTGCTGATCATTCGGGTGTCTCCTCGTACGGAGTGTCGGTGGTTTGTGCGGCGCGGATCTCGTCGGCGGTGGCGGTGAGGTCGGTGCGGGCGATGGACTCGCGGAGCTGGGTGATGCAGGCGGTGCGGGTCATGGCTGGTCCGTTCTCGGGGTGGTGCGTGGGCGGGACTCAGCCGGCGTTCTTCCAGTTCTTGGTGAACGTCTCGTCGAGCATCCGGGTATAGATGTCGAGGTCGAGCGCCCCGATGAGCTGCTCGACCCGGGCGGCCGGCAGCGTACGGAGGTCGTCGTTGACGACGATCACCGACCAGCACGGGTCGATGCCGTTGATCCGGCGGATCACGACGTCCTGGTCATCGGGCAGCAGCGTGAGGCCGTCGGAGGTGCTGGCCTCGCTGCGGTTCTTCGCCCACCCGTGGTGGCGCAGGATGTCCAGCGCGATCGGGTCACGTCGCACCCCGGCGCTGCCGGACTCGCGCCGCTTGCTCTGGCTGGCCGGGTTCACCTTCCATGCGCCGGCGTTGTGCAGGCTCACGGCACCATCGGTGCCGTCGTGGACGATGAAGACCCGGTTGACCATCTGCAGGGCCCGCGGGTTCGCCAGCTGCGCATCGGCATCCTCGTTGTCGTCACGGTCGGGCTCGGCGCTGACCGGGTCGGCGGCGAACGGGTAGGTGATTGATCCACGCGAGGCGGCGAGGACGTTCTGGAACAGCAGCAGTGTCCGCACGGGATCGGCCGGGTCGATCGCCTCCTCGATCATCTTCCGGCCCAGCACGGGATCGAACGGCTCGGCGAGAGCCTCCTCTCCCCTGCTGGCGACGGTCTGCAGGTAGCGGGCCAGGGCGAAGTCGATCACGGCCGGGTGGGCCAGCGACTTCGTCGGGGTAGGACCCGCGTGGCAGGCCAGCGTCCCGCCGGAGGCGGTGATGATCGGGCTGTCGGCGACGCTCCGGTCCTCACTGGGCGACTCCAGCTCGAGCCGGTTGTTCGAGTCCTTGCTGATGAGGAACATCAGCTCCGGTTCGATGTCGATGCCGATGGCGGCCTGCTGCTCGGCGAGCACCCGGTTGTTAGTCGTCTCATCGAAGCCGTTCTCACCGCCGACGACGGAGTAGAGGCCGTCGGTGTTCGTCGAGATGATCCGCGCGCCGGCCAGCGTCTGGGCCTGCCCGATCCGCCAGCTGAACAGCTGGCCGATGATCCGCATCGAGATGGTGCGGTTGTTCATCCTGATCGGGGTCCGGTGCGCGGCGTCAGCAGCTCCAGAGGCCGAGTTGAGGATCAGCTTCGTGCCGTTGCGCAAGGTCGTGAGCCGGCCCTTCTCCTCGGCGGAGATCCCCGGCTTCTTCATCTCGAAGCCCAGGCGCTCCTTCTCGAAGAAGATCGTCGTGTAGCGGTCCTCACCCAGCTCGGGGTTGTAGAACGCCCTCATGTTGCGCAGCAGGTTCGGGTAGTAGCTCGTGAAGTCCTCGTGGACGACGAGGCCTGCCGAGGTCCGTGCGAACTTCGGGTGCAGCTTGGTGGACTTGTCGGCCTTCGCAGTGAACAGCGTGGGGGCCGTCTTCGCCGGCTCATCGCGATAGACGGCCTTGACCGCCGAGGTGACGGCCAGGACGACCTTGCCGTCGAGCACGGTCCCGTCGGCCAGGCGCACGTGCATCGCCTCGATGTCCGGGCGCTGAGTGTCCAGCAGCTGGGCCGGATCCGGCACTTGGGCCTGCGCACGCGCGAGCTGCTCGGCCTGGTCCGGGTCGTCCTTCTTCGGCTTGCGGTACTTCACCTTTTTCGGGTCCGAGCCCAGCAGCACGAGCCGCTTGTCGACGGCCGTGCCGTCGGGCAGCGCGAGCAGGTTGTGCTGGCGCTTGGCCTCGGCGACGAAGTCCTTCGCGTCCGGGTAGAAGTGCTTGGCGAGGCCGATCATGGCTGCCTGTTCTCGGTGCTCGAAGGAGTCGGCGTCGAAGACTGTCATGTCTGCCTCGGCTCCGTGGATACCGCCTGTGCTGAACGTGGCGAAGCACGACGACGGAGAGGCGTCACGGTGGAAGTAGGGCACGTTGTTCGGCGCCTTCGGCAGCTCGCGCAAGGACTTGGCCGGGAGGTCGAACAGGTCGCGGTACTCCTCGGAGTCGTTGAAGTTCTGCCCCTCAATCGAGCGGTAGTAGTTGACGACCTGCATGAACTGGCGGTGCGCCTTCGCCTGTGCCGGCGTCGCGGCTGGGTCCTTGGCAGGGTCGGGGGCCACGTTGTCCTCGAAGAAGCGCACGCACTCGTCGAGCACGTTGACCTGGGAGATGCCCCGCTCCTCGGCCACCTCCTTGGCCGGATAGAGGAACGACACGGCCTCCATGTCGTTCAGCGAGGTGTACGGCGCGAGGATGCGGCCGACGAACTTCGCCGAGGACGAGTCGATGGTCAGGCGGTCCCGGCGCACCGAGCCGTTCTTGGCGTAGACGGTCTCGGAGTACTGCGCCAGCAGACCGGCCTTGAGGTCGAAGTTGCTGGCGTAGGCCGGGTGCTGGAAGAGCTGGGCCAGGCCCAGGCAGTCGGAGACGTTGTAGGCCAGCAGCTCGTAGAGATCCTCGATCGCGGCGATCGAGGTGTCGTGGCTGAGCTTTTCGGACTCCTTGATCTGGCGGCCGAGCATCCCGAGCAGGCGCTTGAGGCTCACCTTGGTCTGCAGCTCGTTGAGACGGGCGACGTCCAGGTGCCGGCCCGAGTGCATCATGGCGCGGCGGATCTTGGCGGCCGGGCCGTCCCAGCCGAGGTAGCCGGGCATGTACGCGATGTGCTCGTTGAACAGCTTGTCGTTGTGCTCGCGCATCTCGCGCGCGGTGGTCGGCTGGACAAGACGACCGGAGTGCGGGGCAGGGAAGGTCTCCATCAGGTACAGCGCGAGCATGGTCATGTCGTAGTTCAGCGAGTTGTACCCGGCCAGGAACGGGTGCTTCAGCGGGTCGTACTCGGGATCCGTGTCGCAGACCGGGCGCAGGCTCGCCGGATAGGACGAGACCTCGCTGCGGTCGTTGACCTGGTCCGCGTTCGAGAGGCCCATCAGCTCGGCAAGGCGGAGGTTGCCCCGCTCGCCGCGCAGGTTCCACAGCTGGACGCTCACCGCGGGCAGGCCCGGGTTGGAGCGCACCACGGCTTCATAGAGCACCTGCGGGTCCACGGCGCCGGAGAGCTGCTGGTCGTCGGCGAGGAAGAAGATCTCCAGGTCGTCGACGGCTCTGCCGGGCCGCGGGGTGTAGGCGCACAGAGTGAAGACGTCCGGCAACGACTCGATGTCGTAGAAGGTGAAGCGCGCCTTCGAGGCCGTGACGGGTGTTCGCTGTGTGGTCATGATGGGGATCTCTTCTCGTCGTGCCGACCATCACGGCCGGTGTCTGGGGAGGGGGCGCGCGTGGCCTCAGACGGGGTCGTGAGGAGAGCGCCGGCGCGGGGCATCCATGCGCCGGGACGCCTCACTCAAGAGCCGGGCCTTCTCCACGGGGTCTGCCGTGATCTGCGAGCGGACGATGAGGTTGGTGATCCGCTGCTCGCGCGCGACCTCGGGCATCGCCGTGATCAGGCGGCCCTGGCCGCGGGCGAGGTCGAGTACGGCCTGGGTGAGTTCGCCGAGTGCGCCAGCAGTTTTGGCCATGGGTGCATCAGTCCTGTTCGTCAGTGGTGTCGTCGGTCGGGGCAGACGCGCCCGTCTGCCGGAGCAGTCCGCGATAGCTGACCTGCAGCGTCGGCTGGGATTTCTTCTTCGGGTCGCTGCCGGTGTAGCTCGGGTGCATCCACTTCTTCAGCTCGTACTCGGCGATGAGCACCTCGGGGTTGCTCATCATCTGGCCGGGCCGGATCTTGCGGTTCTTGTCGGGGCAGTGCCACAGGGCATCCGGCCGGACGATCGCCACGAGGTCAGTGATGAACTGCTTGTTGCTCACCGGGGAGCCAGACGGCGAGACGTCGGCGAACCAGGCCTTGTACAGGTCATAGAGGAACGTGAACGGTGCCAGGTCCCAGACCAGCCGCCCGCGGAACTCTTCCCAGAAGGCGCGCACGGGGTCATTGGCCTCCTTGTACTCGGCCAGGACTTCCTTGGTGGCCACCGGCTCTGAGAGCTGGTAGTAGTCACCTGGAGATGACGTACCGGCGCGGTTGATCGCGTACCAGAAGACGTACTCCAGGACCTCGCGGCGCTGGAGGTAGTCGTCCTTGATGTACTTCTTCTCGGCTCCGGTGAAGCTCTTGGTGAAGGGCACGAAGAGCTGCCGGCGGTAGAACGACTCGGACTTGTCCTTCACGCGCGGGAACTCGTTCAGGCACTGGACCATGAAGCCGAAGAACTGGTAGGCGATCGGCATCCGGTACTTGCGGTTGATCTGGATGACGTCGTTGGTCACGATCGCCTTCAGATTGGCCGCCTTGTCGATGAAGGTGCCGACATCGTTCTCGTCGACGATGATCGCGTTGGCACGCACCAGCGGTTCGAGCGCGAAGTCCTTGCCGAAGTCCGAGAGCGGAATCGAGGTGTGCGCGCCGCTGCCGACGAGGTTGCGCATGAGCGCGCAGAGCGTGCCCTTACCGTTGTTGCCCTGCTCGGAGTAGAACCAGGCGGTCTTGCCCCAGCGCACGTGCGGCCGGATGATCGCACCGATGATCTCCCAGATCAGGTCGGCGAGGCCCTCGTCACCGGGCTGGTCGAAGAGCTCTTCGATCCAGGCGACGACTTCCCAATCTCCGTCCTCAGGGTGCGTGATGACCTGCTGCGGGGCGTCGTCCACGTAGTCGACGTCGTTCTTGGTCAGCAGCACGATGGCGGGGTCGAAGGGGTGGACCTGCTTGGGCTCGAAGTGGAAGTCCTTGCCGAAGATCGTGACGTCCAGCGGCTCGGTACCGTAAAAGACGATGCCGTTGCGCGCGGCGATGAAGTCGCGGTTCGTGCTCTGGTGCCGGCGCGGGCTGTCCTCGCGCAAAACGGCCAGGACCTCGGCGAACTCCTTGAGAGTCAGCTGGGTGTTGTACATGCGCGCCGTGGTGCGGATGTCGTCCTCGCTGGTGGTGTACGTCCCACGCGCGCGGCCCGCGGCCTGGTACATCGCCAGCAGGTCGTACTCGCGGTCGGTGTCCTTGGCGTTGGGCGCGATCCGGATGACGTGGTGCAGACGCAGGAGGATCTGCGCGACCTGCCAGTACGTCAGATATCTCGGCAGGGGGTACTTCTCGGCGGCCACGGCCGCCTTGAAATTCTCGGCCTTGATGACGCCGCCCACGATCGCCAGCAGCTCCTTCTCCAGCACGCGAGACGTCGGAGGATCGGCCGGGTCGATCTGGTCGAGGTAGGCGGCGGTGACGTAGGTGACGATCTCGTTCTGCGGAGCCATGTCGTCGCGGTTCGAGAAGTACCCCATGACGCTGGCCAGGACGTCGGCGACGGGGTTGGTGCGCGGTCCGGCGCTGGAACCGGCGACAGGTACGGATGTGGGGGCATCAGGAGGCGGCATGTTGCTGCTTTCTCGATCGTGATCGAGTTCCTGCCGGCGATGAGTGGGAAGCCGATTGGACTCGTAATCGAATGGAACGCGATCTTGACTCTACGTCACCCGAGTGTTCTTTTGCAACAATTGAACTACCAGTTCAATAAGAGAGTCGACTGAGGCCCTGGATGGCTACCAAAGGAGGTGGGAAAAGGGCCGCCGACAGGGACTGGAGAGGGCTCGCGCGACCACCACGGCCATGCCACACGCGTCGCGAGCCTGGATGAGATGTGAGAAGCCAGCGACTCCGTCGAGCACATGCCCCACGGAGTCGCTGGCTTCTCATGCTCGACCACGCACCCGCGGGCGGCGTGAGCCGCCCGGCCTGTGGTCGAGGTTCGGAGGAGTTCTTCTGACCGGCCGAGCCAGCCGCCACCAGAGCATCGACTGGACGCTCCCCAGGGAGACCCCAAGGGCTTCATACGGCCTGGAGGTATCCGAGCGTGTACCACGTGACGTGGTACACCTGTTTTCCCAGGTCATAGCAGAAATTTCGGGAGTTCAAGAGCAGGCTGTACCACGCGGCATCTTCTACGTGGTACAGGTGTTTGCCCAGGTCAGGTAGGGTTTTATATACCCCCTGTACCGCTTGTACCAGGAAATGGAGACTAGATACACGCGCAGGGGGATAAGAGAGCAGACTGGCGAGCTGGGGCTGGAGCTGCCTGGACCGCTCCCGAACGCGTCCCCTATGTAAACGGTCAAGAAAACGTGGTACTCGTGGTACATCGACGGGAAACGCCGGTTGACCAGGCAAAACGTCGTACCACGTCGGCGCTCCCACGTGGTACACCCGATGCGGGAAAGAGCCTCGCGGTACAGGTGTTTGCCCAGTTCAGACGCGGTTTTCAGGGCTGTACCACGAGACGTGGTACGGCTGGCAGTTCGATGCGCCCCCTGGCGACCAAATCGAGGCGGGCTTCCGCGCCGAGCCGCCGTGCGGCTCCCAGGCGGCGCGGCCGAGCCTCAGCGGGACTCGAAGCCACATGGAACGTCCTCGGCGTCCCGAGGCTCGCAGAAGGCTCCTGACGCACCCTCCGAGCGCGAGTCAAACCTCTGTCCGAGTCGTTCACTCATGAGGCTCTACTGGAAGCGAGAGGGCATCGGACTGACATTCGCTGCTCATTGCGAGTGACACACGACAGCTGCTATCGTTGACGCCAGGTGATCGATGTTGCACTGGAACGTGAAAACAGAGAGGCCGGAGAGCATCCCCGTGGGAAGGGAGCTCTCCGGCCTCTTTGCATGTGCTGATGAGTGCGAGGCGTGGATGGCGCGAATCACCCAGGGGTGACCAGCCTTCAGCCTCGCTGGTATCCCGCATTGGGGGACTCGGAACTGCGGCTACGGGATCGCTCGTCTGCTTCGACGACGTAGAGGATCTCGTAGGAAATCGTGGTGTTGAGGTTGAGCCGGTTCTTGCTCTGGCTCTTCTTCATCGTGATCTTGCGGAAGCCGCGAACGGCCTCAGCGCGATCGAAGAACCGGCGCAGCCTCGAATTCACGCGCTCACAGGCCTGTTCGGCCGTGACGCCCATGTCGGACACGACGAAGACATGCGTGTGACCGCGATCGAAGGTGGGCTTCTCACCAGTGTCGAGGTCCAGACGGATCTTCGCACGACTGATGTCGAGCGCGTCGGGACGGACGAGCTTTCCGTGTGAGTCGTACGTGCAGGTGCTGACGATAGCCATGATGAGATCCTCTCCTCTCCTGATGAGTATGACTGGATAGTTACTTTCAGTCACACCCCCGGTGACCGGATCACCCCGGTCACCACGAGCACGCCCTCCGCACGAGGGACCATCGCCTTTCAGAAGAGGCTGAGTACCTCGCTCACTGCATCGCGGACTCGCCTCCCGCGCCCTGGACTGCGCCTGGCGCAGTCCCGCCGGCGACCCGCCGGTAGAGCCCCAAGGCACAACCAGCAAAGGCCAGGCACAGGAACACCGCGGAGACGGGGTTCGCCAGAACGCCGAGCGCCAGCGCCGGGACGAGAGCCGCGACGAGGTTGAAGCCCAGGTGCAGGAGCACGCAGGGCCACAGCACGCGCGTGCGTTCGTAGACCAGGGCCAGGAGCACCGCCAGCGGCAGGGTCGAGGCGAACTGCACGGCGTTGCCGTGCACCAGGCCGAACACCACGGCGGTGACCAGCGTTGAGACGAGGATGCTCACCCGCTTGCGCAGCAACGGGTAGATCAGCCCTCGGAACAGGGCCTCCTCCCCCACGGGAGCCGCGACCAGGGTGAGCAACAGGGTCGCCAGGGCTCCAGCCGCGTGCCTGGTCTGGTTCGAGGCGTCGAAGCCGGCGGACCCGACCGTGACGTAGATCCACAACGCCAACGACTGGCCGGCGAGGAAGGCCAGGACCGCGCAGCCGAGGACGGTCCACCCGAAGCGTGGGATCTCCGGCCTCGGCCGCGGCCCCTGCGCATGCGCGAGCCACCGGGGCCGCTGGATCCTCATCGAACCGACCAGGACGACAACAAGCATGCCCAGGACGGCGGTCGCAACGATCGGCTCTCCGATGAGGCGGACTGCGAAGGTGCCGAGACCGAGGTAGACCGCGACGGCGGCGAACGGCACGAGGACGCACCACCCGATGCCGAGCAGACGCGAGGTGATCGGTGAAGTCGTCAAGGTCTCCTCCCCTACGGGGCTCAAGCAGCCGTGGTGATCTGCTCGTTGATGACGGCCTGGACGCGGGTGTCACCGCGGAAGGTGTTCAGCTGCAGCGTCGCCGTGAAGCGCAGCGTCCCGAGCTCGGTGCGGCTGGCGCGCTGCACGAAGCCCCGGAGCATGTCGAACTTCTCCTCGGCGACGTTCCACCACAGGCAGGACAGGCCGGACCGGGTGACCAGGCGCAGGTGCTGCGATTCGGATCCGATCCGGTCCACGCGCAGCCCCAGGGGCTCAATCGCGATCTCGACGACCGGCGCGGTGAAACCGTGCCCGAAGGGCTTGAGCCCCTCGGTCCGGCGCACCAGCTCGAACAGCGGCTGCAGGTCCTCGAGGCCGGCGTCGCAGTCGGCGTCCGGGCCGAGCACGAGATCACCGTTCGGTCCGTCGGTGCTGACGGCGAGCAGGGCGACCTGGGTGGCCTCCTGCAGCACGGCGACGAGGTCTCCGAGCTTCTCGGCCTTCGCGACGCGGACGCCGCAGGCCTGCTGGTGCCCGACGGCGCTGAGACCGTCGTGCGGCTCCAGGCTGGTGATGATGTCGAACCACCCCGGCGCGCGACCGGAGCCACTGACGAAATCGTCGGGGCCGGCGGGTCGGTTGACGACGACGACCGAGTGGCCGTTGAGCTCCATCATCCGGTTGGCCAGCAGCCCGTACATGCCCGGGTAGGCGTCCGAGAAGTACACCCACGGGGCCAACGGCTGGTCCCCGGTGGTGAGTTCTTCCATGTGTTCGATGACCAGCTGCTTGCGCAGCTCGTTGCTCTCGATCACCTGGTGGGCGGCCTTGAGCTTGACGTCAGCACCGGCGGCCGTGAACACCGCGAAGCACGGCTCAAGCGAGGCCCCCGTGCGGCGCGGGCTGTTCATCGCCGGGGCGAGGTAGAAGCCGAAGAAGCCCTCGTCGAGGTCGTCGACGTCTCGGATCTTGCCGATCTGCGCGAAGGCCTTGAGCACGATCGCGAAGCCCTCGAAGGCCCGGAGGAAGACCGGGTGGTGCGGCTCGGTGCGCAGCAGCTGCATCAGGATCGACTGCTCGATGTCGATGGCATCGGGATCAGCGTCGAACCCACCCCAGGGATTGGGGATAGTCTTCGGCGCGGCGACGCGCAGCAGGCGGGCAATCGAGATCGCATCACGCACCAGCTGACGGTTCTCGTACAGCACGGGCATGACGTCGGAGACGGTGCCCAGGCCGGCGAACAGACGCAGCAGGTGGATCTCCCAGAGCTTCTCGGGCCGGTGCACGCGGGTGTAGGCCTCGATCACCTGGTAGAGCACGTGGGCACCGCAGATCCCGGTGTGGGCGTAGGTCTCGTCGATCCGGCACGGGTCGACGGTGATGTCCGCGGTCGAGCCCGGCGCGAGCTCCTCATGGTGATCGGTCACCAGCGTCGTCCAGCTCAGGGCACGCGCGGCGGCGATACCGCGGTGGGAGTTCACTCCCCCGTCGCAGGTGAGCAGGACCCGCGTGTCGGGCCACTTCGCGTGGATCTCGGCGATGTCCTCAGGCGTGAGCTCGTGACCGCGGCGGTAGTCGGGCAGGTGCAGCTCGACGTCGAAGCCGAGCTCGGACAGGCCGACGTAGCCGAGGACACCGGAGGAGATGCCGTCCATGTCGAAGTCGGGGGCGATGGCGATCTTCTTGCCCGTGGTCCGGGCGTCATGAAGGGCCTCAACCATCTCGGCCAGGTCCAGGAGCTCGTCGTGCTCGGTGGACTCGATCTCCTTCAGGTACTGATCCGACCAGCCCCTGCGCTGGCACAGCAGCTCGAAGAGGTCGGTGTCCTCGCCGGTGAGCGAATGGTCGTCGACGGTATGGAGCGTGGACATGGTGGGGACCTCTCGATCGGGGTCGTTGGTCGGTGGAGAACGGGGTATGTAACACCCCTCACATTGCTGTGATTTTAGCAGTGACATTCTCTCGTTCTGCTCATTTAGCAGTGCTTTTGGGTCTCATTCGGGTTCTAAATGGCACACTTATCTCGAATGACTGCGACAGACTTTCCAAGGTCCTTGCGTATCGGCTACTCTCGCCGATATGGCCATTCGAAGCATTGTCGAGTCAGATCTCAGTGGTAAGCCGGATGCAGCGACAGCTACGTTCGGCTTGGGTGACACCTGGTACGAGGTCGATCTCACCGCTGAGGAGCAGAAGAAGCTTGAGGAAGCACTTAAGCCGTACTTGAAGGTCAGTCGGAAAGCCGGGAAGGCAGCGCCCAAGAAGCGAGTCGTGCCCGAGACGACTGCCGAGGAGCGCGACAAGATCCGTGAGTGGGCCAAGAAGGAGGGCTATGAGTTCGCGGAACGGGGACGCATCCCGAAGAAGGTCATGAAGGCCTATGACGAGGAACACGGCATCGATCGGAGCAAGTAGCGCTGAGCCTGGTGTTCGCCTCCCTGCCGATTCCTCCCATCCGTCCTTGAAGGGCCCTGCAGCACACTGCAGGGCCCTTCGTGCGTCTTCAGAACGGCGGCAGCGACGGATGGAGCACGGTGGCCGTCTCGATCCCCGCGGCTCGCGCGCGATCACGGCAGTGGATCGTGCCGTGCGAGAAGTGCCCCGGCGTATGCGGCATGAGCTGCTCCTGGCCCCGCTGCGGGCATCCGGGCTTCCGGCAGAGGTCGAGGAAGGCCGTGCACAGCACCTGAGCCCCGGCCTCGCGGAAGACCTGGGCGGCGTCGACCATCCCCTGGTTGCGCTGGAAGCCGGCCCCCTTCCCATGAGCCGACCAGGCGGCGGGGAAGGTGATGATCTCGAAGCCTGCGTCCCGCCACAGCAGCTCGGCCATGGTGTCGGCACCCTTGGGGCAGTGCCCGGAGAAGAGCACCGGCCGGGTGACGTTCTCGGGATCCCAGTCGCGCCAGGCGTCGTTGAACGTCTCACGCATGCTCTTCTCGTCGTTCCAGCTCTGGGAACCGGTGACGAGGACGACGTGCGTGAATGCTTGCTGCGTCGGCTGGTCGGCCTCGGTGTGCTTCTTCAGCACATCACCATGGCAGGACTTGGGCGCGCAGAAGCATCCGAGCGTCCTTCCGCGGAGTTCGGGCAGACGGGCCATCAGCTCGGGCTGCGAGAGCAGATACTCCTCGTACAGCCGGATCACTCGCACCCGATCGGCATCTGTGTGATTGCGGGCCAGCGGGAAGGGGTTGCCCCAGATCGAGCCGCGGCCGATGTAGACGTCGAATGGCTCTCGGTGTTTGTTTACGACACGTGTCAGTTCCATCGTGAGGTCCTTCCATCCGGCTCTGTCAGTGCGGTCCCCATCAAGAACCGGAGCAGGCGTCAGCCTGCTCTGCAATGATTCGGGAAATGATTTCCGCTCGTGACTTATGCGCGAGTCGACGGGCGACTCGGCGCACCGGACGACATCACACAACCAACTCGGAGTGCATCTCCACAGTCAGCGTCCTCGACGGTGAAGAGGCCGTCGTGGGTCCCCGTGGACGGCGATGATGGCGTGGTCCTCGCGCATGACAGCGGCGACAGGCGCCGCCGAGGCTCGATGTTCGACTGCGCCGATCCGCACCGCACGGGGAGCGCTAGCGAGCCGATCCGGAGGGGCGGCCCTTCTGCCGATGAGTCCGTCACGCAGCGACGGCGATCCGCTGCCGCTCGGTCGCTCGGCTGCTGCCCACATCTGTGGACAACTGCAGCGGGGCAGTGGTGGGGCTTCCTCTCTCAAGCGCAGCGCTGGGCATAGCCGGAGGGAGCGCCAGCGACCGACGGACCGGCGAGCGAAGCGAGCGGTGGAACCCGTCGGCTATGCCGACTAACACGTCCTCGGAGCGCAGCGGAGAGGCCGAGCGAAGCGAGGGTCCGCAGGACACGTGTTATCAGGTTCCCTTATGCCCTTTGCTTCTTTGTCGTCGTCCTCGCTGTTCCACGGCTGGAGCGTTAGCGGAAGCCTGGAACATCAGGCGAAACGGTCCGTACCTTCTTGACCCGTACCCCTCCCCTTCTTCCGCGTAGCGGGGGTACGGGCCTGGCCGTTTCGCCTGGTCACCACACCTTTTGGGTGTACTGCTGTTTCGACGTCCGTGATACAGCCGTACCCCTACGCTGATCCGTCCTCGTGAGGTACGAGCGAGGTGGGGGTACGGGTCTGCTCCTGACGGGGCGCAGCCCCGGTTCATCACCTTGTTGCCGCAGGCGGCACAGCCTTCGCCGCGCAGCGGATCCGTCCTCTCGCGACATCGTCGCTCCGGCTGTGGATAACGCTCTGCTCCACCGCTCGCTGCGGCGGCGGCAGCCGGCCTCGCCCCGTCGCGTTGTGCTGGCTGCACCGACGTGGATCCGCATTGCTCCGGTCGTTGCTCCGCTGTTGCCGCGGCAGTCTGCCAGCACCTCACGCACCGCGTCCGAGGCGGGCGTTCTGCACTACCTTGTCGACGCACGATCCGGCCCCGGGCTGTGCTCCTCTTCGTGCTTGCGCGGCGAGCCCGGGGTAGTCCTTCGTGGACGCATCAGAAGAAGAGAGGCCCGCCCGCTGCGACCAGCTGCCCATCGGGCACAGCGAGCAGCTCCAGCGTCATCGGGCCGTTGTCGTCTTCCTCCAGGGGCTGCTTCCGCAGCAAATGCCTCTGCTCTTCCTCTACCCCACGGGCCCTTGCTGCGGAAGCAAGTCGTTCCTCGCACGCTCGCTGTGTGCGGGGGACTGCTCCCCCTTCGCTCCTTCTCCCTCTGCGCTCCTCTGCGCGACCATGACGGCTCGATGACGCCCCTGTACCGACCGTCGCACCAGCGTTGTGCCAGCACCGTGCCGACGGCTCACCGGCGGCTGTGCTGATCTCGCTCCGCCGACGTTCCGTGGCTGCGCTGCCGTGTCCGCCGACGGGCTTCGGGAAGGGGCACAGACAGGCTTCTCGGCCCCATGAAACAGCAATGAAACAACGTCTCCCTCGCGTCTCCGAGGTGACTCATCAGTACACGAACGAGACTCGACAGGGACACCGATAAGACGCCGACTGATGCCATTGGGTCTCTCAGAGTCCCGTACGCGTCCTCACGGTGTCTTGTGCGCGCCCCGATAGTGCCGCACTGGCGTCGCACACAGAGCCTTCGGAGGACTCACCTGCGCAGGGATGCCGGGTGGCGCCTCCCAGGAGACACGACCGGGACACCACAGGGACACCGTTCGTACTTCGCTGCGCCTCTACTGGATCAGCGTCGGTACCGCAGGTGTCCTGGGTGAGCACTTGCTGCGTCGCAGGCGGGACTCATAGGCGCATGATGCCGGCGGCTTGCGCGCGGCCACCCCAGGCGGGGGCACTGCGGTGTCTCGCAGGTGCCCCTATCAGCACTCGATAGGGACACTATTGGCACCTCACTCGCGTATCGAATGGGACTTGCACAGGACTCGATAGAGACACTAGAGTGGGCTCGCATTGATTCACATTCGAGAGGAAACGCCAAGGGCGGTGAGTCCATGTGACAGAGCGAGAGATATCCGGCGAACGACCGGATGAAGTGCAGGAACGAGTGGCAGGGCGAGGTGGGTGCAATGGCGAATCAGTCGGGTGAACCTCGCAAGGTCCGCTGGACCGTGCCCGCTGCCGACACCTCGGTAATCAAGTGGCTCGATCAGCAGGAGAACATCTCGCAGTCGCTGCGACTGCTCATTCGCGAGTCCATTCAGCGCGACGGCTACGTCGACGCCTACTACAGGCCCGTCGAGCAGCTGCCGCGTCGCGGCCGGCCGCCGCTGGAGAACACCGAGCAGCGCGATGACGACGAGGCGGTCACCGAGCGCCGTCCGGCCGCCACGATTCAGCCACAGCCCGCAGTCACCGAACAGGTCGACGCCGTCGTCGAGAAGACAGCACCAGCGCCGGTAGCCCAGCCCGAGCCGGTTCCCGCACCGGTTGAGACGGCCGAGGAGCCCGCAGCAAGCGCCCCCAGCGCACCGCCGGAGCCGCCGAAGCAGGCATCCATCGACGAAATCATGGCGAGTACTCGGCGCTGAGTGACGCGGTGAATTTCATTTTCCAGGCAGACAACACAGACACCGAGGGACCGAATTCATGAGCGCCAACAGCAACGACATCATCACTCTCACCGGCGGCATCGACGTCGGCAACGGCTACGTCAAGGGCGTCATCCAGAACACGAAGCAGGAGACTTTCGACGAGATCGATCTGCCCAGCGCGGTCGTCTCGACTTCCCGCACCTCGCCGAAGGTGCCGCTCCCCGACGCGGATGCGGCCTCCGTGCTGGCCGGCGACTTCTACAACCAGATCGACTGCTCGCTCACCACTCCCCTGGTGGCGGCGTCGGACCGCCGGATCTTCGGCCGCGCAGCGCTGTCTGTGCGTGGCTCGAAGTTCACCGAGTTCGAGGTGCTGGGCAAGCACTCCAAGGCCGATCAGGAACTGAGCAAGGTTCTGGTCCTGGGTGTCTTCGCCGCGAAGGCCCTGCGCGACTACGTCCGCGAGAACGGCGCGCTGCCCGATCACGAGCTGCGCGTGCAGGTTCGCGCCGGCCTGGCGTTGCCGATCTCTGAGTTCGTCGCGCGCCGCCACGCCTTCGCCGCCGAGTTCATCGGTCTGCTGGGCAGCGCGGATCCGACGGTGCACCTGGTGACGATCAAGAACTTCAGCACTCCCGTCTCGGTGCGTCTGCAGTTTGTCGACGTCCAGGTGATGGCCGAGGGTGCCTCCGCGCAGTTCGCTATCACCGACAAGGGTGAGCCGCTCGCACAGGCTCTGCTCGATGATCTGCGCGCCCGTGACGCGTCCATCGTCGATGGTGTCTCTGCCTCCGATCTGGTGGCGGTGCAGAACACCATCGGCGTCGACGTCGGCGAGGGCACCGTGAACTTCCCGGTCTTCACCGACGGCCGGTTCAACCCCGAGGCGGCCGACACCCTCGAAGAGGGCTACGGCACCGCGCTGATGAACGCCATGGAGCGCATGAGCGAGGAGGACGCCACGCTGCTGTTCTCCTCGCGCAAGCAGCTGGCCGACTTCCTCCACGCGGAGCCGTCGGTGTTGGTGAAGAACCGTCACCAGCGCGCCGCCGGCTTCGTCGAGGGCGAGGCCAGCTACCTGGTCGACGAGATCGCCTCTTTCTTCGGTGACGTCCTCTCCCAGGCCGGTGCGACGACCGAGGTCGTCTATGTCTACGGCGGTGGCTCGGGCCCGATCAAGCACCTGCTGCACCCGGCGCTGCTGAAGGCCGCCGGCGATGTGCCCGTGCTCTACCTCGACTCGAGCTACTCACGGCACCTGAACCGCGAAGGCCTGTACATCGCGGCGCGCCACGTCGAACAGCAGGCCCTCGCTGCGAAGCCCGCGGGCAAGCGCAGTAACGAGGTGACCTGATGTGTGAGGCACTGGAGACTCCTGGAAGACCGATCCCGGGCGATCCGTACGGGGAGTGGGGCGACTTCATCCTCGCCGAGCAACTCGAACTGCAGCAGCCAGGGGCCAATGCCTGGTGCCAGCGCTGGAACCACCGGCTGCCGACGTGGAGACGGACCCGGGACGGTGGCTTCGCCCCAGAGGCCCACCGTGTCGTCCGGATCCCGGAGGCTCCGGCGAAGCGCTTCACTGTCGCCCATCACTACAGTGCGAGCTGGCCCGTCGTGCGGCTTGCCTACGGTCTCCAGCGCGTCGACCAGCCCCCTGGGCCCGGCGACCCCGAAGGCGGCCGTCTGGTCGGAGTGCTCGCCCTCGGGGTTCCGATGAACACCGCCGTCCTCAATGTGTTCCCGGACCTGACGCCGCTGAAGGAATCGCTTGAACTCTCGCGTATGTGTCTTTTGGACTCCGTGGCTTCGAACGGCGAATCCTGGGCCTGCGCGAGGGCATTCCAGGACGCCGCCACCAAGGGAATCCGAGGGATCGTCGCACACGCCGATCCCGTCCCGCGGATCAGGATCACGGCCGACGGCCCGTCGTACGTGATGCCGGGACACATCGGCCACGTCTACGGCCACGGCCAGGGCTTTGCCTATCTCGGCCGTACCCGCGCCCGGCGTCTGGTCGTACTGCCTGACGCCACCGTGCTGAACGACCGCGCCACAGCCAAGGTCCGCCGAGACGAGACCGGCCACGCGGCAGTCGAACGGCGCCTCATCGCACTCGGAGCCACCGCCCGCCGAGCCGAGGAAGACGGCACGCGCTGGCTCGCTCGGGCGCTCGAGGAGGTCGGGGCAGCGGCGCTGCACCACGGCGGCTGCCACAAGTATGCGCGAACCATCGGCCCGCATCGCACGCGTCTCCGGCTCGCTGGGCCCGCTCTTCCAGCTCCACGGCACGGGACCCCTTCACTCTCACCACGAGGAAGGTAATGGGCCTCCGGGGCCCCAGCAGAGCACCACTGTCCGCTCCGAGTCCGTAGGAACGTCATGACCAACCCGTTCGCCCCGCCCATCGACCTCAGCCACCTGCCGAACTACCGGCAGGCCGACGCGCGTCCGCGCCGCGCGGTGTTCCTCGGCCGTGTCTCCACCAAGGACCGGCAGCTTCCCGCCTCGTCCATCCCGCGGCAGGTCGTCCTCGCCTCCGAACGCCTCGACCTGGGTGAAGAGTTCATAGCGCACTTCTGGGATGTGGAGTCCGGGATGTTGCCCGCGCATTTGAGGGGCCTGGGACCGCAGGAGATGTACGACGGGCTCGGCGTGCCAACGCCCCGGGACGGCGGCCTCCAGGACCTCGTGGACCGCGCAGAGCAGATGGGCATCACGCACGTCCTGGCCGAGCGTTCCGACCGCGTGGCGCGCGCCATGCTGACCAGCCTCACCGTGGAGCACGAGCTGGAGCGCCTCGGGGCAGAGGTGATCTACGCCAACGAGCCGACGGGCGGCACCGAGTCCGGCCGGCTGCGTACCCGCAGGTACGGGCAGGCCGAGGCGGAGATCTACCGCGCGACGATGATCGAGATGTCGATGGGGGGCCAGTTCCAGCATGCAATCGGCGGATGGAACCACGGCTACCCGCCCTACCCCTACGTCGCGGTGGTCGACGAAGATGCCCCGGTTCGGGGGCAGGGCCGGTTCGGGGAGATGCGGCCGAAGAAGAAGCTCGTTTCGCACCCCGACGAGCGCCGGTTCGACGCCGCCCGGGAGCTGTGCCGCCTCCGGCGGGAAGAGCACCTGAGGGCCGCGGGCATCATCACCATCTTGGAGTCGGAGCCCGACCGGTATCCGATCGAGGGCCGGTGGACACACACCCGGGTGGAGGGGTTGATCGCGAATCCGAAGCTCAGCGGCTATCAGGTGTACAACCGCAAGTCGAGCAGGACCGGCCGCGCCGGGTTCTCGCGGCGCAACCCCATTTCCCAGTGGGTGTGGTCGCCGAACGTCGTGCACAAGCCGGTGATCAGCCTGGAGGAGTGGATGCAGGCCCAGGAGGTCACCGCGGGACTGCGCGCGGGCGTCGAAGACGGCCCGCTGCTGCGCATCCGTACCGCGGCCTCCCGGCTCGGGCTCACCGTCACCGCGGTCAGCAGCAACGCCACGCACACGCTGTACCGGATCGGGAACCGGCAGATCGCCCTGCCCACCCCGGTGCCGGACACGCTCGTCCAGCAGGTCATCGAGGACATGGGGAGCGCGGCGTGAGCGAGATCATCATGGGCCAGGCCCACCGGCGCAGCCGGACCTGGGTGACGCACCTCGCCGAGCACGGTGTTTACGCACACGGGCGGACGCTGAGGGCGACGGAGGCGAACGCCGTGGAGGGGCTCGAACTCGTCGGCGTGAGGGCAGAGGTCACGCTCACCCCGGTGACACCGGAGCTGGAGACGCTCCGGGCCGCCGACGACGCACGCGAACGGGCCCTGCGCGCCGCGGTGCACGCCCTGGCCCTGCGCCGTACCACGCGGCACGACATCGCCCTGGCAACACGGGCACCGGCCTGGCAGGTGAAACAGATCCTCGCCGAGCAGACGAAGAAGGACGACTCACAGCCTCCTGCGGAATCAGCCACGACAGCCGAGGGCACCGTATGACTCACGGACGCCCGTACGGGTTCCTGCGGCCCGCCGCTCAGGGTTCCTGGAACCTGCGCGTCTTTCCTTTCGATCCGGAGGCCCACCGTGTCGTCCGGACCTCCGAGCCTCCGGCCATTGTGGTGCCGGGCGCATGAGCGGCTACCGCGAGATCGTGAAGTTGCTGGCGGCGAACACCGGCGCGAAGCGGATGAGCGAAGTCTTCGACAACTTCGTCGAGATGGCGGCGCTGGCTCTGCGCAACGCCGTGGACGTCCGCGGGAGCGAGGCCTGGGAAGCGCGCGAAGAACAGTACCTCCAGATCGCCGGCCGCTACAGCAGAACAGAGCTGGACCGCTTCGCGCACGCCCTGGCGCTGGTGACCACGGAGATGGAGCGCGAGCCCTGCGACGTACTCGGCCGCCTCTACATGGAGTTGGAGCTCGGCAACGAGCGGCTCGGCCAGTACTACACGCCCTACGACATCGCCCAGCTGATGGCCGAGATGCAGATCGACACGGTGGTCGAGCAGGTGCAGCGGGGTGGCTTCGCCGATGTCTATGAGCCCAGCTGTGGCGCGGGCGCGTTCATGGTCGCCCTGTCGCAGGCGATGCTCGAGCACAGCCTGAACCCTCAGACGCAGCTGCACGTGACGGCGGAGGACATAGCGCCGCAGGCCATGCACATGATCTATATCCACCTGACACTGCTGCACATCCCCGCGGTGGTACGCCGGCGCGACGTCCTCACGCTGGAGACCTTCGAGACGTGGCCCACTCCCGCTCATGTCCTCGGCGGGTGGGGCTGGAAGATCAGGTGGGCCCCGGCGATCAATGGATCACGGCGACTGATCATCACCACGCCGCAGGAGACCACCGAAGAGTCCGCTGATGCTCTGGAGGCGCAGCGGGTGGCGTCCCGCTTGGTGGTGTAGCCGATCAAGGCTAGGGCGTACGCCCGGGGGCGTGTGCTGATAGGGATTCCGCTCCCTGCCCAGCAGGCGGGCCACCTGCAACTCTCCTTGGTGAACGGCCAGTTCAACCCGGGAGGTACACGGTTGACCCTGTCCCAGTCTGACCTACTACGCCTGCTTGAGTCACTACGTTCGGCGGACGGACTCGAACTCGTCCGTTCGGTGGCCGAGCGGATGCTCCAGGAACTGATCCAGGCCGAGACGAGCGCGAGGATCGGCGCGGAGTAGAACGAGCACACCGACACCCGCACCGCGCTGCGCAACGGACACCGGGACAAGCCACTGACCACCCAGGCCGGCGATCTGGACTTGGCCATACCCAAGCTGCGCTCGGGCAGCTTCTTCCCCAGCCTGCTGGAGCGCCGCCGCCGTATCGACCAGGCCCTGTTCGCCGTCGTCATGGAGGCCTACGTCCACGGAGTGTCCACCCGCTCGGTCGACGAGCTGGTCAAGGCCCTCGGCGCGGACAGCGGGATCTCCAAGAGCCAGGTCTCCCGGATCTGCGCCGACCTGGACACCCAGCTGACCGCGTTCCGCACTCACTGGTGAAGTGTCGGTATTCGGGAGTTGCAGTATTCGCCCGCGGGGCGAGCGGCCCCGCGTCCGGCCCGGTCACGTCAGCAGTGACAAGGCGTACAGCTCTCGCCGCAACGGGTATCCCGTCTCGCTGGCGATAAGGGAGGGGAGCCGCCTTCAAGCACCAGCGTTGAGCGTCAGCTTGGGGCGTTGTCGTGGGCGCGGGTTGAACTCTTGTTTCTCCTCGGATCGTTACCGGAATCGCCCCGGTTGATGAGCGCGTGCGTGGCCCGCCAGGGCGTGTGCGCGGTGCACGATCATGTTGACCGAGCCGCGGTCGCGCTCGATGTGCCCATCCAGCAGAACCGCGGGGGCGCCAAGAACAATCTCGCGTGTGCGGTCCCAGACTGGGGGCGAGAACACCAGGTTGATCATGCCGGTCTCGTCCTCCAGGGCACCGAACGCCACCCCCTTCGCAGTCGGGGGCCGTTGGATGTACTTGGCCAGTCCGCCGACCCGCACCCGGGTCTGGTCGGCCAGGTCACGGGCCTCGTGCGCAGGCTGCGCCCCGTGTGAGGCCAGCAGAGCGCGGAGGTGCTGCGCGGGGTGAGTGTTGGCGCTGGCGCCGGAGGCGTCGAGGTCGGCGGCGGTGGCCTCGGCCGCGGTCATGACCGGCAACTCCGGCGCAGGTGCCAGGTCGTCCAACCCCGGAAGGACGTCCTGGATCTCGCCGGTATAGGCGCCGGCCGACCACAGGGCGGTGCGCCGGTCCACGCCGAGGCCATCGAATGCCCCGGCGGTGGCCAGCTGTTCCATCAGCTTCGCCGACAGCCGCGTGCGGCGGGCGACGTCGGCCACCGAGCGGAACGCCACGGTGCCGCGCGCGGTCAGGATCCGCTTGGCGATCTCCTCGCTGATGCCGGTCACGGAGGTCAGTCCTCGGCGGATCGCCGACCGCTGTTCCGGCTGGTCGGTGTGAGGCTCGAGCGTGGCGTGCGCACCGGAGCGCTGAATGTCGACACTGCGGACCTCGATGCCGTGTTGCTTGGCATCCTGGATGAGCGTCTGCGAGTCGTAGAAACCCATCGGGAGATGCGCCATAATCCCCGCCAGCATGGCATGCGGAAAGTGGTACTTCACCCAGGCGCTGGCATAAATGATGCCCGCCATCGACTGGGCGTGAGACTGCGGGAATCCATAATCCGAAAACGCTTCTATCATGCCCACAATGCGCTCGGAGGCAGCCTGGTCGATACCCTTGGCGGCCATCCCGGCAAGCAGTCGCCCGCGCAACTGTGCCACCCTTTCGGGAGAGTGCTTGGCGGCCATCGCCTTACGGAGACGGTCCGCCTCGCCCGGGGTGAAACCCGCACAGTCGATGGCCAGGGCCATAGCCTGCTCTTGCCACAAAGCGACCCCGAGAGTTTTGGAAAGCGCTGGTTCGGCGAGCGGATGCGGATAGGTTACGGGCTCCAGGCCGGCCCGCCGCCGCAAATACGGATGCTTTGATCCCGCCTGAATTGGGCCCGGCCTAATGATCGAGGCGGCAACCGCGAGGTCCTCGAAACATCGAGGCTGCAGCTGCGGCAGTGTCGAGACCTGCGCCAATGACTCGGCCTGGAACACGCCTATGGTCTGACCTGCGGCAATCATGGCGTACACGTCCGGGTCGTCCTGCGGAATCGAGGCCATGTCCAGCCTGATTCCGTGGTGTTCGGCAATGAGGTCGCACGCGGTGTGCAATGCGGCCAACATGCCCAATCCCAGGATGTCAATTTTCAGAAGATGGGCGGCGGCCACATCGTCTTTGTCGCCTTGCAGTACCGAGCGTCCTTCTCGGGTGGCCCATTCCACCGGCATGATTTCCCCGATGGGCTGGCGGGTCAGCACCATCCCTCCCACATGGATACCCAAATGCCGTGGCAATGTATGCAGTTGCCCCGCGAGGGAGCGTACGTCACCCGGGATGTCGGCCTCGGGCCCGGGCGGTTCGTGGTGAATATGGCGGGTCATCTCATTGATCCGCGCCGTGGGATAGCCGAGAGCGCGCGCGGAATCCCGCACACTCAGGCGGGGTTGGTAGGTGATGAGGTTCGCCACCTGGGCGCAGTGCGAGCGGCCGTATTTGGTGTACAGGTACTGGATCACTTCCTCCCGGCGGTCATTCTCGAAATCAATGTCGATGTCCGGGTCAGTCTTTTCGGCGTGCAGGAATCGTTCGAAGAGCAGGCCGTGCTTGAGCGCGTCGACGGAGGTGATGCCCAGCGCGTAGCAGACCACCGAGGAGGCGGCGCTGCCGCGCCCCTGGCACCAGATCCCCTGCTCGGCCGCGTACCGCGTGATGTCCCAGCAGATCAAGAAGTATCCCTGCATGCCCATGTCGGTGATCACGGACAGTTCGTAGTCGAGCTGTTTCCACGCCGCCCCGGCTGCCGGGTCGGTGCGTGGCCCGTACCGGCGGGCGCAGCCTTCTTCCGCGAGGTGGCGCAGATAGCTGTCGGGGGTGTGCCCGGCGGGCACCTCGAAGTCCGGCAGCTGCGGGCGCAGTTTGCTCAGGTCGATGACGCTGCTGCGGGCGAGGCCGACGGCGGATGCGATGGCCTGCGGGTAGCGTGCCATGAGGATGCGCATCTCCTCGGCGGTGCGCAGATGCGCCGTCGGAGCTGGCGGCAACTCCCCGATCGCGGTGTCGAGGTTCTCGCGGCGGTGCAGCGCGGTCAGCGCCGCCGCCAGCCGCGCAGAACGCGGGGCCGCGTACCGGACCGCGTTCGTGGCCACCACCGGCAGCCGCCATCGCTCCGCCGCCGCGTGCACGGCGGCGTTGCGTGGACCGTCTTCGGGCAGCCGGTGATCGACGAGTTCGGCGTGCAGATGGGTGCGGCCGAAGAGGTCCACCAGCCGGTCCATCCGGGCATGGATGGCGTCGGTGTCGTACGCCGCCTCGCCGACGACGGGGCAGCCGGTGAGGATCGCCCACTCTCCCTCGTACGCGGCAGCCGAGAGCGCGTCGAGGTCGTAGAGCGGGGCGCCCTTGGCACCGGCCAGCTGCCCGGCACTGATCGCCGCAGACAGGCGGGTGAAGCCCAGCAGGCTGCGGGCGATCACCACGATCGACCCGAGGTCCTGGTCCAGGGTGAGTTCGGCGCCGTAGATGCTGCCGATGCCGTACTCGCCCGCGGCCTCCGCCAGACGTCTCGCGCCGTACAGCCCGTTGACGTCGGTGATCGCCAGGGCCTCGATACCGAGGCGGACGGCCTCGGCGACCAACTCCTCCACGTGGTTGGCGCCGAACAGGAACGAGCCGGCGGAGTGCACGTGCAACTCGGCCCAGCCGCCGCCCACAGGCGTCGGCGCGGCGCGCGTACCGGGGAAGTGCAGCACCTTCCCGCGAGGGTCAGCCATAGAGCGCCTCCACCGCCCACCGGCCGTCTCGGATGTGCAGCAACCAGGCACGGCCGTCCGCACAGGCGACCTGAAGGCGCGCCAGGCGACGGGCCTGCGCGGGGATCCACCAGTCCTCCAGCACCGGCCACGGTCCGGTCCACCCGGTCACCGCCACCGGCGCGGCGCCGTCGATGGACAGCGCGGCCGGGGCCTGGGTGAGCAGGGCGCGTCCGCTTACCCCGACCGGGCCGCCATCTGCCCCGATCACCTGGGCAGGGCGCGCGGTGGGATAGACGACGGCCGGGTGCGGGGCCGGCAGCCGCCCCGGCCACGTCCCCTCCACCAACGGACGCGAACGCGCATCGCCATACGGGATGTCCACAATCCGCTCGCCCGGACCGCGGCCTCCGGCGAGTTCCTGACGTACCACCGCGCGGTGTCCGAGCATCGCCTGCAGTTGCCCCGCGGCGTGCTCCAGTTCCTCCGGCGCGATCCGCGGCCCGAACAACACCGACTGCCGCCCGGTCGCCGCCGACAGCCCCTCCGGGACCAGCCGCAGTGTGGTGATCCCCGCCGCGGCGCCGTCGAGCTGCCCGGTCTCGGCCCAGGCCGCGATCTGCCAGCGCACGCGCTCGGCAACCGCCAGCGCAGAAAGGCGCCCCTCGTGCCGCCACACCCTCGACAGGCGCCGCCCGGCCGCGAGTTCCGCTTCGACCTGCAGCCTGGCGCACACCGCGCCGGCCCCCGCAAGGCGGACATGGAGCTGTTCGGCGAGGGCTTTGGCGATGAACGCGACCGGCTCCAGGTTGTCTTCGGGCGGCTCAAATGCCTCGGCCACGCTGTAGTCCACATCCGCCCCGGACGTGTTGAGCGGTCGCGCCTCCAAGCCCCGGGCGGTGCGTTGTGCCGCGGCGGCATCGTGTCCGAACCGGCCCAGCACCCGATCACTCGGCAGCGCCGCGAACGCCCCCAAGGTGGTAATGCCCAAGCGGGGCAACAGCTGAGACAGCCGCGGGCGGCCCAGCACCCCCACCGGATACGGAGCCAGAAAGCCTGCCGTCTGCCCAGTAGGCACGAGTTGGCCAACCTGCCCGGCGCGTACCGCTAGGGCTGCGGCGAACACAGTGTCCGCCGCTCCGGTACGTGATTCGATCCCGGCGTCGGTGAGCACGGTGGTGATGTGCTCCACGAGGGCCAGCTCGCCGCCGAAATACCGCGCGGGTCCGCGCGAAGGCAGGGCGATCAGACCGGGGCGCAGGACTTCCATGTGCGGAGCGATCCGTTTCTCCAGCAGGCGCAGCACCGGCTCGAACGCCCGCGTCTCCGCTTCCGGGTCCCGGTCGAGCAGCCTGAGCTGGGGGCAGCGACCGGATGCCTGGCGTACCCGCATCCCCCGCTTCACCCCCTGTCGCCGGGCCTCCTTCGAACAGGCCATCACCCGCTCCCGCGCGATGATCGCCACAGGCTCGGCGTGATCCGCGCCCGCGGCCACCACGGGCCAGTCCATCATCCAGATCGCTAGTGCACGCACTGCCGGCTCACCCCGCGGTGACGGGCCGCAGCGGCACCACATCCGCGCCAGCGATGGCCGCGGGCTCGGCGATCAGCTGCACCGAGCCATCCGGCCCCGGCAGCCACACCTCCGCATGCCGCGGCTGTGCCGCCGCGCCCCGACCAGCCACCACCAGACGCGTACGGCGACCGGCGAGCAGACCAAAGCCGTCCCCGAGCCCGTCCCAGCGGGCCTCGGCCACCCGCAGCCGCAGCTGCGCCTCCGGCCAGTCCTGCCAGGTCAGCAACGTCGTACCGGAGCGCCGCACGCGGGCCGCAATGCGGCGGCTGGTCCGCAGGGACACCTGCCCGACGGGGCCGAGCAAGACCACCGGCGCCGCCTCGCACACCGTCGCCAGCACCTCGGGCCACCGCCGTCCCGGCTCGGGAACGGCCAGCCCGCACGCCAGGTCCAGCCCGGCATCCGCCGCAGCCAGCCCGCCGAGCTGCGGCAAACCAACTGCTGCCCAGGCCCCGCCGTCGGCCGCGGCCTCCGCGGCCAACGCAATCAGCAAGGGCAGGTCTCCCCCGGCGCTCACCACCGCGCCGTGGGGCAGCGTCCCGCCCGGGAGCAGGCTGGAGAGCGTGCCGGACCTAGCTCCGGTCGCCTCCGGAGTCCCTCGCTCACCAGGCGAAACGACATGCATGAACACATGTTCGATTCCTTGTGCGAGAAATGCAAGCCGCTGAGGGTCATACCACTCCGGCGAGCCTTCGCGACCGACTGCGGTTGGCGGCTCCGGCCGGGGCCGTGGCGGTTTCGAACGACCACGACGGGCGCCGGCCGGTCCGCCTCGTCCTGTCCGAAGTCGCCCCGCCCATCCCTCCGGCGGGCGGCAGTGCCCGTGGAGCGGACGAAGGGCAGGCGAACCGCGCGTGCCTCGCTACGCTGCCGCGGTGATCAAGTCCCCGTCGCTGCCCGGCGACCCCACCGAGCTGCACCTGCACATCTCCTACAACGACGAACTCTGGGACACCCCGCAGGCCGACACGCTGGAGCGTTGGGACGTCGCCGTCCTGCACCGCCGGCGTACCCATGACGGCGGGCAGACCCCGGAGGAGAGCAGTGGCTGTGCCGCCGCAGGATGTCCGTCGTGCACGACGGAGGATGTCGCCGTCGGGGAGATGACCTTCTACCGGGTGCATCTCGACCGCGGCCGGAATGCCTACTGGGCCATGGAGGAGGTCTCCGAGGAGCTGTACGAGATCGCCCAGGTCCTCCTCGACCCGCAGACAGGTTCCTTCACCAGCGAGGTCGGCGAACTGCTGGAGTACGTCGGTTCTGCACTGCTCGTCATGGATCGCGTGACCCTGGATCCGCAGTGGCGCGGGCACGGCCTCGCGGCCGTACTCGGCATCGAGGCGATCCGCCGACTCATGCCCGGCTGCCGGGCCATCGCCTGCTCACCCGGTATCACCGACCTTCGCAGTCAGCGTCTGACGGACCGATCCGAGTGGGACCGCGTGAACGCCAAGATCGCCCAGGGGTGGGAGCGCATCGGGTTCCGCCTGTACCGCGACAACGTCTATCTCCTGTCGCCGGCCTCGCAGGACCTGGAGGATCAGCGCGGCGTACTTCGTGGGCAGCTCGCGGAACTCGGCGCGTCCTGGCGGACCCCTATCTCCTGACGGACGCCGCTGCCGAGACGACGGAGGCGGCGCAGTCCTCGGATGTGGTGATCAGCATGGGGTGCGGCGACGCCTGCCCCGTGTTCTCCGGCAAGCGGTACCTGGACTGGCAGCTGGCCGACCCGGCCAGCCAGGGCGTCGAAGCCGTCCGACCGATCCGCGACGCCATCGAGCAGCGGGTGCACGGCTTGCTCGCCGAGCTCGGCATCCCAGCCTCCGCCTGACCGCCGCGTCGGGTGCGGTCATATGCCGAAGGGCGCAACCTGCTGCACGGTCAGGTCGTCGCGCAGCCGCAGGAAGCGGACGGGGCGCCGGTACAGGCCCGCATCGATCGCCGTGTCGGCCTGGAACTCCGCAACGAGGTCCGGCCGTACAGGGTGGTACTCCAGTTCGCCGCGCGTACCCCAGCCCGCACTTTCTCTGTCAAGTTCAGCATGTCGAAGTCTCCCAGCCATTGATCACGTGCGGTAACGCGGACCCCGGTGCGGCGGCTGTGCCCTCTCTTCGAGTGTTCTTGATGTGTGCGGCGCCGAGTCGCGCCGTCTGTGGCGCAGCCAGAGGCTCTGCTCCAGGACATGAACACGAAGTGGTGGCGCCAGAGGCCGTGGATCGTGGAGTACGACGGCGAGCAGATGCGCATCGCGTCCCGCCCGGTCGAGGCGGTCTCGCCTGCGCCGTAGCGCTGGCCGCCCCACATGCTTGCGGCCCCTCGAACCACTCACGGCTGCGCGCGAGCTTCGCCACGAGGACCCGTGTCGGTGATGCTCGGTGCGGCATGGTGTCGTTCGGCACACGGCCAAAGACGGGATCAATCAGAGAAGCGGCCTTGCCGCAGTGCGGAGGCCAGAACTTACGGCGATCGCGCGTCGGCCGTGGGTCCGGATGCTGTTCACGTCTTGTCCGTGCGGGCCAGGCAGCGCACTTCGCCGTCGCGCAGCCCGTAGTAGACCAGGTTGAGCAGCTTGCGGGCCGCGGCGGCCTTGGCGAGGCTGCGTGCCTGACTGCCGCGGCGCGCCTCGATGCGGTTCTTGTGGGCGCGCATCGGGGTGTTCTCGGGGGCGTGCTGGATGGCTTCGATGGCCGCCCAGCGCACCAGTTTGGAGCCCTGCTTGGTCAGATGCCCTCGGGAGACCTTCAGGTCGGACTCGCGGTGGCGCGGAGTGAGCCCGGCCCACGAGCACAGGTACTTCGGGGCGGGGAAGCGGGCCACGTCGCCGATCTCGGTGACGAACACCGCGGCCAGCACCGCCCGGCGGCAGGCTCCCGTCCGCTATGGCGATCTGCGACGAGTTCGGCATCTCGCAGGTGACCGCGAAGCGTGTGTTGACGGAGCTGCGGAAAGAGGGCCTCGCCGCCATGTATCCGGGCGTGGGCACGTTCGTCACCGAGCTGCCGCAGCCCGAGGGCTGACCGCTGTCAGACCCGAGCCGTAGGCTTGCCCGCATGCCTCCGACTCCCCCGCCTCGTGGCCCGATGCGCTCTGCAGCCGAGCTGAACGAGCGGATCCGTGGGTTCTTTACGCACCGGGATAAGCGGCTGAGCGACGCCGAGCGGGCCGAGTACGCGGCACTCCTCCCGCTGTGGGCGGAGGCCGTGCGGGACGAGGTCGTGAAGGCTGCGTGACCGCGGCAGCTTAGGATCTCCATCCGTGGCCGACATAGGTTTCCCCGTGATCGAGCTGGAACGTTCCGCCTGGGAGGCGATCCAGCGCGGCGAGCTGACCGTCGACACCACGCTCGCCGTACACGAGGGCATCGCCGCGTTCGCCGAGAAGGCAGGGCTGTCGCGGCTCGACGTCGAGATGGGACTGAAGCGGGCCGTCAGGCATGCGGAGCCCGCCGACGCCTGACAGCAGTCCGCCCCGGTGCATCAGGCCGGGGCAGGGTTCAGCTCACGAGTGAGCAGCCTACTGGGGGCGACCGACAACGCCGGGGCGGCGCGTCGACATGCGGTACTCGCCGACCGGATCCTGCGGTGTACGGGCGAACGGCAGCAGGTCGGGCGGCAGTTCGTTCCGATGCCTGCGCAGGATCTGCCGCAGAGCGCGGCCACATGTCGGGTACCAGCGGTGAGCCATGATCCCCAGCATGGCAGGCGACTACGACTCGTCCGGCCAGCTGTGGATAACCCGCTCCCCTCGGCCGTGGCAGAAAAGAGATTTTCTGCAGTCCACGTGGTGCTCCGGCATTCCGGGTAGCAAGAGAAGAACCCCGGCCTGCTGCCGGAGCACCAGGTCGGGGTCTTTGTAGAGATTTGGCGTCAGTGAGTCCTCTGGGGCAGTCGCAGCCCGTCCATGCCCAGAGCATCCGAGTGGAAGCGGACTTCCATGGCGACCAGCCCGTCGACGACCTGCTGGGCCGCTTCGCCGAGCTCGCGCACGGCGTCGCGGTTGTTCTTCCCGAGGATCTGCTCTACGCCATGCGACTGCGTGATCTGCAGGTTCAGACGCACGCGGCCGTCCGCTTCGCAGACTGCGGCGAACACATCCAGCTCCAGTTCGCCGGCGTACCCGCCGATGCAGTTGTTGAGCATCGCACCCCAGCGGGAGAGCGTCTCGGCATCACGGGCGACGACGAAGCTCAGACCGGGAGCTGCTTCCCGACCATCCATCAGTGCGGCCGTCTGCAGTGCCCATTGGTGGCGCTGGGCCTGCTTCGCGATCCGCTCGAGGCGGCGGGCCTCCTCGCGTTCGTAGCGCTCACGATCGCGGGCAGCCATCAGCTCGCGCCGACGGTCCTCGATCAGACCCAACGCCTGCACGCGGAATGCCTCGTCCTTCCAGAGGTCCCAGTCAGCGACCTGGGCCGTGCCCTCGGGAAGCAGCCGGATCTCGCGGTTGTAGTGCTCCATCTCGCGAAGGGCGTAGATCTCCTCCTGCATGACGCGCTGGGCCGTGCGGCCCCGGGGGTCGTGCCAGCGCTCGATTGCGGGCAGGTCCCGGACTAGGTGCTCGAGGTCACGGGAGCCGCGGACCCGGCGCTGCCCGCGGGCAGTGATGATCTCCGGAAGGAGGTCGAGGTCACGGGTGACGGCCAAACGGTGAGCCGTGCAGTCGGCTGCATCGGCCAGCGTGCGCCGTGCCTGGTGGACGGGCTCCTTGAGGATCCGTCGCAGCACTGGCTGCGGAGTCCGGCGCAGGATCGAGCGGATGCCTCGCCGCTGCAGGGACGTGAGCGACAGCTCGCGCATCAGGCTGCGGCCGCTGGCTGTTTTCGTGGTGCCCATTGCGTCGATGAGCCAGTCCACGGGCACCAGCCCGCGGAACATGGCGAACCAGCTCAGGGTGCTGATGTCCAGACGCTCCACCTCGCGGGCCAGCGGCCGACGGTAGGCGCGCACGCCGAAGAGGTTCTTCGCGACCTGCGCATGGTTGTGGCAATCGAGATAGGGCAGGTAGGCGGAGGCCGGACGATCCTGCCGGTCGTCCTTGAGCAGCGGGAAGCGGTCGTTCCAGTTCGGCAGCTCGCCGATGTGTTCGCGGATCGCGGCGATCGCCTGGTCCACGGCGTTGTCGACTCCCTCGGGCTCCGGTCCTTCGAGCCGGCGGGCCTGCGGGTTGCTGTGCACCCACCGCTCCAGTGTCCCGGACAGCCCGTGGATCCAGGACTCGACCACGCTCTCGGAGAAGACGTGGCGTGTGTTGGATTTGCCGGTGCGGCGGTCGATCTCGCGCAGGACGACGAGGTCCTTCTTCGTGCGGGCCATCGACGTGAGCTTCTCGGAGGTCCAGTAGTGGAATGCCTTGCCCGAGGCGCGCATGCGGTGCACGCGCCTGTAGAGCGAGACGGCGACGGACGTCCGGCCGTCAGGTAGAGCCCGCGCCAGGATCCTCAGGCTGATGCCGGAGGTCGCGCCTTCGACTGCGGCGACACCCTGCTCGGCGAGGGCGTCGTCGACATACTTGATGTGGAGCAGGGCGTGCTCGGTGCGCTCGGGCATGGCGGTCTCCCCGGGACGATGTGATGGATTCGGCAGTGAGACCCCCGGCGCTGCCTTGCAGCGCACTGCCCGCGTCTCATCCGATTCCCTCTCCCTCAACTCGTCCCCCTGTCAGGCCATTCGAGATCGCCTGTCGATTCGAGGTCATGTCATTCGAAAGGCCTTTCGACAAGGAATGCACAGCCCGACTGACTCGGAGTGAGAAGCCGGGGCTGAGCGTGCGAAAAAGGAAGACCCCCGCCGACGGTCCCTGCGGGGGTCTTGGCTGTGCTGTTCGCCAGGCGACGCGCTCGATGCGCGTGGCCCCCGAGTCGTCCTGAAACCCGGTGGCCAGGTCGCACCAGAAGCCACTACCCAGTCGGACCAAGGTCTTTTCCTCCCGACCTCCCCAGACGGGGATGGCGGGGACGTTGCGCCGGTCGAGAGCCGTGGTCGTGCAGATGGTCCCCCCCGGTGTTCTCGTCGAGGCTCTTGTCGCCGGCCTTAGGGTTCGCAAGATCGGCCAGGGGGCTGATGCTGGTCATGACGCAGAAGACTGCCGCCGGTGCGAGGACGATCACGTTCGTCGCGATCATGAGGGTGAGGAGCACCCGGCCGATCGTCTTGGCGGCGCGGTCCCGGCAGTAGTGCGAAGAGCGGGGGCACCCGTTCGTCACCTACAACCCGTGGCCCCGGCCAGGCGACCATCGGCCAGCCGGTGACGATCCGCACCCTGGACGAGCACGGCTGCGCTTGGCCAGGCGGCTGATGTACCCGTCGTGGAACCAGTGCTGGAGGTACTCCCGGGTGAAGCTGGAGATCATCGCGGCTTCGGCGTCGGTGGGCCGCTCGTTGCTGCCGAACGTCGCCGGCGTACGGTCGCACACTGCGGTGGACCGTACGCCCTGGGGTCTTGAGCTGGTGGAGCAGCACGCCCGCCACCCGCTCCAGCGCCTGCACGTACACGTTGGCGCTGCTGGCCGAGCGGGTCTGAGCACCGCTCGGGAGCACGGCCGTCGCGGCGTCCGTGCTCCCGGTGAGGCAGCTCAGCCTTCAACCGACCAGGGAACGAGGAAGCCATGACCGAGACCACTGCCGCACCCACCCCGAACGAGATGGACGCGCTCCGCGCCCGGGTCGAGTACCAGGCGGTGAAGCGCAACCCCGGAGCTAAGGCTTTCTGTTGGCGGACGGTCAGGCGATGGACTTACGGCACTGGTCACAGCGGTACGTGTAGACGGGCATCAGGTCGGCGCGCCGGGCCGACCCCAGGTTCTTGAAGTCGTCGCGATCCCGTGCGCACGGAACGCAGAGCCAGAAGCTGCCCAGGAGGTACGCGATGATCTCCTGCTGCGGGTCGCCGGGCATGGTCGGTTCCTTCCGTGAGCTGGGTCCTTCCTCGATGATGTAGATCTTCTCGGCGACGTAGGCGTCGTCCTGCTCCTCGGCTGCGCTCTCGACTTCGTGGGAGATCTGGCTGATCACGGGGATCAGCGTCAGCCGGTCGATCGGGTAGGCCGTGCGGATGGTGATCACGGCTGTGGTGAGGCCGCCAGCAGACGGGAACGCCACGCCGTCGAGCTCCGCGTGTGCGCCACGGATGCTGTGGCTCGTCGAAATGGGCACCGTGTGCCGCGGCAGCTCCGGCATCTGCTCTGCGCGTGCGTACAACGCGGCGCTCACTGCGCCACGAACATCAGCGAACTCGCTGGCGTGCAGCACCACCGGCGCAGCGTGCTCGTAGCCCGCCGCCACCTCGAAGGCGACCTTGGCGGCCTCGACGGCGCGCGTCGGACAGTGCGGTCCCGGGGAGACCTCGTCTCGCCCCGGCTGGGCGGGTACTGGGCAGCCGGTCACGAGCGCGGCCAGCTCGGCGGTCTCGGGGGTGATGTACCCGGCCGTGGCCGCCGCCTCGCGTGCCATCGCCAGGTAGGCGGTGGCCTGCTCGCGGTCGTTGAGCCACGGCGCACCGTTCCTCACGGCGGAGGCGAGGTCGGTCCACATTGCGGAGGCGGCGCGGGCGCAGGCGGCTTCCTTGGTGTAACGGCGGGCGCTGGCGATCTCGGCAGCCCTGGCGGACATGTCGGTCAGGGTACGGACGGCGGCGGTGTCATCGGCGGACATGATGTGTGTTCCTCTCCTGCTGGCCCTGCAAGCGCGGCTCGCACGGGTCGGCCTCGGACCGCTCGGGGCGGGGCTACTGGGCGGGGGTTCCGCCAGTGCTGCACTCGCACGTGTGGGCGCAGTCGCCGCAGTCCTCGCAGACCTGGTGCGGGCAGCAGCCGCACGGCAGGAAGCGGTTCGGCGGCAACGTGCAGCGGTGCGCGGCCTCGTCGGCGGCCGCGGCCTCGGCTCCCTCGCGCTCCTTCCGGGCGAGCGCCTTCACGCAGGCCTGGCACGACACGTCGGTGCCGGGGTCCTCGAGGCTGCTCTCCGTGTCCCACGGGAAGTACATGCCGCACGCGCCGATGTCGCCGATGCCGTCGTCCATCTGCCTGGTGGCGTGCACCCCGCGGCCGCGGGCCGCCTTCTTCCGCCCCGGGTAGCCGTCGGGGTCGGCCTCCTGGTCCAGGGCGGCCAGAGCCTCGCGGACGGCCTGGGCGTCGGCGTCGGTACGGATCCCGACGGCGCGCAGCGACCTGCACGGCCACGGCACTTGACCGCCGATCGTGTGCTCACTGCTCCGGCACTCGGCTCGGTGGCCCTTGCACAGCTTCGGCGGCGCGCAGCACCCGTGCCGGGCGTTCGCGGTCTTCGGGTGGAGGGCGAGCATCGCGCCCTGGAGGCGCAGCATGCCCACCGCGGCGGCGGCCCGGATCGCGTCCTCGTGGGCGTCGAGGAGCGCCTTCGCCTCCTCGTGGAACATGGGCCCGCCGGCCTCGGGGGCGACGAGTTGGTTGAAGATCGGGCGCCGGGTACCGTTCACGGTCGGATCCGGGGCCTGCCCGCCCAGCTCGTCGGCCTGGTCGTCCAGCCGCAGAGCGGAGATGAGGATGGCGTCGTGGGTCTTGGAGTCGGCCGTGTCCGGCAGGTTCAGTTCTGTGCGGCGCAGGAACTTCGCGGCCCGGCGCAAGGCGGGGATGTCCTTCGGGGTGAATTCGACGGTGACCATCGGTCATCGGTGTCCTTACTTTGTAGGTGGGTTGATTCCGGCCACTCGTAGGATCGGGAGACCCAGGAATGCCGGGTGTGGCACACGGGCGGCCTCGTCGGTCTGCTGGCGGCGAAGCCGATGCCGACGACTGGCTCGTGCGTGAGGTTCACAGCGCCCTCGTCGTACATCAGGGCGCTGTTGAGCCGAACGGAATGCGTGGGCCACGTTCGTCGGGGTGTTCAGCTCGGTATGTCCGGGAGGTCGAGCGCCCGCCACTGCTCGCCGTTCCAGAACTGCCAGGTGGCGGTGTCGGGGTACTGGTCGTCCAACTCGCTGGCGATCTGGACGAGGAACGGTGAAGCAGGGTCAGCACGCAGGCCGAGCCACAGTGGCGGGATGGTCAAGCGAACAAGGACGCCGTTGAAGCCGTCGATGTCGATGCCGCAGGTCGTCCATGACCCGGAGGTCGGCGGGAGACATCCACATCGGGGGCTCAGCGAGGGTCTCATCGATGTTGTTGCCGACCTGGTCGCCGCTCGCCATGGTCGGGGCAGTGATCGCCACCCCCGGCGCGAGGCTGCCCGCGTGCAGGCGCACGAGGGAGTCAAGGTGCAGTGCGACCATGCCCGCCGCATCACTCGCGGCCTCGAAGTTCCAGCCCCAGCCGCGCCTCGTCCAGCTCGGCCGCCGTCGGCTCCTGCGCGTCAGTGGGCGGCGTCGACCAGCTGACTGGTGATGTCCACGGCCGGACCGACAGCGATCAGTTCAGCCGTGTCGTTGACGCCCATCCCGTACGCCCAGAACTCGGGGTTCTCGCCCTTCGGCGGCACCGTGTAGACGCGCAGGTAGCGGGCCTGTCGGTCGAACGTCACCTTCCACACGTGCCGCTCCTCGCCGCGGATGCGGATCCGGTAGCCGGAGCGCAGCTTACGGGCGGGGACGGAGCCGGGCTCGACGTCGGCGGCCGCCGCGGGCTGGTGGGGCAGCGCGGTGAGGGTACGGCGGACCTCGACGGGCCGGTACTCCCAGCCGGGCTCGGACAGAGCCTTGATGTCGTCGATGGTCTCCTGCGCCTCGTCCAGGGTCTTCGCCGCATGCGGGGTGTACAGGTGCTGCCACTCGCCGCCGGGCTGGCGGGTCTGGAGGGTGTAGATGACCTCCTCGTGGAGGACTTCCCGGGGCTGGGTGGCGAAGAATGCCTTGGCGGCCGCGGCGCTCTCCTCAAGGGTGGGCAAAACCGGGGATGCAGACGTCTCGTCGACGACGCGGAGGGTGTCGGTAAACACCGGGATCAGGCCAGCGCCGTCGCTCAGCGCGGTCGTGCGGTGGTTGACCAGCCACGGCGTGCGGTCCACGCGGACGGTGATGGTCTTCGGCTCCCCGTTGACCGTCGCGGTCTTCGCCTCGACCAGGTCACCGGCGTGGATATGCACGGGCATCGGGGTCCAGCCGTCGGGGGTGGACGGCTCCTCGGCGATTTCGGAGATGGGCCGCCAGGCGAACACGCAGAACACCGACTTCGACTCGATCCGCCAACCGGCCTTGCTCAGCTTGTCGGCGGCGATCTGGAGTTCGACCTTGAAGGGGTTGCCGTTGTGGTCGCGGATGCGGCCGGCGAACACCCAGTAGACGGCGACCCGGCCGTGACCGCGGGGCTCGACCATGAAGCCGCGGACGTCGGCGCCCTCCTCCGGGTCAAAGTGGTTGGTCAGCTCGGCGAGCTTGAGGTTGTTCAGAGCTTGGATGGCGGCGCGGGCGTCGGGGTGGTCGGCGTGCTTGGGCAGGGAGCCCTTCGTGGTGCCGGCGGTGGTGACGATGCCGCCCTCGATCGGCTCCCGGGCCGGCGCGGGTGTGGTGGCGACGGTGCCCTGGGCGACCTGGAGCGCGGTGAGGACTTCCATGCCCCTGTCGGTCAGGTCGGAGTTGACGGGGTGCATGATGCCGCGGTCGACGAGGGCCTTTTCGGTGCGGGGGCCGCAGTTGAGGATCTGGCGGTTCCTGCCGCTGTAGATCGCGCGGACCATCGGCTCGGTGAGGTCGTACTGCTTCATGACGGCACGCATGGCGTCGGTGATGTCCACGAGGGTGCTCCTTCGGGGTGTTGGGGCGGGTTACTTCGCGGAGGCCGCGCGGCGGGCGAGCAGGTCGAGTCCTGCCTGGCGGGCCCTGCCGAGGTCGAGGTGGTAGAGGCCGTGCCGGATGTCGACGTGGCTGCACAGTGGGTGCCAGGCCGCGGCGTTGCTGTCGTAGAGGTTGCCGACGTAGTCGCCGAGCCCGTCAGACTCGTCGTCGGTGAGGTCGCGTTCGGCGCCCTCGGCGGCGAGCAGCCGTGCTGTCTCGTCGGCCTCCGCCTCGATCGCCTCGGTGGCGCCGTACTGGTCGCGTAGTTGCAGGTAGAGGGCGGCGGTGTCGGCGGCGAAGGCGAGCCAGCGTGCGGCACGCCGCCGCCCAGCGGGGGTGGTGGCCGCCGTCAGGCGGCGCCGGTCGGATTCGAGCTACATGCGATGCCAGAACGCGGTGACCGTCGTCGTGGCCAGGTTCGCGCGCACGAACCGTCGGCGTCCGCCGCCCGCTCGCGGCAAGAGGCGCAGAACTCGCAAGGGTTCGGCATCTCGCCGCCGGTCTCGGCCGCTGCCGATGCGGCGGCGTGCCACAGGGTGTGGCCGATCGGGTCGGCCTGCTGCCACACCGTGTTGAGCCGGGGCACGTCGTCCCATCGGCCGTCGCGCAGCGCGTCAGCCAGGTTCCGGGCGGCCGTGATGCTCGTGGGCAGGGTGGTCATAGGGTTGTCCTCGTCTCCCCGTCTCGATGGGAGATGGCGGGCCGGTTGCCCCAGGTGTACGGGTGTTCTGTGCTCCTTCCACGTTCCTCGCCTCCTTGATCGTGGTGCAGGTGCACCGGCCCCATCGGCCGGGGCCGTTGCCTCCGTCCAGCACGGTCCACGTCTTGTCCCCGCACCGCCAGCAATTCGGCAGCCCGCACGCCGTACGGCACGGACCGCAGAACGCTCGAACCTGGTTCAGAGCCGCACACCCGGCGCAGTCTGTGGGCGGTTCGGCTATTCGCGTATAAGCCAGCCGCGTCGTCATTCATCGTTCCTCTCTTCCTTGATCTCCGGCCGCCGGAACGTCGTCGTGACCGCACGGTCGGTTGCTCGGCTCGGGCTCGCGCCGCGCCTCCTCGCCTTCGGGGCCGGCCAGGTCTTCGCGGAGCCTGGCTGCGCGCTCCGGGTCCAACTCCAGCCAATACGGCTCACCGTTCGGGCCGGAGAGCAGGACTGTGGTCGTGTCGTCGTCACCCCACAGGACGTCGTTCAGGCCCCAGCGGAGCGGGGTGGGGTTGTCTGCGGCTGCAAGGTCTTCTGTACGGCGCTCCAGCTCGGCGCGGAGGCGGCGGACCTCGGCTACGAGTGGCTGCGTCGCGGCGTGCATGGCGACGAAGTACACGCCGAGCCGGTCGTCCCACAGATCGGCGAGCAGGTTGCCGTGTGAGCCGCGAAGCTCCGCACGGGAGTCGTCGACGGTCCACGGTCCGGCGGGGATGTTCTTCGCAAAGGTCTCCAGCTCGTCGAGCTGCTGGCCGGTGAGCGGGGTCGGGCTGGTCATGGTTCCTCCAGTGGATGCGGGCCAGGACGGTGTGGCCGTGGCTGTAACCGAGGGTCAGACGGCGGGCAGGGCGGTCACTCGCTCCAGCCGATGAGGCGGAAGTCGACGCCCTCGTCCTCCATCTCGTGCTTGGAGGAGCACACTTCGGACGCCCAGACGAGGCGGAGGATCGCGTCTCCATGCGGCGACGGGCTGGTCTGGTACTCGCCCCAGATCTGGCTGTAGCTGTCGAGAAGGATCGAGTCGTGCTTGTCGGTGGGACGGTCGGCGAGCGGGGCGGGGGGACCGGCCGCCAGTGGAAGGGGCGGCAGGTCGCGGGTTCAGCGGGTCTCGGCGGCGAGGTCGGCCACGCGCCGCTGGTAGGCGCCCCAGACGCTTGCGGTGTCCAGGCTGGGGCCGGTGGTGTAGCCGGTGGGGGAGGATGCGTGCGCCCACGTGCCGTGTGCGGTGACGACTTCCCGGTATTCGGTGCGGCTGGCCGGGTGGGATGCAATGGTGACCCACTGCGCGCCGGTCAGGGACGGATAGGCCGCCAGGTGGGCGGCGACGGCCGATGCTATGGCGTCGGCGGCGGCGGCCGGGTCGGTGATGTCGGCGGGCGCCTCGGTGAAGTCGCAGTGCACGTGACGGGTGTTGAAATCGTCGGTGATCACAGCACTGACGCCGAACAGTCCGGCCAGGGGCACGTCATAGCCGGACACGGAGCGGGGGCCGGTGTGGGAGTGCGCCTCGATCCACACGCCCGGCTGGCCCGGCGCGGTGGTCACCAGGGAGGCGCCGGGCAGGGAACGCCAGGGCTTGACCACGCGGAAGGTGACGCCGTGCGCGGTCAGCGCGGCCTTGAGGATCGCGCCGGTACGCTCGGCGGCGGGGGCTGTCTTGCTCAGGTCGTGGGGCCAGGAAGTCATGGTGTACCTCTCACATCGCTGCGGTGTGGGTGGGGCTGAGTGCGTGCGGCCCGGTTCGACCGGGCAACCGGGCGGCGCGGGTGGATCAGAAGAGAGGTGCGTCCTGGTCCGTGCGGAGGGGCGGGGACCAGACCGGCGCTGATCGCCATACGGCAGACCGGGTACTTTCCGGGTTCTTCGACGGGGTCCGCTTCTTGCCGCAGAGGGCGAAGACGGGCTCGCCCGTCATGGAGGAGCGGACGATGTCCTCCTTGCTGACGTAGTGGCTCAGGCGGTCGTGGTCACCAGCGCCGTCGTCCTTCACCCGCTCCTCGTTCTCGACGATCGAGTCGAAGAGGACGTCGGTGTCCGTGTTGGTGCCGCGCTGCGTCTCAGTAGCGCTTGCCGGCCGTCGCGCGGGCCTGCGCTTCGGCGTCGCGGGCAGGGATGGTGGCGAGGAGTTCGCCGGGGCTCGCGGCCCTGGCGAGGGACTTGGTACGGGCCGGGTCGGCGTACAGGGTCCACACGTCGCCGCCCATCCGGGGCCGGTAGGAGAGCTGCCAGAACCGGCGGTTGGCGTAGCAGATCTGCCAGGAACGCGGGCCGGACGGGTGTGCGCTCACACCGGCCGGAAGGTCCGGCAGTTCCGGCACGGGACCGTACGCGCGGTCTATGTAGGCGAGGTGTTCGGCCGTCGCCGTGATGGCGACGCGCACCGTGTGCGGCCACCGGTGCCCCTCGGGCAGCATCGGCGCCCACTCCTTCCACTGCGCCTCGCTGCTCGCGCTGCCGGTGTACGGCGCCCAGGCCGCGCCGCGCGCGTAGTTGAAGCCGAGCCGCATCAGGTGCCACCCGGCGGCGATCTTCAACCCCTCCGTGTTCGCGCCGTCGGTGATGGCGTCCAGGTAGATCCCGGCGGGGTCATTCTCCCGACCGGCCGCGCCCCGCTCCGTGAGCGGGATCATGTGGCGTTCGGTCGTGCTGCCCTCGGCGGTCATCAGCCGCAGCGTCGCGCCCCCACCGGCGAGCGGGTACGTCATCCGAATTTCCGCGACGGTCGGCAGGCCGGCGAGTTGACCCGCACGCATCCGCTCTAGCCGCTCGGTCATGGTGGCCGACACCTGGGAACGCTCGCCGCCCTCGGCGGCCGTACGCCCCGCGGCACCCCGCGCACGGGTGCCCTGGTCGCAAGTTGCCGGCGCGTCCGTCTCGGGCGCGGCAGCGGCCTTCTCCCGCTCGTGGGCAACCGCGCCGACCGCCAGCGCGAGCGCGCCCTTACGGGTGGTGCTGTGGCTGCCGACCTGCCGCCGCTCGCCACCGACTTCGCGCACCATCCAAACCAACTCTGCGTTCCTGGTCACCTGGTACGCCGCATAGGTGCGCTGCAGGAACCGGCGGCCGTTGAGCGTCTCGCCGGGAAGGTTGAACAGCCAGCCGTCTACGCCGTATTCGGTGCCCTCCGGCGCACGGCCGTTGGTCGGGGTGTACCGGCGATAGGAGCGGGTGACGATCTCCCGAACGATGCTGCGGGCCGTGGTGGTGGACATGGTTTGGGGTTCCTTCCCGAGTGCTGCCGTGGTCTCCGCGCGCCGGTCGGCGTGCGGTCAGTGCCCCTGCCCCGCCTCGAACGGGGAGGGACCGGCCAAAGGCCCGGATCCGGGGGCGTCGTGGGGTTAGAACGGAGGGCAGCAGAGGTGATCGGCGCACACGTGCGCGGCGGCCTCGGCCTCTTCGGCGGCGCGCTTGCGCTCGTACTCGGCCGCGCGCTTCTCGGCTCGCGCCACACACGGCGCGTTGTCGCACGTGGTGTGCCCCTTCAGGGAGTCGAAGGAGTCGTCGAAGACCTCGATCAGCCCGTAGTCCTCGCACCAGCCGCACAGCGGCTCCGGGGCGTGCAGGCTCTCGCCGTCCACGCACTCGATCCAGTTGGACGAGTCGTACCAGGCGCCTTGCCCGTCGTCCTCGATCCACTCGATACCGCGTCCGCAGTGCACACAGACCCGCTCCGGCTCGGGCAGCGTCAGCCCGAAGTGTTCGGCGACCGCGGCAGCACACTGCCCGGCCTGCATGCCCGCGCTCGCCGTGGGCTTGTGCTCGTCGCCGAACCCGTTGTAGACGAACTGGGTTCCCTCGTCGTCGGTGACCGTGGCGGCCACGGCCCGCAGTGCGACCGCGGGCAGGTCGTAGTGATCGGCGAACTGGCGACCCTCCGGGGTGCGGGCGGATGGGTCGGCCACACAGTGGATCCACACCCGCGCACGCCCCGGCACGCTGCACACCAGGTACTCCGTGGGCAGCCCGCGCCAGGGCTGGTCCACGTGGTGCACGATCCCGAGTGCTTCGAGCGCGTCACGGAGCATGGCGCCGGTGTGGCAGTCGTACGCGGAGTGCGTCTTGGTGAGGCTGGGGCGTGCGGTGAGCGTGGACATGCGGGTTTCTCCTCGGGTTGGTTCGGGTTCCGTGGCTGTGGACGTCCCGCCCACGTGCTGGGCGCCGTAGGGGGTTGGAGTGTCAGGCGCCCTGGCCGGTCAGGCCGCGCGCGGTGCGGTAGGCGGGGATCAGGTCTCAGGTGGAGCCGAGCCGGTACCACCAGAAGAGTTCGTCACGGTCGCGGCCGGTCGTGGTCTTGCGGGTGCCGCCATCGGTGTAGTGGTCGGCGATAACCAGGGCGGCGGCGGTGTGCTCGGCGTGGGACAAGCCGGGGCCGGTCACGTGCCGTTCGGCGGCGATGCGGTCCAGGCGAGCAAGGATTTCGGGGGCGGGGGTGATCTCGGGGGCGGCGTGCTGTCCCATGTCGGGGAGTTCCTCTCGCGTATGGAGGGCGGGGTTTGTGCTGAGTGCGACCGGCCCGATTCGAAAGGGGGCTGTCTGGGGATTCAGGGCTGCGGGGGGGGTGATCAGATGCCGTCGAGCCGTAGCAGGTCACGCAGTACGGCCGGGCCGTCGTCCCCCGCCGGTCGGCGCCGCGCCGGACGCCGTGCGGGAGTCTTGGAGCCCTGCGGCGAACGCGGGTCGGGACGCTGCGGCGTCCTGCGTCGCCTGCGTGCGCGCCGTGGAGGCCGTCTCCTGCGCCTGGGTGGCTTCAGCCTCGATCGGCGCGGCCTCGATGACTCCGCGCGAGCCATGGCCGATCCCGTAGGCGCCCGGCGCGGAAGCCTCGACGGCCGTTCCCGTGATCTCCTCCATGGCGGCCACACGCGCTGCCTTGCCACCGCACGGGTCCTCATACCCTGAAGATCAGACCGGATCAGCTCCGCTGATCAGGCAGAAGAAGAGAGACCCCCGCCCGGCGAGCATGATGCTCAGCCGACGGGGGCTCCGCGGAATTCACCTGCCGACGCCCAGAGGTGAGCCCCAGTCGGCTACGGCTGGATGCTGCCGTCCGGCACGAGGATCGTGATCCGGTCCTGGCACAGCTGCTGGCCGTCGTTCGGGAAGAGGCTACTCAAGCTTCCTGCGTCCGTGCCTTCCTGGTCGGGCCCGATCTTCAGCCGACTCCTGTCGTGCGGGTCGCCGGTGTAGCTCGGCTGCGATGCATCGATGGGCTCGACCGTGCAGCGCAGCCGCTCGACGCGCGGCGTCTGGTCTGCTTCATGTGGATGGATGACTCGGACCGTGATGTCGTTGGTGAACGTCGAGTGGCGACACAGGAACGACGGCTGAGCTCTGCACTCCTCCTCTATCGACACGCTTCTGGGCACGACGACGTCGTGGTCTTCGATGGTCGTGTAGTCGTAGGTGCCCGTGTACGGAGTCTCCGCCTCGGGGGTCGCCTTGTAGTAGGAGCCGTCAGTGCGCTTGACGAGATTCTGCACGGGATCCGGGACGTAGACGATCTTCGTGTTCGCCATGGCAGCGCGCTCCTAGGCATCTTGCTCCTTGATGTGGTTGAGCCCGAGGAACACGCCTGCGACCAGGGCGGCAACTAACGCGATCGAGATCGCCCAGTCACGCAGGCGTTGGTATTGGCGTAAGTGGGTGTTGTACATGGTGCTGGGTCTCTCTCATTCTGGGCGTGGTCAGGTGGTTTCGACGTCGCTGCGCGCGCGCAGCCGTTTGGCGAAGAAGCCGGCCTGGACGGTGAAGTAGCCCTGATGCAGCTTGTAGAGCTCAGGGCAGACGGGCCCGGAGGCCCAGGCCTGGATCCCTTTCGGGAAGAGGGCTCTGCCCTCTCAGGCGAGGTGCCAGGCTTGGCAGTAGTAGACGAGCTTCTGGAGCGTCATCGCGGTCATCGCTGGCCGGTCGGGCTCGGCCGCGGCGTGCTACTGCAGGATGTACTCGGCGACGTCGAAGACGGATGTCTGAGACTGAGCGATGGTTCCAACCTTCATTCCGCTTCGATCACCACCAGTGCCGGAACAGGTAGTCGCCGCGCGGCAGTTCGCCACGGCGGATCAGATCGGCCAGGACCAACCGCAGCGACGGCGAGAAGGCGCGATCAGCGAAGAACCGGTCCTCGAACACGGCGTTCTCAAGGTCTTGCGTCGCCGGCGGGTTCGCCTCGACGGTGGCTGGTGTGTTTTCGTCGGCGACGCGGATGCTCAGCCAGTAGTTCAGCTCCGTCATACCGGTCTTGAAGGCGCTCTCGCCGGTGCGGGAGTCCCAGCCCAGGTAGATCTTGGCGTCGTCGAGGTCGCCGAGTGCCTGCAGGTAGTCCCCGTCGGAGGAGAGCTCGTAGAGCTTCACGCTGTCATTGCCGATGTGCTCGTCGTCCCGCTGGCATCCGCGCAGCGAGCTGTACGGCTTGTCGTAGACGCGCTCGGCGATGGCCTCGATCGCGATGTATCCGTTCTCGGCGGTCACAAGATCAGCGTGCGGTTCCAGCATGTAGACGCTGCGGGGCGTGTATTCGGGTGCATCGGGCATGACGGGGCCTCCTATGTGTGGTTCGGTGATGGTTGCGGGGACGAGCCAGTGCGGCTCAGTGCTCGCCTCGCAGGAGGTCCGCCAAGGCCTGAGCATGGGCGTTCTTCGCTTGTTCGACGGCGGCCTGCTCCTGGAGGGAGTGGATCTTCTCCCCCGCCTGGATGCGCTTGTCGACGGCGTCCATGGCGAGAATGACGGCAGCGAGTTCGAGCCGGGCGTCCGCCACGCGGCGCTTCAGTTCGGGGTGCCGCTCGGACATCACGCCCAACCGGTGGACGGCGTCGAGCTTCTGCTCTTCACTGACGGTGGACATAGCGGAACTCGCTTTCTGCTGGGTGGTGTTGAGGGGAGCAGCGTCAGGGAACAGAGCGCAGCGCCACGAGAACGAGGAGCCCCCGCAAGGTGTGATCCCTGCGGGGGCTGATGGGGCGGGTGCGCTGCGGGGACTGATGTGTTCGGGCTTCAGCCGACGCGGAACTCCTTCACCGTCCCCCAGTGGCCGCAGCCGCCCCGGCGCTCGAAGCACTGGATCGGGTTGTCGTCGCCGAATCCGTCGTCGTCGGGGATGGCGCGGCCCGGGAAGTGATCGTTCTCGGGCTGCCGGCAGCCCATGAAAGCGATCCCGTCGTCGTGCATGACGACGTTCATCGTGATCTGGACGACGAAGGCCTCCTCGCTGAAGCATTCCGGGCAGCGGATGCCTTTCAGGTTCTCGGTGTTGGCCATACTTGCTCCTAGATGCGTGGCGGTGACGGAGCGACGGCTCAGGACTGCGCCAGGGTCCCAGCGAGGTCGACCTTCCGGCCTCGGGCGATCTCGGCGGCCGGGACGTCGATGCGGAAGCCGCCGACCGGGTAGCTCGGGTGGTCGGAGAACACCACGGCACACATCCAGGAGCCGGAGTGGCGCTTGCGCGGCAGCGGCTCCTCCTCGACGCCCTCAGGCAGAGCGTCCTTCCGGAACTCGATCGGCACCACGACGACGCGGTAGGGCCGGTCAGTGCGCGGTGGCTCCCACGGCAGCTCGACGAGCAGGTCCTTGGGCCACTCTTCGATGGTCACGGGCAGGGTGGACAGGTAGTGGTTCGTCGAGCCTTCGGGGGCATGGGCTAGCCGAGCCCGCTCCTGTTCTTCGGTCTCGATGAAGCCGATGCGGCTGAGGAAACTCATGGTGGTCAGCGCTCCTGGGTCAGTGTCTTGGTCCGGAAAGTCGGCATGGGTTCGAAGAAGGCGAGCTTGTCGAGCTCGCAGCGCACGCCGTACGGAGTCCTGGATGGCGAGGGCGGTGCGTTCGTGCGCAGGTCGTCGAGGTCGACGCGGCGGATGCGGCCGCCGGCGTCGGCGGCGAGCTTGCGCGCGAGGGTGCTCTTGCCGGAAGCCGGGAGGCCGGTCATAACGTGGACGGTGACCATGGGTCAGCGCTCCTGGATGTGGTCGATGAGACGCAGGGAGTCGTAGGCCCGGAGGGCGGCTGTGCGGTGGGCCTGCTGCCAGACGGACCCGATGGGCGTCGCGACGTGATCCTCGGCGGTGGTCAGCCGGTCGAGGACCTCGGCCCGCACCGTGCGGGCGGCCTGGAGGATCTGCTCGTCGGACACGCCGGAGAGGTCGGGGTTCTGTCTCCACGGCGCGGCGTCCGAGTCTCGGACGATCTGGGGGATGCGTCCCCAGACCGCCCAGTGCGTTTCGGAGGCGATGATGGCGCCGAGATTGACCTCCCACTCGGCCGACTCGTCGAAGTTGCTGAGCGTGGAAGCGGCTTCGGTGCGTGCCTGGCGGTAGGCCCGGGCGCACTCGGTGACAGCGGTGCGGATGTAGGCCGCGACGGAGGCGGCGGTGATCGTCTGGGGCACGAGGGGACTCCTTGGCGGGTGTTGGAGGGCGCCGGGGCGTGGCACCTGCCTGCCGCGCCCCGGCGCGGGCGTCATCAGGGCTGGTCAGCCCTCGTCGTCGCTCTTGTAGGGGGAGGCGTCGCCGCGGGGCGAATCTGCTTCCACGCAAGGGCGGTGACGTCCCGGCCGTCGTACATCTGGAACAGCGCTGGCCTGTACGGGGAGTTGACCGCGTGCAGGGCGAAGGCCTTCCGGTCGGCCAGGTGCGCGAGCTGCTGGTAGGCGTCGGTGGCCTGGGCGATCCAGTCGGCGACCTGCGCGCATCCTCTCGGCGACCCGGTGGGCCCAGTCGCGGAACTCGTCGGGTACCTGGTCGAAGAGGGCCGCGGGGTCGTTGCCTGCGGCGAGGACCTCCCAGATGGTGCGCTCGTTGGTCCCGGTGAACAGGGCGTGGATCTTCAGGTAGTCGGCGAGCTTCACCTTGGCCCGCAGCCCGGAGGGGAAGCGGATGATGTAGCTCTCGGCCGCGGTCCCGCCCACGCTGTCGCCGTCCACCGTGGTGTTCGCGCCGGCGAGCTTCTCCAGCACCTCCACCGAGTCGGACAGCCTCCAGGGGGAAGGGGGGAAGAAGCCGCTGGTCAGCGAGTCTCGCTGTAGCCGCATTCGGAGCACGTGTGCGTGACCTTCTCGGCCTTCTTGCCGGCGCGAATGCCGTGGGCGTTCGACTCCATGTCGATAGCGCAGTTCGGGCAGTTCATGGCTCGGCTCCTGACGTGACGAGGATGTTCTTCAACGCCAGATCCGGATCAGCTCCGCTGATCCCTTGTGCTCACTGCCTTCACGAGACGAGCAAGGCGAGCCACGAAGAAGAAAAAACACAGCACCCCGGCGCAGCTGCTGCCCGAAGGCAGAGCGCGCACCGGGGTGCTGGGGAAGCCGGAGCCGCGGAGATCTCCAGGGACGCGCCGCAGGGATCAGCTGCAGCGCTCAGGAATCGAACCTGTTCCGCGGTCGGTCTGCACGGTGTGCCCACTGGCGTACGCCGAGGATCAGTCGGCGCACTGCGGATTCGAACCGCTTCGTGCAGAAGTCTGTGGCGGGCCTACTGGGCCAACCGCCGTGCGGCTGCCCGGAATTCCTCGAAGGTGACGGGCTGCGCCGTCTGGCGGCCAGAGCCGAATGCGCCGGCCCAGCGGCTCAGATAGCCCTTGCACAGCTCCTGGTCGCCCAGGCGGTCTTCTTCGCTGTAGAGCGGCAGTCAAGATGCAGATGTCGCGGGCGTAGACGGGAGTTGAGCGTCCCACGGGCTCGTGCCGTGTCGTGGTTCGTGGGCGGCGGCACCTTGCCGATGAACGGGACCAGGGGACGAGAGCCTGCGGTGTGAGCGGGTGGGCCTAGGATGCGCGTCGGTACGGTGTCGGTAGCCGGGCTCGGGCTGATGCGCTTGCGCCGCTGGGGTGTTGAGGACCGGGGTGCAACACGAGCTGCCCCTTTCCATCAGGCCCCCGGCCCGCGAGCAGTTGGCGGGGCCAGGGGCCGGAAGGTGTAGTCAGCGGCCTCGGTCAGTCAGGGGTTGTGGACGGGCGGGGGACCCCGTGGCCAGCATGTGGAAGAAGCCGACTGCGAGCAGCCGGACGTGCCTTCATGCGCCGACCGAGGCCACGACCTTCCAGAACTCCCTCCACTTCTTCTCCTCGGCCCGCTGGTACGCGTCCCTCTGGGCGGTGGTGATCGGCGCCCAGAGGGCCGTGTGGTGAGCGTCCTTGGCTGAGCTGGTCGTCGTGATTCCGGTGATGACCCCCGTATCGGGGTCTTGGGTGACGGACGTGTAGACCCAGTCCTCGCCGTAGTCGGTGTAGGTCATCTGGTCAATGCGGTCGCGCACGGCTCTGCCCGTGTAGACGCACGTCCGGCTCTCGCGACCGTTGATGAACACGAGCCGCTCGGCGTAGTGCCCGTCGTCGTCGATGACGGGGGTTGAAGTGCTCGCTCGGCCGTACGTTCACTGTCGGGGTTCCTGTCGCGTCGTGGTTGGCTGGTCGGAGTCGCCGTGAGGGTGAGTGGGTTCGCCGAACAACACGAGCGCCTCGTGCGCTGACGGTTGGCCATCCCGCCAGGCCGGAGCCTGACGGGATCGAGGTTGCGGACGCCACGGCGGCCCGGAGGGCCCTGGCCCGCCGGAGGCTGCGCTGCCAGGTGCTCCTACTTCGTAGCGGGGAGATCGCGGGCGCTGGCGACCTACAGGCAGGCCGCGGGCAGGTCAGTGAATGCGTCGAAGTTCGTAAGCTGGACTCCGTGTTCCCTGACGACGGCCATGAGGTCGTCGAGCAGGTAGTAGGCGGCGGTCGTCTGCACCGGGCTGACCTGGACGGAGGCGGCGACCGCCTCGATCCGGCCGTGCGTGTAGTTGCGCTCGTCGCTCATCTCGGCGACTCCTACTAGGGGTTGGGGAAGCCGTGGGAGCGCAGGACGTACTCCGGGTAAACGTGCCAGCCGGTGTCCTCGCCACGGCGCCTCGCGGTGCACGACCTTGCCCATTACTCAGCCCTCCCGTTCCGTTGAGCCCATCGGATGAGGCGGGCCGTGGCTGCCTGTCGCCTCAGATCACTCTCGAAAGGTGGCGGGAGGAGTCCCCCTTCACCCTCCGCATCCAGGACAGCGGCCAGGATGTTCAGTGCGCCCTGGAAGCGCGCTTCGGAGACCTTCCGTACCTCGGCACCCTCGTGTGGGTTTCCTAGATGAAGAGAGAGGCCGAAGTCGCGGTCCCGCTGTTGCCTTGCCGTCCAGGCCGCCTCATAGGCGGCCGTCACGATGACCTTGGCCTCGCCGCCCACTCGCTAACCCCTTCCGCCTGCCACTGCTCGGCCAGCATCCTGTAGTACGCATCGACTTCGTCCTGGGACAAGAAGGTGTGCCCGTCGATCTGGACCGCGAAGGTGTCGCTCATGGCGCCTGCCCTTCCATCAGGTGCCGTACGTGGTCCTCCGCGTACGAGCGGTAGTCCACCGTTTCGTGCGGGTGTTCCGCCTCCACCGTGATGTAGCCGAACCGGACCGTAGCGAAGTTGCCACCTGCCACGTAGGTCCAGCCGATCACTTCGCCGCCGTCCAGAACTTCCCGGAACAGGCGCGGGTTCCCGTGACGTCGCCCCGCCCTGGTCTTGGCTTCATCCGGTGAAATCTTCACGTTTCCCTCCTGTGTGCGTCCAGGTAATCCAGGTCTGTCGCGATGAGTTCGGTGCACGTCGGGATGCCGATCCCGAACCTGTTCGACTGGGTGGCGGTCTTGGCGTATCCGAACACTTCGGCAAGATCCCTTTCCAGCTGCACAAGAACTGCCGTCAAGGACGTCATTTCCAGGCGCCCCGAGGTGATCGTCGGATGCATCACCGGATAAATGTGAACTTCACCCAGCGCATCGTGGATACCCTTCGCCCACAGCTTGACCTCGGCATTCGAGCGGCCGTTCTTCGTGTTCGCCCGGAACATCTTGATGACCTCACGGGCGACCGGCTCAAGCTCATCGAGGCGCACCGTTACGTTGGTGCGTGCCTCGATCCTGCGGGTCTGCTCTTCGGAGAGTTCAACCTTTTGCGTCATGAGGTTCCTCTTCTCTGTTATAGATTTCCTCACAGGAAAAGACCCCGAAGGGTCCTGAAAACACTCCCCGGACAGATGCCGTCGGTCACTCCGGCGAGCTGATCTCGTCCACCGTCAGGTTCATGCCGAGGATCGCCATGTTCAGCGCTGAGATCACCTCGCGGGCGACACTGTGCGTGACCGGATCAACTGCGCTGATCCCCTTCGTGGTGACATGGAGGCTCAGCGAAAACGAAGATCCCCGGTGACGGAGCGGGGCAGGCTCCATCACCGGGGATCGCTGTATTCGGTTCTCGGTATTCAGTTGTGGCTTGTGGCGGCTTGACTCCCGAACGGCAACTGCTCGTCCACTGCGCTGGCGTGCGCGACGGCCGGGGCGGCAGCCGCGACGGGAGCAGCCTGGGCCTGCAGGTTCTGGTTCTGGGCCTCGGCCTTGGTGACGCGCTCGGCCAGGCGGGCCTGGGTGGTGGCGCGGGACTCCAGGAAGGAGATGTTCTGGATCTCGAGCTTGACCTCGAAGACCTCGGCACCGTTCTTGGTGTAGCGGTTCAGGCGGGGCTCATAGCTGAGGCCCACCAGGTCACCCTTGTGCACGTGGGCGAACGGCCCGGTGCCCTGCGTCTCGGCACGTACGAAGGCCTCGAAGGGCAGCGCGTCGGAGATGCGGTTGCCCTGACGGTCGGTGTATCCGCGGTCGACGAAGGCGGTGAGCATGACCTTCTTGGAGCCGTCCTTGTTCTCGAAGACCTTCGGGTCGTTCGCCAGGCGGCCGATGACGGATGCGGTGCTGTTCGGGTTCGACATGGTGGATTCTCCTTGAATACAGCGCAGCGCCCGGATCGACGTCGTCGTCCGCGCGCAGTTGGGTGGGTTGTTGAGATGTTCAGTTGTCTGTCATGCCACCATCCGGATCAGCTTCGCTGATCAGATGATGTCCTCTTCCAATGCTTCTTCCGAATCAGCTGTGCTGATCGAATGCCTTGTCACTCCGAGTCCCGAATCGGCTTCGCCGATCAGACTCGCGCTCTTCGCTGAGTTATCGGCCACTCCCCCGACCAGACTCCCGACGTGATGCCCGGATGTCTCGTAGCTCGGCCTCCGCCTGGTCTGCTCTGGCGGTATCGCCCCTCTTGCAGGCCAGCCGATAGGAGTGCTCGAGATCGGCGATCCTGCCTCGGCGGACGACCGCCAGGGTGAACCAGAACAGCACCAGGACCAGACCGGCCGCGATGAGGATCCCGACGCTCACAGCGTCACCTGCACTTCGTAGACCGTCGAGCAGTACGGCACGCCGGTGAGTGCGTGCACGGGCGTCACCAGACCTGCCTGCGCCAGGCGAGCCGTCAGGCCCGAGTGCTCGGACCAGTCCTTGATGAAGACGTTCCCGGGCCCGGGCGTGAGACCGTAGCCCTGCAGGCTGATCGAGATGGGCTCAGGACCCTCGTCGAGTTCGAGTTCCAGCACACGGTTCTCGTCGTCGTGCACGAGCGCGCCGGTCAGCTCGATGCAGCCGAAGCCGACGGTGACGTCGTGCTTCACGGTGGTCGTGGACTCAGCCATAGTGGTCTCTCTCTTCTCATGATGTGGATTGTGGACGCCGATGGGCGCGATCAGCTGATGCCTCCTCCGCTTTCGCATGCTCCGTGGGCCTGAAGCACGAGCGATAAGGCGGGGGGGGCGGCAGGCTGGTGGCGGTTCGCGGTTACGGCTGGTCCCCCTGGAGTACGGCGCGCAGCCGGGCGGCCAGGTCGGTGTCCTGACCCTCCAGCAGCGCCAGGGCCCGCTCGATGCGCTGCTCGGTCGTCAGGCGCCAGCGGCGCTCAGACTCAGCACGATCGTGCAGCTCCTGGATCGCGGTGTTGAGCTGCCGGTTAGTGCGGGTGCGGATGATGCGGAAGCGTCCGATGGGGTGAGCGACTGCGGCGGCGCCGGCATTGAGCCCGTAGCGGCAGGAAGACAACCGACCTCATGGGCTCCGGCACAGCGGTGGGATTCGAACCCACGAAGCGATCGCGCCCGTGGGCGAGGGGGATGCCTCTGCAGATCTACTTCCGGATCGACTGCGTCGATCCAGATCAGTCACCGACCGGAACCCGTTCGCGATACAGCTCGCTGATCCGGGCAACGGCTTCAGCTGGAGGCTCATAGACCGGCGGCAGCTCGCTGACTGCGATGTCGAGGTATCGGGCATCCGGCAACGGTTCAGGTCGGAGCATCGCTGCTCCGTCGGCAGTTCTCAGGTAGAGCTCGATCGCGCGCTCGATACGCCTGTTGCGGGTCAGCACTCTGCTGATGCTGTTGGCCTCGTCGAGGTCCAGGTCGAGGGTCACCGCCCGGTTGAGTGCCCGGCGCATGCGGTGCTCGATGGTGCAGTGCGCGTTCAGATCGATGGTGGTGTCCTTGCATCCGAGCAGCACCGCGTCGAAGACGCCCTCGATGCTGTCCGGGAGCTGCCAGCCGGGGAGATGCCCTAAGGTGCCGTCCGTCTCGCGGTCGTCGGCGCCGAGCAGACGGTTCCAGTCGTCGCGCCGGCGCTTCCACTCCTTGACACGGATCTCATCCGGTCGGTCGGCCTGATTCTGGTAGTGGTAGTCGACGAACAGGGGCCGGCCGTCGGCTTCGAGAGTCATGAGCGCGTCGGTGTACGCGCGGTTCCCGGCGAAGGGGTACGCCAGCCGGCGCGTGCCGTAGTCGTCGTCGACCTGGCCGAAGACGATGCTGAAACGCAGCGGGTCGTGGAACGTCATGCGGTCATCGAGCCCGGCCTGCTCGTCGAGCCAGAGCTTCCGGGCCCGGTAGACGGTGTAGCTGTGCAGGGGGCCGCCCATGTCGCGTTCGCGCACCTCGGTGTCATCGACGACGCGGGCGACGTTCCTGGCGATGACAGGCACAGCCAGCTCGCGGAAGACCTCACGCATGCGCTTGGAGATCACGCGGGTGAGTTCGAAGAGGTCGGGCGCGTGCGCGGTCAGCCGCAGCCCGTCATACAGCTTGGTGCTCATCGGATTTTCCGTTCTCAGGATGCTCCTAGAGCTGTCAAGCAGCTGGAGCGAGGTCGTTTTGAGTGATGTGCGTGGCCGGTGTGCTGGCCAGGGCGCGGTAGACCTCGCGGGCGACGAATCGCTTGAGGCAGCTCATGATGTCCTTCTTGGACAGCCCTTCCTTGGTGCGGCGTTCGACGTAGGCGCGGGTGCGTTCGTCGAAGCGCATCCGGACCAGCACGATGGTGCAGCGCGTTGTTCGCGGCCCGGTCACCGCCGCGGTTGAGGCGGTGGCGGTGGGTACGGCCGGAGGAGGCCGGGATCGGAGCGACACCGGCGAGGTGCGCAAACGCCCTCTCGGACCGCATGCGTTCGGGGTTGTCCCCGGCCGAGGTCAGCAGCTGGCCGGCGGTCTCGGGGCTGACGCCAAACAGCTCCAGCAGCGTGGGCGCCGCCTGCTTGACCAGCGGGCCGATCTCGGCGTCCAGGGCCTGGTGGCGGCGGGCGGTCCACAGCACCCTCACCGCCTCGCCACGCCGTCCCGGCTCTTCGGTGTGCCGGTGGCCAGCCGGACAGCAGGGCCGTCGCGGCGGCGTAGGCGTCGATCGGGTCGGACTTGCCCCTCATCCGCCGCGTCTTGCGGTCCGGACGGTCCATGTCCCCGACGGTGACACCGGCGGCAGCCAGCACCCGGTCGAGCCCGGCACCGTAGGCGCCGAAGTCCCCCGTCCACATCGGCCGGGGGGTGACGGAAGCAGGCGGATGATCTCGATCAGGTGCGGATCGCGCCCATCGGGTCCGGCGCCTGCACCCGCAGGCGCACCGGCTCGCCTGGCACCGGCGGGATCGATTCGACGGTCAGGATGTCTCTGCACTGCGTGCCGGCCTGCGCGTTCAGGTCCTTGTGGATCAGCGTGCGCAGCTCGATCGGGTTCATCGCCGGACCTCCTTGAGGCTCGGGGTGCCGTTGAACTTCGCGACCCACGCCCCGGGCGGTCCGGTCAGGCGGGCCGTTGCGGTTCCGTCCGGGCTCGGCGCCCAGCCAGCCATCGCCGTCCGGCGCGCGTCCTCCTCGTCCAGCGCACGGACGGTGGTGGTGATCGGAGCCGTGATCGTGACCGTGAACGTCTTGAGCGGCGGCGCCGTCCTGCGCCACTTACGGTACTGAGCAACGGCGTGCTGGTAGTGCACCAGCTCCCGCACGTACTGCTCGATGCGTACGAACCCGCGGGCCGCGTCGTGGCCGGTGGTGTCGATGTCGCTGAACCGCACCCACTCTTCGGTACCGACCCCGCAGGGACCCGAACGCTCGTACAGGGTGTCCAGCGGGGCGCCTGCGGCCTTCGCCTTCGCGCACCGATCCTTGATGTACTCGGCGTGGGACCCGATCTCTACGGCCCAGGCGACCATGTGCAGGTAGCCGTGATGCTCGGCGGGATCGGTGACGTGGTTGATGGCGCCACCGTAGGGCGGGTTGAACTTCGGCTCCTGCACGGTCAGCTCTCCTTGATCGCGGTGTCGGGGGTGGTGGTCGGAATGTAGAGACGGCGCCTGTCGACCCGGCACTTCGAGGAGAAGCCGGTCAGGTGCGCGACGCGGTTCGGGTACAGCGGCTCGACGTCTTCGTTTTGGACGCAGGCCCAGTCGTTGGTCTCGTTCGCGGCGGTGTCGGCCTTCGCATAGTCGTCGAAGGTCACGCCCATATGCTGTCTGGCCCTGGCCTCCAGCTTCGGGGTGACCGCGACGGCGGCGACGAAGTTAGCCAGGTTCTCGTGCTCGACGAGGGTGTAGCGGCGCATGGTCAGGTCTCCTTAGAGGTATTCAGGAGGTGGGGCGGCCGAAGAACCCGGCGCTGATGAGGTCCGTGTTGTGTTTGACCATCAGGTAGGAAGGCGGCCTGGGCTCGGTTCATCACCTCGATCTCGTCGGCCAGTGCGCCGTGGATGGTCTCGACGGCGACGTTGTCGTTGCTGCCCTCGTTGTCGAAGTCCTCGAAGGCGAGGTATGCGGTGTCGGTGCCGGCGTGGAAGAGGTCGAGCCAGACGTCGATCTGCCCGCCGTGCCGCGGATCGGCGAGCAGATCTTGTGGTGCGACTGGGTGACCGGTGAGGACGGCGAGGAGTACGAGCGGCAGCGGGAGTACCGCGTGCGCATGGTCGATTAGACCTGTTCCCCCAGCTCGCAGGGGGAGCCGTTCTTCCTGCAGAGGCTGGACTACCTGCCCGACGCATAGCGTGGCGAATGGAGCCGCAGCCCGTCGACAGACGTGCGGGTTGCGGGTCGGTGTGCAGGGTGACGGTCGTGACGGTTGCGAGATTGATGTTGGTCGTCAGGCGGCGAGCGGCAGCGCAGCCGAGGCTGTTCGTGGTGACCGTCGCGCCGGTTTCCGGGTGAGACGACGGGTCATCAGCGTGATGTACGCCCAGGTGAGCCGCTGAGTTGTTGCGGCGTCCTTGGGTCTACTGTTCTTCGTGACAGAGCCCGTTGCCGATCAGGTACGTTTTGTCGGCAGCGAGCTGCCGGATCTTCTCGATATGGCTGGAGCTGGTCCTGGCCCGTGCTGCGGCTGCGTCCGTGATGATCCTCATTGCGGACTGCCACTCTTCTGCGCTGCCTTCTGCCTGGTGCGCCTGCTGTAGTCGTCCGATCAGGCGGTAGGACCGCACGAGATCCTGGGCCAAGTCGCTCGGTGCGGGAAGCGGCATGTGGTGGAGGCTGCTCCACGGCGTGGTGAGCAGCGCGGTCGAGCTGACAACGGCGATCTTCATTGGTCAGGGGTTCCTCTTGAAGATGAAGAGAACCCGGCAACGGCGGCGGCTAGTTCGTCGCCTCTCTGCTCCCGGGCGTCGATGTCGTCGAGGCCTCTCTCCTCCGCACTCTGGTAGGCGTCTTGCCAGACCTTCTCGTCGTATAGCTCATTCATCGTGGCCCGTTCAGTTGAAGCGGGTGAGGGATGCGTAAAACTTCTCGGCCTCGACCCGAACGTTGTGGGCGAGCTGCCTGTCGAACTGGGCGTCCGTCAGCTTCTTCGTACCGTCGGCTGCGGCCACGCTGACGTTCTCGCGGGCTTCCTCAGGCCTTGTGAACCGCTGCTCGTCGGCGTCAGCGTCCCAGCGGAAGCACCGTACGGCGTCCTCCCACATCCGGATGCGGACCCTCACCTTCTCGATGTTCCGCGCGGTGATCTTCTCGATGCCGACGATCCGCAGCATCTTCGATAGGTGCTCTTACACGTCGCTCACCGGTGCCCCTCCTGCTCGATGATCGCGGCCAGCGTCAGCTCGGCCCACTGCTTCTTGACGTGCGTCTCGTCGTAGGAGCAAAAAGAGCACCGGTCTGTTCCTTAAAGTTCAGCACTTCTACGGATACGGCCGTGCGCAGTCCCGACCCGCGCCTGGAGGATGAGCTGTTTCCGGCCGCCTGACGGCTAGCTTTCAGGCATGGACGAGAACGACGAGCAGCTCCTCGACTTCGACAAGACAGAGATCGATTGGCGCCCTGAAAGGGCAGCCGAGGCGCTTACTGGCCCGTATGCGGACATCTATCGCAACCATCTGGCAGTCGCCCGGTGGGCCGACGGTTATGCCGAGCGGTACCAGGCGAGCAACGTGGCCGCCGCGTCCCCCGAGCACAGGGACGGGTTCGTGGAGGGAGTTCTGTGGATGGCCGCCTTCCTGCGGCAGGGTTACCTGCTCCCTGACGGTCAGCTGCTGCAACAGGACCAGCCGGGACTCCCGGACCGGGACAGCACGCCCGATTCGTAGAGTGACGAGATGGACTCCCAGACTCAGGCCCCGGACCCCTACACGATCCTGCACGGCTGGCTCGCCGGTTCGTACGTCCGGCCCGACGGCCAGCAGGTCATCGGGCGCGTCTGGGACGAGGACACCAAGTACCGTTACGGCCTCTACCTCGCCGGGATCGACGCCCCGCCCGGCTGGAAGCAGGACTGGTTCACCTACATCGGCGATTTCGTCTGGCACTTCGAGCCCCTGCACATCCAGGACTGGGCCGCACGCCTCACCGCCTTCGACCGCACCCCGCTCGCCCCTGCCTCACGTGCCCGCGCCGTCTCCGCCGTCCGCTCGTACTACGCCCACTGCGAGGACGACCTCGGCGCCGCCCGCTGGAACCTGCCGCCCCGGCGCGTGCTCGCCGGTCCCACCCCGCCGGCCGCGCGCGAGACCCTCACCCGCTTCCAGACCGATGCCCTGCGCACCGCCGCCGACCGCTGCCGCGGCCCCCACCCTGAACGCGCCCGCCTCGCCGTCTACATGACCCTCGCAGGCCTGCGCCCGGGACAGTGCATCGCGGCCGTCCTGCAGTACCTCCAGCGCGACAACCAGGCCGCTCCCGCCTGGAGACTGCCGGTGAAGAACAACAGCTCCTCCGCCGTCGGCCCCCTCACCCCCATTCCCCGGCCGCTGGTCTGGGCGCTCGACGAGTACCTGCCGGTGCGCACCCACAAGGCCCCCCACTCCAGCGAGAGCGAAGGCCCGCTGCTGGTCTCCCGCACGGGCCGGGGCCTCGACCACGTCACCTTCACCCGGCTGCTGCGCGAGGTCGCCGCCACTCACCCCGACCTCGAAGAGATCGCACCCACCCTGCACCCCGACCTCGTCGCCCACTCCCCCAGCCCCTTCGCCGACGAGAGCAACGCAGCCAGCGGGGAGGGGCGATGACGCTGTACCGGTCGATCCTCCAGTTCGTGGAGGACGGCCCGGGCGTCTCCGGCGAATGGAAGGACAACCCCGCCGCCGTTGTCCAGTTCGTCGCCGACGAGTACGACGGGACGCGCCGGATCATCCGCAAGTGGGTCGTCGACCGGGAGCGTCACCGAGGAGGGCGATCCGTTGTAGAACCCGCCCAGGCGGTTGCGTAGGGCCAGGCAGAAGCCTTGGAAACAGCTGGCACGGCCCTCCTGCAAGCCGCCCCGCGGGGGCAGTGATCCCTACGCCAGGGTCAGCCGGCGAAGGCGAGGTAGGAGCTGACCGTGAGGCCGGAGAACGTCAGAAGCTGGCGCGGCTTGAGGAGGGTGAACGCCGCGTGCAGGGTGATGCCGGCCGCGACGGCGTACGGCGTGGTCTGCGGGATCAGCAGCACGATGGGCAGCACGATCTCGGCGGCGATGACGGTGACGGCGACCAAGCGCCACAGGCGGATGTCACGGGGGGTGAGGTTGCCTGTGTGTCGTAGGACGATGCCGGGGATGTAGTTCTGGCGGCGATAGGGGAGCTGGTCCTTCAGCTGGGTGTAGGCGTGCATCCACTGAGCGAGGTAGAGGCCGGTGCAGAACTGGGCGGAGCGGATCTTCTGGAAGGCACTGTTCCAGTAGAGGTCGGCGGTGACGAGCGCGAGGAGGATCTGGGCCCAGGTGTTGGCCGTGCTGGGATGGTGCTCGATGGTCAGGCCGTGGCCGAGATCTCCGGCGACCACCAGGCACGCGCCGGTCAGGAGGGTGAAGCGCACGGCGGCGGGGCTCTTGAGGTAGAGGAGTTCCATCGCGGCCCCGGCCAGCACGAGCAGCAGCGTGAGGCGCGGGGCGATCCCTGCGGCCAGGACGACGGCGGCGGCCGTGCGGACGATCAGGGCGGGCCTGTAGACGCCGACGAGCAGACGGCTGCGGCGCTGGCCGAAGCGCTGTTTGGCGAGGCGCAGGCTGAGCGATCCGGGTGCGAAGCGGCTCCAGCCTCCCTGCCCGAAGGAGAGGGCGAACCGCAGGGCCAGGACGCTGCCGTAGGCGATGCGGAACAGCTGGAGCCGTCCGGGATCGGTCGGGCTGCGGAAGCCGGACGCGAGGGCGTCAAAGAACCACACGGCCGTCCCTCACCTCGATGGGCTGCTCGCCCTTGACGGACAGGACCCGGCCGTCCCCCTCGATCCGGTCGTAGCGGCCGGTGCGCATCAGGTGGTCGATGACCGTCTGGAGCTGGGGCGGGGGCAGCAGGAACGTCCCTGGTGAGAGGAACGCGTACGGATTGATGGACTCGGTCCGGTCGCCCTTGGTACCAGTGAGCGTGACGATCACGAACGTGGCCCGGGAGAACAGCGGGTAGCGCATCCAGCGGCCGGGCCTGCGGGTGAAGCCGGTGGCCATCCACGCCACGACGGCTGCGGTGACGGCGAGTTGGGCAGCGGACAGTACGTCTGCGGGCATGACTGGGAAAACCTCCGGGCGGGAGGGACAGGGTGGTGGCGGGCCGCTACTCGGGCTTGGGGGGCCGCTGCATCAGTGCGGCGGCGGCCTCGCCGAGCGTGGCCTTGCCGTGCAGGACGGCGGTGACCACGGTCGTGATCGGCATGTCGACGCCGTGGGCGCGGGCAAGGTCGAGGATTGCCTCAGCGCTCTTGACGCCCTCGGTGGTCTGCCTGGTCGCGTTGGCGGCCTCGGCGAGGCTCAGGCCGTTGCCGAGGTGGGTGCCGAAGGTGCGGTTGCGGGAGAGCGGTGAGGAGCAGGTGGCCACGAGGTCGCCCATGCCGGACAGCCCGGCGAGGGTGGTGGGCTGCGCGCCCATCGCGGTGGCCAGCCGCATGCTCTCCGCGAGTCCCCTGGTCATGATCAGGGCGGTGGCGTTGTGGCCCAGGCCCATGCCGGTGGCGATGCCGACGGCGAGCGCGATGACGTTCTTCAGGGCGCCGCCCATCTCGCAGCCGATCACGTCGGTGGAGGTGTAGGGCCGGAAGTAGGGGGTGTGGCAGGCCGTCTGGAAACGCTGAGCGGCGTCTTCGTCGGAGCAGGCGATGGTGGCGGCCGCGGGCTGCCGGGCCATGATCTCCCGGGCCAGGTTCGGGCCGGAGAGCACCACGACCCGCTCGGCGGGCACGCCGGTCACCTCGCGGATGATCTCGCTGGCCCGCAGGTGGGTGTGTGTCTCGATGCCCTTCATCAGCGAGACGATCACCGTCTGGGACTGAAGGTGCGGCGTCCACGTCGCCAGGCACTGGCGCAGGGACTGCGCGGGCACGGACAGCACGAGGAAGTCCGCGCCGTCCAGCGCGGCGGCCGGGTCGGTCGTGGCGGTGAGCGAGGCGGGCAGCTCGATGTCCGGGAAGTAGTCCGGGTTGCGGTGGCCACCGGTGATCGCTGCGGCGATCTCGGCGCGGCGGGCGTGCAGGACGGTGCTGGTGCCGGCGTCGGCGAGGATCGTCGCCGCGGCGGTGCCCCAGGAACCGGCGGAGAACACCGCCGCTCGGGCGGGGTGCTGGCTCACTGCTCGGTCCTCTCGTCCATTGCGCGGCCGCCGTTCTGGTGGCCGGGCCCGGTCATCGTATCGGCGCCGGGCCGTGGTGAACGGTCTTCGGCGGGGCGGCGCAGCGTCAGCAGGACCGCGCGCCGTCCAGGCAGCAGGGGAAGGCTGCGGTGGGCCGTGGCCAGCATGTTCTGTGCCTCGGTGTCGCCGAGCTCGCGGACGAGGGTGTCCGCGTGGCGGATCCACAGCCGGAACACCCGCTCCCAGGTGGCGGGTTCGTCCGGGCGTTCGTCGACGTGTTCCAGGACGAGTCCGGCGGCCCGGGCGTGTTCCTCATAGTCCGGGGCGGCATCCCTGCGCAGGGCCCGGGTGAGGGCGAGCCGTCCTCCAGGCGCCAGGACGCGGCCGAACTCGCGCAGTGCGGCCGTCCGGTCGGTGGCGAAGCCGAGGGCGTCCACGCACACCACCGCGTGGGCGCAGCCGTCGGGCAGGCCGGTGGCCTCCAGCGCAGCGACGCGGAAGGCGGCGCGCTCGGCGGGGACGAAGGCGGTGGCCCGGGCGGTCGCGTGCTGGACGGCGGCCGCCGAGAGGTCGAGGCCCGCAAGGTGGACGGACAGCGCGCGGGCCAGCCAGAGGCCGACCCCGCCGGTGCCGCAGCCCGCGTCGACCAGGAGCTGGCCGGGTGCCAGCTGAAGGCGGGTGACGAGCAGTTCCAGCAGGGGCCAGTCCGCCGAGCTGTGCGCGGCGACCTCGTGCGGGTAGCGCTCGCCCATCGCTTCGGCGTACAGGCGGGCGACGACCGGGGCCTGGGAGCGCGCGGTGTGGAAGGTGTCGAACGCGGCCGCCACCGTCTCGGGCGACGGGGCGGCGGCCGCGGTGGCGGGGAGGGGGTGGTGTGTCATCGGGGCATCGACCTTGTGATGCGTGAGCGGGTGCCGGGAGCCACGACCTGCACGGCGTGGACGGGGCCCGCGGGCTCGGACAGGTCCAGGGCCACGGGTTCGTGGCGGGTGACGTGCTGGATGCGCCGCGCGGTGGCGGCGACCTGGTCGGCGAAGGTGCCGCCGACGGTGTTGTAGTGGGCGGTGGCTTGATGCCAGTCGGCAAGGCGGGTGCGCTGTGCGGGGCGGAAGGCCGGGACCTGGTCCGCGGAGGCGGGCTCGCTGCGCAGGTCGTCCCGCGTCCCGGAGATCACGGTGAGGCGGGACTGCACGGCCTCGGTCAGCGCCCTGGTGAGCGCGATGGCGGGGCTGGTGTGGCAGCCGCCGCCGGCGAACACGGCGGGCAGGTCCTCCGACCACAGGTAGGCCAGGGCGACCGGCAGCCGGTACGGGCCCTCGACCAGGGCGATCTCCAGCGCCATCTGCGCCGCCGTCAGGCGTTCGATGACCTCCCGAGCGTACGAGTCACCGACGCTGTCGGGGGCGATGTAGGTCCGCCGACGCCCGCCCGCCTGCCCGTCGCGGTACAGGACGTCCCGTTCTACGACTTCGAACAGGCCGTGCAGCAGCGCCTCGTCGCGGGTCGTCCCGCAGGCCAGGCCGGTGCTGGTGGCCCGCAGCAGATCCGGGCTCCACTCCGGCCTCTGCACCCGCCGGCGCACCACGTCGACCGGCACCAAGACCTTGTCCCCGCCGACCAGCCCGCTGCCCGCCGTCCACTCCCACACCATCCGCTCCAGCACGCCCGCGTCGTAGCGGCCGGTGAGCGGCAGCGCGGCGAGCGGGCAGTGCGGGCCGATCTCCCGGGCGGTGTCGTGTGCGGCGACGGGCAGCGGCTGTTCCACGTGCCACAGCTCGATCGCCTCCATGACCGCCGAGATCTTCGCGAGCAGGTCGGTGGCGCCCTTGCCCTGGGACGTGCTCAGGGTGCGCGAGGCGGGGCGGATCGCTGTCCACACCGGCAGCCCGATGCAGTCCAGGCCCGTCAGGTCGGCGACCCGGGTGATCCCGTACCTCCCCAGCCGTCCGGCCAGCGTCTCCCAGGTCTCTTCGGGGGTGCGGGCGCGCACCGTCCCTGGCAGTTCCACCAAGTCGTCAGCCGTCACCGCCGATCGCCTCCTTGCCGGTCTCGGTCGTCTCTCTGGCTTCGGCGAGGTATCCGGGCACCAGCGGCTTGACTGCCTCGATGGCGTACGCCGCGCTGATCAGGCCGCGGGCGGAGGCGTGCGCGCCGAGCGTCCTCTCCCGGCAGCGCCACACCTGGAGCAGGAGCCGGCGGGCGACGTCGTCGGAGACCGCGGCCCCGGACCGCTCGCTGCGGTAGGTGGCCAGCGCGTCGGCGTACCGGGCGACCGCCACGCGGTCCTCGGCGCTCTCCCCGGCCAGCAGCAGGGCAACGGTCGCCTCGTCGCGCAGGTCGAGTGCCGGGTGGAACACCTGGTGCGCGGGCAGTGCGCCGCCACAGGCCCGCTCAAGCCGCTCGGACAGCGCCAGGCCCTCACCGCCGCGGGCTGGATGCCGGGAGCGGTGGGCGAGGACATCAGCCCATCGCTCCCGGAAGTCTTCGTCGAACACCTGCTGGTAGACGACACGGGCTCCTGTGGACAGCTCCACCCCGTCGACCGTGGACCGGGCGAAGTGGTTGGACCAAGCCCAGAAGTAGCCCGAGTCCCAGGTCACCGGCGCCGGCGGGGCGCCGGTCAGCATCCTGCCGCCGAGGGCAGTGCGGACAGCGGCCAGCGCATCGAGTCGCTTGAGGTCGCCGAAGTACGGGTCGGCCGCGCGCTGTTCGGCCAGCCACCCGGCGAACTCTTCTTCCGCCTGCCCCTGGCAGACGGCTCGCACGGCGGCAGTGGTGCGCTGCGGGTAGTACACGGCGCGCAGCGCGGCCAGCAGCCGCTCGGCCCGTTCCTCGTCCAGGACCCCGGCGGCCCGGGCCAGTCCCAGGGTGTGCCGCAGGTTCACCAGGGGCCAGGTCAGCGCCTGCCGTTGGCCATCCGGGAGCTGGCCGACCGCCACTTCGTCGTCACCGGTGATGTCTCCGTCGGCGTAGGCCAGGTAGACGGCGCCGACCCCGACCATTCCGAAGTCGTCCAGCTCGGCGGCCCGCAGGGCGCCGATGCTGGCCGCACCGATCACCTGTACGCCCCGGCCCATCGCGGCCAGGACCTCTTTGTGCCGCAGCGCCGGGGCCTGGTGGTACACCCCGTCGATGATTACGGCGGTGTCGCCGTCGCGGACGGCGGCGTCGAACAGGTCGCCGTGCTGGATCGGCGGGTGGACCCGTACTCCCGGCGCCGACAGCAGCGGCTCGCAGGACGGCAGTGTCGGCCCGACGTAGATGTGGTGCAAGGCTCCTCCACACGGTCAGACGGGAGGGGTGTTCCTCCCCGGCCCGGTGGGACGCGGGGAGGAACACCCTGGGGAATGCGATGGATCAGGGAACGTACGGGTCGTCGTTTCTCGACGTCCTCGGCGACGACCACGATCTCGGTGAGCTCCGTGGTCTCCTCCACCGCGGCGGTGGCGGCCGCAGCAGCGGCAGCGGACTTGGACATGGCTCCTCCTCAGGGAACGGTTCTTCGGCCGCCCGGACCGGCAACGGCCTGCGTACGTCCGTCAGTGAACCCGGGCTCGCCGAAGCCGGTAAGCCCCGCCCCGGGGGCCCCACCGTGGGGGTATCGTCTGGTGATGCTTCGTCACTCTGCGGGAGCCAAGGGGGACTCGTGGTGGATGACTTACGGCCGTCACCGGCCCAGGTGCCGCCCCATCTGCTGCACGACCCGAAGTTCGTCCAGGCCGCCCGCGACCACGACTTCACGACGCTCTTCGCCATGGCCCACAGTCACGGGGTCAGCTACTACCGGATCGGCGAGGCTGCCGGCATCAAGGCCGACCGGGTGTCCCTGATCGCACGGGGCAAAGCGAGCTTGACCGCGCTTGACACAATCGTCCGGGTTGCGGACGCACTTCGGATTCCGGGTGCCCATCTCGGGCTCGCTGAGCGACCCTGGGAGGACAGCACCCCCAAGCCCCACCTGGAGTCCGACGATGACAGAGACGACCCCATGAACCGCCGTCAGCTGCTGCGCGGCGCGCTCGCTGCCGGTCTCACCGGGACGGCACTCACCACCTTGGCCGACACCCGCCAGTCGCTGGACCTCGCGCTCGCCGCCGACACCGAACCGGCCGACCTGTCCGACCTGGAGACGGCCGCCGAGACGTACGGGTACGGCTACCATGGACAGCCCCCCACCCAGGTCCTCGCCGACCTCGTCACCGACTTCGGCGAGCTGCGCCCCCTCCTGAGTACCCCTCAGCCCATCGCCACCCGCGCCCGGGTGTGCCGGACCGCCGGGCAGATGGCCGGCATAACGGCGATCGTGCTGATGGACCTCGGCGCCCGCAGGCACGCACGGTCGTGGTTCGCCACCGCCGCCACGGCGGCCCGGGAATCCGGCGACAAGCAGCTGCTCGCCTGGATCTGGGCGCGCGAGGCGATGGTCCCCCTCAACTACGGCGCCCCACAGGCCGCCGCCCGGCTCGCCGAGCAGGCCCGACAGGTCGCAGGGGACCGACCGACCGCCGCGGCGACCCTTGCGGCCGCCGTCGCCGCCCGCTCCTACGCCCTTTCCCACCGGGACGAGCAGGCCCGCGAAGCGCTCACGGCAGCCGACGCGTTCATGGAGCGGCTGCCCGCCGGCGCACGGACCGACACCTGGTTCACCCACGGCGAGCAGAAGCACCACGTGCACCTCAGTCACGCGCTGACCGCGCTCGGCGACACCGCGCGGGCCCACGAGAGCCAGATCCGAGCGCTGGAGCTGTCCGCCCCGACCAGCACCATGACCCGCTCCCTGCTCCAGATCGACGCAGCCGCCTGCCTCCGCCACGACGGCGACCCCGAGCAGGCATGCCAAAGGACGATCGCCGTGATGGACGACCTCCCTCACGCCTACCGCACCGGACTCGTCCACCGCCGTGCACTGGACCTGTACCGCTCGATCGCCGCACAGCACCACCGCGAGCCCGCCGTACGTCAGCTCCGGGACGTACTCGCGGCCTGATGGCGAGACGTTCGGGGGCCTTCTCCTTCCTCACGGGCCAACTCGCCCCAGAATTGCACCCCTTAAAAGGTGATTCATGGGTGCAGGACTACCGACCGGTCGCACATATGAGCCCGGGCGGAGCGGTGGATCGCTACGCTGGTCGCAGGTGCGGCGCTCCCCCCGTGGCGCCGCACCGACCCGCTCTAGCCGTCGGCGGCCTGATCCCTCTCGCCCTCCCGGCGAACAGACCCGGCCAGCGCTTCGACCTCCTGCAAGAGCCGGTCCGTGGGAGTGAAATCCCCCAGCTCGACCGCGAGCGCGGCGCGCACGAACGCGGTGAGCGTGATGCCCTCGGTGATCACCTCAAAGAGGCGCAGCGCACTGTCCTTGTACTCGGGGTGGTGATGGCACCCTGCATACGCAGTGAGCGTTGGCGGCCCGGGCAAGCCGCTTGTAGGCGGCGTTCTTCTCGTCGGTGAACTGAGCGGGACAGCCCATGTGGTCCAGCGTGATCCGGATGTGAGCGCGCATTTCAGCCGAGCGAATATTGTGCCGCCCGCCGCCGGGCGTGACGTAGCGGCCGGGCGTCACCGGGGCGTACGGATGGATCAGCGGCAGATCCTGATCCACCACGTGCAGGGGGGCAGTCCGCCGTACTCGATGGGTAGGGGCCTGCGATGCCGTTGTGCTCGATTGCCAGGAAATGCGAGTGGGCGACGGCGCGGCGATACGTCGCGGCGAATCCGGTGCGTCTTCGCTCTGTACGTACGCGGGACGGCTCGATGGTCGAGGTCCCTGAGCTGGCCCCGGCGGACGTGCGGACGATGCCGCTGCCAGCGGGCAACCGTTGTTAGTCGGTGCTGCAACGTCCATAGAAGCAGTGATTCAGTCCCCTGTCCGGGCAACGCTAACGATCAGCGCCATGTCGTCGGCGTCTCGCCATTCGCCGATCACTCGCCACCCAGCATCGCTCAGAAGCCGCTCAGCCTCGCGCCTGCCGTCCTCAGGGTCTCCGCCTTTGGCGGCGATCGTGGTGCGCTCGCTGAACGCAGCAGGCGTGTCATAGTCGGGCGACCATGCCCGCTCGTCCCCCGGGTGCTCGCCGGTCAGCTTGTCCTGCCATACCGAAACATCCATGTGTGGCTGAGAGAGGTGACCGGTGCCGTAGGTCATCCAGGCACTGAAGTGTGGGCGGCTCGACCATTCGGCCTCACGCTCGTTCTCCAGGTCCCAACGCTTGAACAGCTCGCCGAGCTGAGCGTAGATATGACGGGCCTGCGCCTCGCTCAGAGTGAGTGTGCCGCCCCGGAGACTGCCGTCTTCGGTGGGGGCAATCGGTGCGTAGTACTCAATGCCTGCGCGGTACCGGGTGATGTCGCCGATGATCAGCTCATGGCGACCGTGCAACGACTGCTCCACCGGCAGCAGATGGTTGAGGTCGGCCTTGTAGTAGGGCGGAAGCTTGCGGACGTCGACGATGTCGCGTTCCGACTTAAGGTTCCCCTTTCCGGACGGCGTGAAGTCGGCCAAGAGCCGCTCGTAGAAGCTGCTGCCGGTGAAGTCCTTGAGCACGGCCCACATGCCTGCCTCCGGGCTCTCCGTCTCGCCGATCACCTCGTTGTCGATCCGGACGTCGAACTGCCTGTCCTCGTGGTGCTGGAGGTAGCCGATGCCGCTGCCCACGCCCCAGGTGTTGCAGTCGACCAGGAAGTCCCCGCTGCCCCGCATGGGCATGAGGGAAACGAGGACGCCGGGGTGAGGAATGAGAGAGGGCCGCACCCGGTAGGACTCTTCCGTGTCGGGCTGCTCGTCCATGCGGGAGGCGGTCTTGCCGGCCGGCCGGCTGCCGAAGGACTGCGCCGGCGGGGCGAACCGGTAGAGGGCGCCGGCCGCGTCGTCGCTGTCCTTGAATCCGGGCATGGCGACGTGGCCCCGGGTACCCCAGTCGGCAACCCATCCGGCCCCGGCGGTCTCGTAGACGATGCCGAGGTAGCGCCAGGTCTCGCGGGCGGCGCCGGGGGCGCCTTCGTGCACCGCGAAACGGGTGCCGTCCTGGTTGAGGGCCTCGTAGTGGAAGTGCGGTTCGGACACGGCTGTCTCCTATTCGTAGATGCGGGTCTGGAAAGTGATGTCGGCAATGGCACCGAAGGTGTCGCACACGGCGTCGGTCACCTCGGCCAGCGGGTCACCGGGGCGTGTCAGGCCGGTCAGGCGCAGCACGGCTCTGATCTGCCCCTCGGCGGCGTGGAGAATGACGTCCTGACGGCCGGGGGTCCAGGTGATGAAGTACGTGTTCTCGTACTTGTTCTCCAGGCCATGGATGTGGAAGACGACCTGCTTGTAGGTGGTCTCGTACTGGGTGTTGATCCGGTCGGGCCGGAGGCGGCCCCGGTTCTCCAGCTTCTCGGCCCAGATGTAGGTGCCGTCCTGGGAGTGCCGCAGCCCGTACTCGCGGTCGCGGAAGGTGAACGTGGCGGCCAGGCAGGGATGGTTCGCGATCAGACGCCAGTCCTCGATGCCCATGCCGAGATCGAGGGTCGTGTACCTCCACCAGAGGCCGGCCAGCTCGTCGAGCGTGAGTGTTTGGTACGCGGCGCGGTTGGTCAGCACGTCGCTGTTCACTGACTCGGGCCGGGCACAGCAGCCATGCAGCCTCTTCTGCCGCCCCTGCCGGAAGTACTCCACCGTTCCCAGTAGAAGGCAGTCGTGGCAGGCCGCCTCGTGGAACGGGTGGTCGACCAGTCGATGTCCCCCGGCGATGTCCTTGAACTCGGGCGTCGGGATGTAGATGCGCAGCGGCACGATGCGGGCCTCCCGCTCCGCGCGGGCCTGGGCGGCCTTGTGCTCCTCCTGTTCCCTGGCGGCCTCGTACGCGGCCCTCCACTGCGGGAACCGCTCGTCGGCCGCGATCCGGGCGCGCAGGTCCTGCGGTTTGCCCAGGTTGGCGATGCTGCGGGCAGAGGGCACCTTCATGCGGGTCGGCTCGCTGTCGCGCGTCCAGGGCTCACCCAGGCGCGTCAGGTCCGTGTCCCAGCCGCCGCGCGGGGCGACGGCCGCCACGGCCTCGTTCATGGTCGCGCCGCGCTTCCCCGTGACGACCATGAACGAACCGCCGCGCTGCGAAATCGGCCCGGCGTACTTCCCGCACAGCGTCTCCAGCCTGCTGTAGGAGACGTGCCGGACACTCGGGTCGTGGTGCGCGCTGGCTGCGTAGACGATGTACATCGGAAGGTTGCTCCTTGCCTGCGGGCGGAAAGGTGGGGGAAGCGGCCCGCCTCCTGCGCGTCGTCCGGCCGCTCGGGATCCGCATGCGGCCGGGCGGTGACGGTTTCCTCGGTCACCCCAGTTCCCGCAGCAGCCCCAGTACCTTGTGCCGGTACTCATGACGGACCCGCTCGGTGGCGAGGGACAGGCTCACGTCCGCGGTCACGGGCTGTACGGCGATGACGCCGCGGAGCATCTTGATGGCGTTGATCAGCTGTTCGGCATCGTCCTCACGAAGGTTCTCGTCGAGGGCGACGACGTATCCGGCGTGGCGTTGGGTCACGGTGGTCCTTTCCTGCGGTCGGTCGGATGGGTGCCGGGAAGCGCTACAGGAGCGGGCAGTTGAAGAGGGGCACCGCCTGTCCGGCCGAGAGGAACGCTATGAACTAGGCGTCCTCCGGCACGAACAGGCAGCGGGTCAGGCGGTGACGTGGGTGACGGTGTGGTGGACCAGATGCACCCGCAGCACCTGGCCGTCGGCGGGTTTGTCGAGCGCGGCCAGCGCGTTCAGCGCCTCCACCAGCTCGAAATCCGCCGGGGGTTCGTCCTGTCGCCGGGGCTTGATGGGGGTGGCGGGAGTCGCCCGGTAGCGCAGGTCCGGGGTGTCCTCGCCCGCCGACAGCGCGGCGATGACGGGATGCCAGGTGATGCGGTCGCCGTGCATGGGCCTGAAGTAGGCGCACACGACCGGTTCGCCCGGTGCGGGCCGCTCCTCGGCGACCAGCGTCCTGACCCGCTCGATGATGCGGTCCGCCCACACCTGCCGGGCGGTTCGGGTACTCGCCTCGGCGAGTGCCTGAAGTGCTGTGCCGTCCAGCAGCCGCAGTGCCCCGGCCATCAGTGGGGCGGCGGGGTCGGCGAGCTGGGCGGCGAGCGCCCGCTCCGTGAGCCGCCCGCCCCCCTCCCCCTGCTGCTCCTGCTGCGGCTGGGAGGTGGAGCGGGCGCCGGAGCCGGACCAACGGCCGGTCAGGTGACGTGAGTTGACGATCGTCAAGGTCATGTGCGGGGGAAGGGCACGGTCGAAGTGGGCCAGCACGCTCATCGCGTCGCCCGGCTCGACGGGCAGCGTGGGCAGAGTGAGCGCGGCCAGATCGGCGGCCGCCCGAGCCGGAACGTATCCGGCGTCGGCGCGGACCGTGACGGCCAGATAGCCCACCCTCCACCGCTGGTCGGGGTCTTCCTGGCAGCGGGTATCAGCGGTCCACCGTCCAGTGCTCCACCTCGTGCCCCAGCATCTCGCGCCGCCACAGACGGCCGACGTCCAGCAGCCGCACCGGCACCGGCGCGGCGGCACGCGAGCGCTGGCAGACACACACCGCGCCACGCCCCACAGCCTTGAGAGCCTTCTTGTCCACTGTCAAACGCCTCGTTCCTGCAACACGCCCCGAGCAATGAACACCGGGGGCTAGTGGGTAAAAGGGGAATTGGGGGCAGGGGCGCGGTCACCGACACCACACACGCACGGGCGGCACCCCTACAGCCGGAAGGGCGGGGCTCGACGGCATCACCCGCCCCTCCGGCACACCCCGAAAACTACGGCCCCCACACCACCCCACACGGGCCCGTGACCAGCAAGAACACCGGTGCGCACGGCGGGGCGACGTGCAGGGCGACGGGTGAACCGGCCCCACCCCCGAGATCCGGGCCCGACCAGGAATCCGGACCGGGCCGGGGGCGCGGGGACACGGACCGAGGCCGGTCAGCGGACTACAGCAGCGGCTGTGCCCGCAGTTGGTCGGCCGGATAGGCGGCGTCTGTGGGAAACGGCCAAATAGCCAAAAGGCGTGAGGCTAACCTGCAGACCACGAGCTCTACCTGCAAGTCTGGCCCTGTAGGCCCGAGTTAGTCGTCCAAGGCGAAGGGGCACTTGACATGCCAACCATTTCCGCTGTCCGGAGAGTCGCTGCGTCTGCTGATGCGCGTGGCCTCCTGGAGCGAGTCGAGCGCGCCACGCCTGGCGTCGCAGACGACGGTCGCGTCCACGTTCACTACCGACCGGCGCTTGGAGCCGACGCTATGCCCTTGAAGCGGAAGGGTGGAGCGTCACTCGCGACATTGGCATCGGCGGCACTTTGGGCGCCTATCTGGTGACCGGGCAGTGATGGATGTCTGCGTCGGGGCCCTCAAGGCCACTGAATAGCGCAGCGTTGGAACACGTGCATTTCACCAGAGGATGGAGGGCGACGGCGGAGGCGGAGGGCCGCTCGGCCACCGTGTTCGCGCCCCGGTGTCCCGCGGAGGGGAAGGGTGGCTGGGCCTGTCTGCCCGGCCACCCCTCTACGGCGCGAACAACGCTACGGACGGCGGATGGGCTGGCGGTGAGGTGGGGTGCTGCGGCTTGGAGGGGTGCGGGCCCGCGGGCCGCCCCGGGCGGGGTTGGTGGCCGGTGTGTCTCGGCGGGGTGGTCAGGTGGCGGCGGCGTCGGCGATCAGCCGATTGATCCGGGCCTGCGCGCCTCGCTCGGTCTTGTAGGTGCCCACTCTGGGGCCGTACTGGTAGATGTCCCAGCGGACGGGGCGGCCGTCCTGTGACCACTGGTGCACGGCGATGCCGTGGGACAGACGGATGGCCTTCTTCGTGCACGGACGCGGGGTGAGGTAGGCGGGAAAGTCGGCCGGGTCCGGCTCGGGCAGCGGTGGGGCGATGGCGGGCGTGTCGAGGTTCACGGGTGTGCTCCTTTTCTCGGGGTCGGGGGTGCCCGGGTAGCAGGCGGGCACCCGCAGATGAGGGTTGGCGGGGTGCCGGACAGCGGTGCGGCGAGGGGGAGTTGGGTGGCCGCTGCCCGGCAGGGAGAAAACTACGGACATCGCCAGGTGCGGGGTGGGACGGTGACCTGCGTCAATGCCTTCGGGTGTGCGGGATGGGCTGGGTGCTGGGCCTCCGTGCGCCCCGGCGTGGCGCACGTGCTCGTCGTGCATGAGCAAGCCAACGGCCCGGCCCCCGCCGGTCGGCGGGGGCTGGTGGTGCGCGGTTCAGCACAGGCCCATGCTGGCCTCGATCGCGTCGCCCTCCTCCTGCTGGTCCTGCCAGCAGGGCTCGCATGGGTCGGTCTCGGAGCACTCCGAGCGGGGCTGGCCGTTGGCGCACAGCTCCCCGGGGCAGCGGCGTGGCACGGGGACGTTGGGGTGGCCGCTGCCCGGCTCGCGGCAGGCTGCGGGCGAGGGGGCGGTGCAGCCCTCGGTGCAGGCAGTGTCCGGGAGTTCGGTGAGGAGCGCGCGGACGGCGTTGGTGCCCTCGGCGTGCTGCGGCTTGCCGTCGTTGCCGGGGATCACCTCGGCGCGCAGCACCTTCCCGCTGGTCCTGCCGATCTGGATGCTGCCGAACGCGCCGTGCGGACCAACCGTGTTCAGGGCCAGGCGGCGGGTGTTGCCGCGTGGTGTGCTCCAGGCGGGCCGCAGGCCCTTGGACCGGGCGAGGTTGATGATGCCGAGGGTGTAGGCGGTCAGTCCGGTCATATCGAGCGGCGCCTCGGCCTGAGCGGGTTCGGCGCGCGCGAGTTCCTCGGCGGGGTAGTCGCACGCGGTGCCGTGCTCGGGCTCACGGACGCGGAAGCAGCCGGAGCGGGCGGGACGAATGATCACGCCGAAGAACTCATTCGGCTTGCCCGCGTTCACAATCACCTGGTCGCCGCTGTCGAAAGTGCGGGCGACCAGCAGGCGCACGCCGTCCTCGTACACGAGGGTGACCGTGCCGCCGTCGGCGGTAGCCTCGGCGCCCGAGATGATCGCGGCGCTCACCAGGGTCACCGCGCGCTCCCGCTCGACGATCGCGCGAGAGATGTACTTCCCCTCCTGCTTGGTCACCAGGTAGTTGCCCTCTTCGGCAACCAACTCCTCGGCGTGGGCGGGCGCATCCTGTTGAGCCGGGAATGGTTGCCCCTCGGTGGGCTCGGCGCGTCCCCTGGGGTACACCCACAGCGAGTAGCCTCCGTCGCCGCTGATGCGCACCGGGTGGCCCTTGCTCTTGAGGAACGCGCCGATTTTCGGCAGCTCCCCTTGCAGTTCCTTCACCCGGTAATCGGTGCCGCGCCACGAGATGCGAACGCGTCGGTTGCGCTGCTCTCCGGACGCGTTGAAGCCGTCGTTGCGCGCGGTGCTATCCCAGTTGAGATCGGCCCGGGTAAATCCGGCGCGCGTCAGCTTTGCGGACACGGTCGCGGCCGTGATGCCGGTACGCCGCTTCGCCCGCTGCGCCTCGATCTTGACCTGGCGCACGCACCAGATTTCGGTGCAAGGTCCGTTAACCGGCCTTAGGTGAGGACCGCGGTCCCTGCCCTTCGTGCTCGGGCAATCTTCAACCGTGCCCGGCCGGTACCACCACGCGGACATGAGCGGCTCGACGGGCTTCGAGTCAAGCAAGTCGATCTGCCGGTGAATCCAACCGAGCACGTTCATCGGCTCGCCTGGACGCTCCATCATGTCGCCGCGCGCCGTCACGGGCTCGGAGTCGCCGATGGTGAAGGTGCACGGGCCGTACTTCATCGACGATTTCTTGATGGTGATCTTCCGCCCGCTGTACTCGGTCTTCATGCGGTAGTCCGACCGGGGTGCGGGTTGCGGGTCCAGGTGCGGCCCCAGCGCTCGTCGGAGTCGTTGTAGCGGCCCTCGTAACGCAGGTCGAAGCGGTCGCCAGCCACGCTCAGGCGCACCGGGCCGGCCGCCCCGATCGCGGCCTCGTACGTCTTGTGCAGCGCGGAGCCGGTCTTGCACTGCTCCGAGTCACGGAATGCCTCGTGGACCGAGTAGGCGGCCCGCATGAGCTTCAGCAGGTCGTACTTCGCCTCCACGGCTGGCAGCATGTAGGTGCCGCTCCGAATGTCACCGGTCAGTCCGGGACGCACCCACAGCGACGACATGTCCGCCACACCGACGAGTGGCACACGGTTCGCCCAGTGCCGGTCGACCGCCTCACCGGCCCGCTGCTCGAAAATGCCGTCCCAGCACTGCGCGGCCTCCTTTGACAGCCGCACGTACTCACGCACCGCGTGCAGCGCCCGGGACGCCTCGTGCTCCGCCTTCCAGGCGTACTGGTTGGCGTACCACCACTCGCCGTTCTCATCGAACCCGTCGTGCATGCTCTGGCCGCGAAACATCCGCCCGGCAAGCCAGTTGCCGTCGCGTTCACCGAGGAAGACCCCGTCGAATTCGCCGAGCCACTGGGTGCGCTTCTGGTGGACGATCGTCCACCCCTGCGCTTCGGTTCTCATTGGCTTTCCTCTCGGACATCGGAGTCGAAGTCGTTGCGGCCCTTCTCCAGCAGGGCACTCGGGTCGGCCCCGATCAGGCGGGCCAGGTGCATCAGGGCGCACACCAGGTCGCCTCCGGTCTCCATCAGGACGTCGTTCGTCGTGTCGCTGGCTGGTTTGCCGAAGTAGTTCTGGCTGCTGCGTTCATCGAACGCTCTGAGCGCTTCGTGCGCCCACTCCGCGCGGGTCTCGTTCTGCTCCCGGGCGGTCATGTCGTGAAACGGGACGTTCATCTACTTCCCTTCTTACTGTCCGACTGATCAGTTTGTGTCGAGTCTGCATTCCCCGGCACAAGTAGCGGGGTCGGTTCCTGGCCGATCAAGTAGGCCGTCACCTGGAGTGCCGGCCGCCGCCGGAAGCCGCGTACGCACGGAAGGCAAGCGGGCCCGTGGAAGTACTCGCGGGTCTGCGTGTCCCGGTCGCGGAGGGAGTAGAACATCGTGTGCGTGGCCACGCCCCGGCACTGCTCCTCGGGCGGGTCGCTCGGGTCGTGGATGACCGTTGCGCACCGCGGGGCGTCCGGGCCGGGCTTCTCCAGGCAGCAGTTGAAATCGCAGACCGGGTAACCCTTGCCTTCCAACTCCCGGATGGAGTCGGTGTCGTAGCCGTTGTGACGCATCATGTAGGCGTCCCACGAGTCGCCCGTGTCGTAGTTCATACGGTCTCCTTGGTGAGCGTCGGCTTGCGGTATTTGGCGCTGTTGCTGTCCAGCTCGCTCCTGCCGCACGGCTCGCACATCGGCTCCCGTCGGGTTGGTTCACCCACCATCCGGAATCCCGCCTGGTAGTACGGGTTGGCGGTTTCCAGGACGTGTGTGGCCCAGGCATTGCAGTGGATCGCCGAGCACTTCGGCGCGGTCAGCTCCAGCACCCGGTCTATGGCGTGCTCGATGCAGATCCGCATCGGGGAGAGCCCGCCAGTTTCCTGGCAGATCAGGAAGCCGGTCGCGTAGCCGACGCTGTAGTCCTGGTCGATGTGCTCGGGGCTGATCACGCGGTAGATGCCGCTGAGGAACCGGAACAGAGTGCCGGTTCCAATGCCGCACGCGTACGTCCAGCAGTCGACGGCGTAGTAGGCCACCGCCGCATCCGGGATGCCCCACGGCGATCGGTAGGTGCCCTCGATGCCGGGGCCCGCGACCAGATTCGAGACGTCGCCCAGGAGCTGGCCAGCCTCGTCCACGACTTCCACGACGTACGGGAACCTCCGGCCCGCGAGGATTTCTGTTGCGTCCTCGGTGTCGAAGTCCCACCACGAGTAGGCGTCCGGCTCGTCGGGATGCTGAATGCGGACCCTGATTTCAGGAAGCGACTGGCGCACCCTGCTCCTCCATCTCAGTCTGCTGGGTCGGGGAGTCGTAGCTGTCAGCCGGGTTCGGGTAGCGGTCGCGCTCGGCCTCACACCATGCGATGCGGCCCTCCCACGCGCCGACGTGCCGCAGGCACGCGAGGTAGTTGTTGAGCGACGTCCAGTTGTGATCATTGCGGCAGCTCGCCCAGTAGTCCGACCACAGGCGCGACAGCTCCGGGCACTTCGTGGTGACCGAGTCGGTTGCGAAATGGATCGTGCCGCCGGGGAAGTAGACGTAAATCTTGCAGCCGCAGGGCAGTACGTAAGTTCCGGTTTCCGTACCGAGCTTGTTGGACTTGGTTTCAGGCATGCTTGAACTCCTCACATGAGTAAGGGAATTGGGGTTGGTGCCCGGCGCGGGAATTGAACCCGCAAATGCGTAAGGGAGGACGCATCCGATGCCTGCACCGGCCGGGCCCGCCTTTCAGTCGTCGACCAGAACGCCGTAGACGTTGTCGGTGAGGCTGCCGCTCTGGTCCTTGACATAGGTCTCGTACGCCTCCTGGCACGCGGCTTGGCGACGTTCTCTGCTTCGCCGGCCGCTCGCTCCAGTTCCTCGCGTTCGGCGCGCGGGCTGTCGCCCTCCGCCTTGAGCTGCTTCCACGCTTCGAGCGCCGACCGCAGCTCCCCGCACTTGACCTTGAGGATGTTGCGATTCTCCTCGGAGATCACCCGGTCACCGGCGACCGCGAGAGCCGTCATGTGCGGGCGATCGGTCTGTATGCCGGGCTTGGCGTGCCAGGCGTCCGGGAGTCGGCCGCCCTCGCGGGCCGCCTGGTCGATCGCACCGAAGTGCTCCAGGAATCCGCTCTGAACCGGCGTCAGCTTCACGCCTCGGCCTTGAGTGCTGCGGAGCGCTGCCAGCATGTCGGTCAGCACGTTGTGCGATCCGTTGGCGTCGTACGGCTCGGAGACTGCGGGCATGGATGTTTTCCCTCTCATGTCGTGGGCTTGGCCTCACGGAACTTGATCTGCCCCTTGACCTGGACCTCGTGGCCGTGCGGCGCATCGGCCGGCACGTGGTTGCCGCAGGTGGTGCAGGTGAACGTGTGCTTCTCCCAGGGCTGTTCGCAGTAGAAGCAGGGGTCGTTGTCGTACTGCGGCGTGGGCATCAGCACGATGCGCTGCGGGTTGCCCTCGGCGTGCACGGTGGCGTAGTCATGCGGGAACATCGCGGCGGCCTGGCGGACGTTGTCCTCCGTGATGAACTCCGGGTGCGACAGGCCCCACTCGCGCAACTTCCTGGCGATCTCTCGGGCCAGGGCCTGCGGCAGCTCGTAGTCGTCGCGGACCCAGCGGGTCAGACCGGCCTCGGTCGGCGACTTCTCCCCGAGCTTCATCCACTTCCCGCACCGGTCGCACTTCTCGTCTTCGATCTCGCCGCGCTCTCCGTCCGGCAGCTCGGTCAGCTCCGTGCGGGCCTGCTGGCTGGTGATCGTCTTCGGGAAGTCGCTGGAGTCGTAGGAACGCTCGTCGCTGTAGTCGACTCCGACCCGCTCGGCGGCCCGTCGGATGGCCTCGTCCTGCTCACTGCTGCGGGCGACCTTGATGCCGTTCGCTCGCATCCGTCCGACCGTGCAGGAGGGGCAGAGGTTGTCGTGTGCATACGTGTAGCCGACGACTGCCATGTTCAGCCCTCCTGCTTCTCGGTGCTGAACTTGATCCACGAGCCCTGGAAGGCGCCGAACTCCGCGCTGTCCTTGAGGCGCATCGATCCGCGCGTCCCGGCGACGAGCCAGCCCACGTGCCGGATGCCGTGCCCTTCGGTCGCCTCGACCAGGCGGTGGTAGCCGATCAGGTCGCCGAGCTTGATCAACTGGGCTTCCTTCAGCAGCAGGGCCTCATCGACCGGCGGGAAGACGTCCCGTTCCAGGTGCTCCCAGATGAGCCTGGTCAGGTCGCCCATATGCTCGTACGAGGGCTGCGGCGTCCGGAACCCGCACGCGCACATACCGGCGTAGCCCTCGTAAGACGGCAGCCGCTCGAACCGGTGGATGCCTGGCTCCGCACCATCCGTGATCATCTGCGCCTTCGTCTCGCGGTCCCATCGCGCACCGGGAAGGTCGTCATCCATGCCCAGCTCGGTAATCTTCGGCATTGAATTACGCCCCGTCCTGTTCCTGAATTCCGTTCTTTCCCTTGCACGCGGGACACTCGCAGAAATGCACCTTGTGCAGTTCGCTCGGCTTGAACGCATGAGTGATCGGCTCACCGATCGGCCGAACCTCCCTGCTGAACGCCGAATACCTGACATACGTCTCCGGCTCGTTGTCCGACTCGGTCTCCTTGTTCGCCACGTTCATTCCTCCCCACTGATGGGCGTGCGTGTTCCATCGACGTGCACAACAAATGCCTGACTGAAATTGCGCCCCTCGTACTCACGGACCTTCATTCGGAACTGAGGCTCGCCCTTTTGCTGACGCGCTCGCATCTTCGACCTCGATCACCTCGACGCCCGGCACCTGGGCGTAGATGTCCTCGACCGTCCGCAGCAGGGACCGGGCGTCTTGCTCCTTCACATCACCGGCGTCCAGGTCGAGGAGCATGTCGTCGATCACGATGCGCGCGTACGTCAGCTGCTCCCGGACCGTCGGCTCACCCTCCGAGCGCTCGGTGGGCCGCTCGACCATGCGCGTCGCCCGCGACAGCACGGACTTGACGACGTCCCGAGCAATGCGCTGCTTACGCCGCTGGCCGGGATGCCGGATCGCTCTGCCCGTAGACGTACGGCTTGGTCAGATTCACCGGGGCCAGGTGCGACTCGTGACGGGTCGGCGACTGGCCGCGCGCCATGGTCCCTTGCCGACCCTCGACTGTGATGATCCGATTCCGTCGGGAATTGGTCATGGGTGCGGATTCCTTCCTCTTCGATGATGGACGGCAGCCCCAGGCGTGGGAGTTGAGGGCGGTCAGATGAATGGAGTGCTGATCTTCAGAGACCGTGTTTCTCGTGGTCGTAGGGCTCGTCCGGCCGGTGGACCGCGATGTGCACGATGGGTGTGGACCCGTCGGTCTCCGGGCGCTGCGCGGCCGGTGCCGGCGTCCGGGTCTGGGTGCTGATCTCACGGGCGATCCAGAGGATGCAGGCGACGATGGCCAACACGATGAAGAGGAGCGCCAAGCTCTGTAATGGCGTCAGGGGGTACATGGGGAAGGTCCTTTCGGTGAGTGGAGCGTGGAGCCGCCGACTCGCAGAGCTCGGCGAGGGTGTGGCCGCAGGAGAGGTAGGTGACCTCGTACAGCGGGCCCTGGCCCCAGCCCGGGTCCCAGTCCTCGGGCGGCAGGGCGGGTTCGACGATGCATGTGACGATGTCGCGGGGCAGGCCCGGCTCGCTGGTCTCGTCGTAGGAGCAGAAGGGACACCACTCCAGCTCGGGCAACTGCGCGGTGACTGTACGGGCTATCTCGGCCGACGCGGCGTCGGTCAGGAGGAGGTCAGTGATCGGTGCGGCGATGACGGTCATGGGGTCCTCGGCTCGGTCGTGGTGGGATTTGCGCAGGGCTGGACAGCGCACAGCGCAAAGAGAGGGGTTTTCAAAGTTGAGTAGTGCGGGGGTGTCCGCGGACTCGGCGGGTGGTGACACAGCGTGTCCGTAGTTGTTGGTTCTCGGCGTTGCGGAAGCCTTGCATTTTGAGTTCCCGGTCACTCCGGGTGATGCGTACCGGTCGGGGGGGGGCGGGACGGATTCCGCGGTTCTTGTGACGCAGGTACTTCCACCGCCGCCAACGCCAGCCGCATGTCGTCCGCGGTTACTTCGGCGGCTCAAACGTCCGCTACACTTTCGAATAGAACCCTTTGATCCAGGGCTGTTGGTTAGCGCGGCGCTTCGAACCGCAGCGTCAATGTGGACGCTCGACCGCCGGTGTATGCATGGTCAGCCTTGTACTTGGTGATGGCGGTACCCTCAATAGTGAAATCGTCACCAGTGGCCATGTGTACCGGCTCGGCGCTCCCTTGGTCGGATTCATCCTCACTTCGGATACACCGACTTCGGCAATGCTCAGTTGCCCCCGGAACTCGTTGGCCTCGTGACTGGTCCAGTGCACGGTCCAGCCCGATTGGACAAGCGCGATCAGTTCCCGGAGCCTTTCCATGTTTCCGGGGAAGATAACGTTTGCACCAGAGACCCTGGCGGATGTCTCCTTTACTCCGGGTTCAGCAAACAGCGGGCGATAGGCCACACGACGATCCGGAAATTCCACCCCAGGCGGAATCTGATCGGCGTTCGGTCCCGGTTCGGCATCCCCGAACGGAACCAGAATCGGGGGAGCCGAGACACGCTCCACCTCGTAGTGGCCAGCGTGCTTGTGACCATCCCTGTGGCGGACCCTGGCGAGCCCATACACGGTCTCACCCTTCACATGGACTCGTACGCGGAGACCCGTGAGAGGCCGCTTTCGGTTGACATAACAGTTCCCCTTTCCAGACCCTTGCGGTTCAGCGCCGCATTCGGGGATCGAACGGTGTCGCAGATGCCGATGGATTTCAGCCGCAAGCCAGCTCTGTCGCCCGCGACCAACTGCCCATCCGGAAGCGGATGGTGGTGGCCGGCGGGACATCACCCTTCAGGTCCGCCGGATCCGTGCGCCAGGCCTCGTAGGCCGCTAGCGTCGTGGATCCCGTCTCCCTCCGGCACTGCCGGATCGCGGCAATGAGCTGCTTCTGGGTCCACTTCGTCGTCGCAGTCTGGAGCTGCTGGGGCTGTTCGATCACGGCGAGACCCGCGAGCTCCAGCGCACGGTTCCAGCTGCCGAAGCGGCGCTCGTAAAGCGGAGCTGATGGATCGGTGCCCCTGCGGCGCTGTTCGAAGGTGCGACGTCCCAGGGTGTTCTCTCCCTGCGCCAGGTGGATGAGCACGTGCAGGAGCTGCTGGTTGGTGTAGACGACCGGCCCGGACTTCATGGGCGCAGGGACGTGCACAGCAGACAGAGTCATGGTCGGTCCTACCTCTCGTTCTGAAAGCCGGATGCGCGTCAGAGCGTCTGCACTTGCACGAGCTGCCGGTCGCGGGCGATGGACGCGAACATCTCGTTGAAGGTCCTGGGGAACTCGCCGCAGCAGGTCGAGTCGTCCATCTCGACGGCGAGGTCCGGCCGTCCCTTGAGCCAGGCCGCGGCCTGCTTGTCGACGTAGGCCGGGCTCTCACCCTTGAAGACGATCGGGTGCCAGGTCTTCTGGTCACTGCTCACGAGCAGCGTGAGCGTCAGCAGATCGACGTCGGTGGTGGCCCGAGCAGAAGCAAGAGCAGTCATGACGAGCAGTCCTTCGTAGGAGGAGACGAGAAGCCCACGAACAGCCGCCCTAGAAGGGGCCACCCGTAGCCGACACGCGCACGACGTGTCACAGAGCCCTCCGGATCAACTCCGTTGATCCCCAAGCGCCAAACAGACCCGCAGGCACCCTGCGCGCCCGAGCCCCGCTCGGCGCGCCCTCTGCACCCCCTTACCTCGCGGCATTCCGACTCATCGCAGACTGCCATTCGATAAGCATTTGGATAAGATACCCTCGAAGGCCAGTCGATTCAATCGGACTGGTCAGCGACAGGAGAGGCGAGGTGAGAAGCGATGAAGACCTGGAGGACGAGGAAGGCTGCACCCGCGGCCGCAGCACTCGCTGTGGCCGCGGGCGTTCTGCTCGCCGGATGCTCCAGTGGCGACGGCAGCACAACCCAGGCGCCGTCTGCGCCGAGTCCGACCATGAGCACCGTCAAGGTCACCGATATGGCCCTCGGCGAGGCGCTGGACAAGCTCGCCTTCCAGGGCACTGAGAGTTCCAGAAAGGACGGCGGGGCCTGCCTAGCCAGCGCAGCGCGGAGGGCGGGAATGCCGGAGGAGGCGCTGGCCTACATCGTCAAGGCCGACAGCGACGACATGGGTGCAGCCATCGACGGACTGAACAAGGTGAGCGAGGGCGACGCTGCGCTCCTGGCCTCGAGGTCGCTGCGCGAGGACTTCGACGCGTGCATCGACAAGGCTGTACTCCCGAACGGCAGCAGCCCCAAGACTCAGAGCTACGTGCCGCCGAAGGCAGCCGCGAAGCCTGTAGCTGGCAAGCCGAACCTGAAGCCGGCCTACCAGGTCCGCGCGGATCAGCCGGTCAACTCGTCTATTGAGCTCACCAAGGGCCTGGTCTCCATGTTCTCCTCCTACGCCCGGGACGAGAGTCAGAAGAAGACCTACGCGGCGGCCGGCCAGTGCCTGTCGACCTTGGTGTACAACGAGGGCTTCAGCCAGGAGGCGCTGCACTTCTTCGCCGGCGGCGCACCCCTCGGCACCGGGTCGATCGTCGAACACCTGCCGAACGACAAGGACAAGGCGATCTGGCAGTCGCCGAGGTTCACCCAGGGGCTCGTCGACTGCACGACGAATGCGACGCCGACTCCCATGCCCGGCCCCTGAGCGGGAGTCCATCAGGCAGACGAAGGGCCCGGTGCGATGTGTCGCACCGGGCCTTTTCTCTTCTCGCCGTCACGCGAAGGTGGGCGTGGTCCGCAGCAGGCGGCCCCGCCCGAGAGGAAAGGAATCGAGCAGGGCCACCTGCTGCGGCGATGCGCCGCCAGGGGGGACTGACTGGGCGCGGCTGCGACTCTACTGGTATTCGAGCGGAAGCACAAAGAGTGCAGATGGCTTATCGAGTAGTGTTGATAAGATGGCCTCATAGATCAGTAAAATAAGGCAAGGAGAAGCCGCGCATGACCGTCACACAGGAGTTGCAGAAGACGACGCAGCCCGTGCGCGGCACGAAGAAGAAGCCGCCGGGCGCGACGCAGAACAGCAGTAGTGGGCGCCAGGGCATGTTCGTCCGGCTGGATCCGGACGACAAGCAGCGCGCGGAGTACTGGGCTGACAAGCGCGGGTTCTCCTCGGTGAACGAGTACGTGGCCGAGGCGGTGGTCGAGAAGATCCGGCGCGAGAACCTCGACTACGACCTGCCGACCCTGGAGATCGCGCGGCTCAACGAGCTTGTCGACCAGGTCGCGGCGCTGGCGAAGAACTCGGCGAACCTCGAACGCGTCGTCACCACAGGCTTCGACTCCCTCATCGGGCTCACCCGCGGCGACAACTACCTCCTGGATGACGAGGACGGTGAGCTCGGATGAGCCGGGACTTCGCAGAAATGCTGGAAGCGGCCACACCCACCGCCGAGGTGATGGAGGTGGACACGTCCTTCCTCGACGCCTACCGGCGCGGCGGGAGCGAGGAGCTCAAGCGCGTCCAGGCCCAGGCGGCACAGCCTGAGCCTGAGGTGGCAACGCCCGAGCCGGAGGCACAGCTTGATGAGGCCGGCGACGTCGATCCTCAACCCGAGGTTGAAGGTCCGCAGGCCGATCCCGACGTGGACGCCGAAGCAGATCGCCTGGACCTGGAGCCGGACTACGAGCCCGACGCCGGCGACTCCGAGCGGGCCGGCGGATCCAACCAGCGTGGCGGTGGTGACGGCGGTGGACAGGGAGGAACTGCCGGGGTGCTCCCCGGCGGTGCGCCGGCGAGCCCTGCGACTGATGCTGTTCCGGCTCCCGGGGCACAGCCAGACGTCAAGGACGCTGCCGCAGCGGAAGTCACTTCTCACGACGTCGTCGCCACACCGGATGAACCCGAGCATGTAACGCCCGGCTCGCTCCAGCTCACCGACCAACAGGACGCCGTACAGAGCGCGGCCTCGAAGGGGGGCTCGGGCAGCACAGCCGAGACCGCCACGCTCCCCCAGTCGGGCTTTCGGCTCGCCGGCGTGCAGAGCCAGCCGCACATCAAGGCGCTGCCCGAGAGCATCATGAACGCGCTGCGGGAGCAGCTGCGAGCAGCCGCGGTCCGTGAGCTGGGCGTGAGCGACAGCGCCGCGCGCGAGTTCAGCCAGCGGCTGAGCCAGGGCACGCTGGTGACGGCGTTCCTGCTGGCGCAACTCGACCTGCACCTTGATGCCGATCCTGCCACCGAGCGCGCCGTCGAGCTGTTCCGCTCCCGCGACCCGCTGCTGGGCAGCGTGGTGGCACGCCTGGCGAACATCGAGGCCGCTGAACGCGAGCGGGACGGGTTGCTGCGCAAGCTGCGCGACGAGCTGGGCGAGGTGCGCCAGACCAGCGCGGTAGTCGAGCAGGCGCTGGCGTACTCCATCGCCGACCGCACGGAGAACTTCCTGCGGGGCTCGCACAACCTTCATGACGCGCCCATCACGCACAAGGAGGCGATCTACTTCCGGGACAAGGCCCGTGAGGCGACCAGGAAGCAGCTGAGGCTCGAGCGCGAGCGGGAAGGACGGCCGATTCGCTAACCACGACAAGCAAGGAGAAGTTCTTCCCCGCCCGGCAGCGCTGCAAGACGTGCGGAAAGGGCCTGGGCCTCCGCGCCCAGGACCCGGTGTACCTCGGCCTGTACTGCACTCCACGGTGTGCGGGTATGGCCGCGCGCGCCTCGCGGCCCGAGGACGCGCCGCGCGGATGCCGGACGCAGCGCGAAGGGAGGTGGGCCTTCAAGCGCCGCTACCGGAGTGAGCAGGAGATCCCCGCGAAGCTCGGGGAAGACGCGTCGACGAGCTGGTACTGGTGCGAAGAGAGCTGTGGCGCGATCCATGTCGGCCACACGCGCATGGGCGAGTGGGAGAATCGGCGTGGCGATGCCGACTCGGTAATAGCGCTCGACAGACGACGACCCCGAGAAGCACAGCTTCTCGGGGTCTTCGCTTTTTCGACGAGCGGTGATTGCCCGAACAGCGTGCTGGCGCCGGCCTTCTCTGCATGATCCTCGCGCCATTCATAGCCTTTTCGGACCCCTTTTGACTCCCATTCAACCGCCCTTTTCGAGTAGACTCGCACTCGCTTCTGAGTCAATGAGGATAAGGAGTCGACATGGTCGCGATCGTGGTCGCGGAGAAGCCGAGCGCGGCGAGGAACATGGCCAGCGCCCTCGGTGGGACGAAGGGCAGCTACAAGGGCACGGCCTACGAGGTGGCGAGCCTGAGGGGTCATCTCTATGAGTTCGCCCAGCCGCACGCGATGGTGGACTCCTCGCTCGCGGATGCCTATCAGAGGTGGGACCTGGGCAATCTGCCGTGGAACCTGCAGGATCTTTCGTGGAAGCGCGAGCCGCAGAAGAACGTCGCGGACGTCATCAAGGCTCTGCGTGCGGCGTGCGGCCGCGGTGCCGAGATCGTCATCGCCACGGACCTGGATCCGTCCGGCGAGGGCGACCTGCTCTTCTGGGAGGCGATCGACGAACTCGGCTTCCACGGCAAGCGGTTCAGCCGCATGGAGTTCACCGACGAGTCGAAGGCGTCGATCCAGAAGGCCTTCGAGCAGCGCCGGCCGGTGAAGTCCATGCAGGACGAGGGCGATTACCGCAAGGCGATGTACCGCTCGCAGTGGGACTTCCTCTCGATGCAGTTCACCCGTATCGCCACGGCGATGGGCCGCCAGTCCGGCCAGGACCTCGTGCTGCGCCAGGGCCGGCTGAAGTCGGCGATGGTCTCTCTCGTCGGCGACCAGCAGAAGGCCTACGACGCGTACGTCAAGAAGCCGTTCTTCCAGAACCGCTTCCGCGACGAGAACGACGTCATGTACACGAACCCCGACGAGCCGCGGTTCGACCAGAAGGGCCAGGTGCCGCAGCAGTACGGCCCCTCCCCTGTCGTCCTGGACAGCAAGGCGGGCAAGAAGACCGCGCCGCCGAAGCTGCTCGACCTGGCGTCCCTGTCCTCGGTGCTCGTCGGCAAGGGTGTGAAGGCGAACCTGACGCTCTCGACCTACCAGAAGATGTACGAGGACCAGGTCGTCTCGTACCCGCGCACCGAGGACAAGACGATCACGCCGGAGCAGTTCAAGGACCTCGCCCCGCTGGTCGACAAGATCGCCGCCGTGGTCGGCGTCGACGCTGGCCTTCTGACGCACCGCCAGCCCCGGTCCACACACGTGAAGCCCCAGGGCGCGCACGGTGCGAACCGTCCGGGACCGAAGGTGCCTTCTTCGCTGGACGAGGTCGAGCACAAGTACGGCAAGGCCGGACGGCTCATCTACGAGATGCTCGCGAAGAACTACCTGGCCATGCTCGCCGAGGACTACCTCTACGAGCAGCAGAAGGGCCACGTGGAGAAGTACCCGGACTTCGTCGGCATCGCCAACGTGCCCAAGAGCCCCGGCTGGCGGGCCGTGTTCGATCCGGACGCCGGCGACCACAGTGCCGAAGGCGACGAGAACGAGTCCGGCAAGGGCCTGGGCCAGACCGCGGAGCCGTTCATCTTCGAGGGCTCGAACAAGCGCCCCGAGCATCCGACGATGAAGTGGCTGATGAAGCAGCTGGAGAAGCGCGACGTGGGCACGGGCGCGACCCGCACCTCGACGTACTCGGAGGTCACCAACGACAAGGCGAAGTACCCGCTGCTGACGGAGAAAGGCCGGAAACTCAGGCTGGCGCAGGCCGGCGAGATGAGCTGGCGGCTCCTGCCGGGCACGCGCATCGGCGACCTCGGGCTCACTGAGAAGGTCTACGCCGACATGCGCGACATCGCCGCCGGGACGGCGACGGCCGAGGAGCGCCTGGCCGTCGTCGCCGACTGGGTGCGCGAGGACATCGCCACGATGACAAAGAACGCCGCGTCCATGCGCGCCGAGCTGGGCCTGAAGAAGGAGGTCGTCGCCGCCCGCGCCGAGGGCGTGTGGCAGGCCGCTCCGGGCGGCCCGAAGAAGATCGCCTTCAAGAAGATCTGGTCGGGCCACGAGCTCAGCGACGACGAGGTGGCGAAGCTGCTGGCGGGCGAGACGATCTCGTTCGAGGCCACAAACAATGCGGGCAAGCCCTACACGGCCACCGGAGCGCTCGGCGTCGGCGACTACAAGGGCCGCAAGTTCGTCGGGTTCCAGCTGGAGGTGCCGGACAAGCCGACGAAGTGGTCCGGCCGGACGTTCACGCCGGCGGAGGTCACGGCGCTCTTGACGGGCCAGTCGCTGGAGATCGACGACTTCGTCAGCGCGCGGACCAGCAAGACCTTCGGCTGCAAGGTCAGCTGGGACGCGAAGGCGAAGAAAATCGTCCCCGATTTTGGCTCTGGCGACGAGCCGCCGCGGTCCTGGTGCCAGGTGACTTTTACCGATGCGCAAAGGCGTGACCTGGCGGCCGGCAAGACCATCCAGGGCAAGGGCTTCGTCTCGGCCAAGGGTAAGACGTTCGATGCCGCCGTCTCCTGGAAGGAAGAGGGCGGTAAGAAGAAGATCGTGCCGTCGTTCAGCTGACGCCCGAACGAGCACTGACGAGCAGCAGCGGGTCCCGGACCTCGGGGCCCGCTGCAGCCTTTTCACGACAGCGACAACAGAAGGATGTGATGAGGACGATGAACGACATCGTGCAGATGGGAGATCAGGTGGGCCTGATCGGCGATGTCCATGGCGACGCCCGGTTCCTGCACGACGCAGTGGTGACGCCGACGTCGAGAGGCTGCACCTCGTTGGTGCAGCTGGGTGACTTCGGGATGATTTGACGCGTCACGCGTAGCGAGATCCGGGCTCTGGGGCTTTGAACGAGCAGCTGGTCCTGCTGGGAGAAGAAGTGCGAAATGCACCATGGCCGAGAGGGTGTGACCTGGGAAGATGTCCAGGACAGGGTGGATCAAGACCTGAAGATCATCATGGAAGCCAAGGGAGACCAGTCCAACGCCACCCGGTGGGCTCCGATGATCGCTGCCAACATCCTTCAGTACGCGTGGCAGAACGGACACGAGGACCGCGGTGTCATCCCGGACGTGAGAGTCTCTTTCCGGGCCAAGGGAAGGGCGGGGAACGAGTAGTGATCACCACACTAGAGCTGAGCATCATGCTGGCAATCTTGGTTCCCACCGCAGTGTTCGTCGGCTGGTACGCCTTTGGGTACCTCCGGCTGCTCCGTAGCATGAAGCGGCGCATGAGCCCTGTTAGCAAGGGAGTAGAGCAAGATGACGCTTGACCATGACACGTACACCACCCTGGAGTACCTGGAAGGGGTGGATGATGCGGAGTTGGTGAAGGTCCACAAGCGATCCGCCTCCCTCCTCCGGTACCTCATGGCGGCTGGGTACGTTGAGAATGCCGGGCCTGGACGCATGAAGATCGCGAAGCTTGGCCGTGAGGCTCTGAAGGAGCACCGGCAGCAGAGCTAGGCAAGACAAAGCCCCCTGTCGGAAGACAGGGGGCTCTTCTATGACATCGAGCGGCGGGCCCGTGCCGTAGAAGCCGAGAAGATCTTACTAGGCGAGGTTGCCCTTCTTCACCGCGGAGACGAAGTTGCCCCAAGCCGTGTCGTCGAAGACGACCGCGGGGCCGGCAGGCCTCTTCCAGTCACGCACGGGCAAGCCCTGATGTGGTGCTCGCTCACGAGGCGCTGGCGGTCTCGGGGTTGGTCCAGCGGCTCGGCGACGGTCGTGGCTGGCACCCCGACGATCCGGCGTACGCGCGCGAGGCACAGCGGGTGCACACCGCGCGGGTGCTTTCGGCGCTCGATCCGGCCAAGGAGACGCTGTGCGTCGCCGGTCACTACCACTTCCGGCACTCGGAGCAGGCAGTGCTCGATGGGATGCCGGTCCATCAGGAGATCCTCGACCGGGACGGCTCAGCCGATGCGCTGGCCGTGCTCGACCTGGACGACGACGTCCCGCGCTTCGAGGCGGTAGCGATGGGCTGAGCACCTCTGCTCCCGCGGCGCGACTGATCTGTCAGCCGCTCAGACGGCGCCCGATGGCTCGGACTGGCGAGTCCGAGCCATCGGGCGCCGCCATTCAAGCCCCTTTCATTCTCGATTCGAATGACCTATCTAAGATAGGATGTCATCTGCACACCTCATACATGAGGGCTTTTCAATAGACCGAGCAATGGCCATTGCGATCGCAGGGGGAGATGAGAGATTCATGGCGAAACTGTCCTATAAGGTGCCGAGTTCGCTGAACAGGAGCTTCCTCGACCACGAGATCACGCTGAGCAAGGGAGGTTGGGCGGCCAAGCCCTCCCCGATCAAGCAGCTGCTCTTCTTCGGCGGGGGCATCCTCGCCCTGCTGTGGTTCAGCACGTCGACGTTCGTGGCTAGCTCGGGACCGGTGGCCATCACGTTCTTCGTCCTCTGGGGGCTGGCGGCGATCGCCTACTTCGGCGGGCTGATGAAGACGAAAGAGCTGCGCATCATGCGCGTGCCGGCCTTCCTGGCTTACCTGCCGCCGAAGGCCCGTCACGTCTTTACTCGCCGCAGCTCGAACCCCACGGACTTCTACTCGATCGTCGGCATCGACGGGATCGACGAGGACGGGCTGATCCGCTTCTCCGACGGCGGTGAAGGCCGGGTCTACCTGGTCGTCGGCTCGGCGAGCTATCTGCTCTTCGACGAGGACCGGGGCGGGATCCTCGACCGGGTCGACTCCTTCTGGCGCAAGGTCGAGACGGCCTGCGAGCACAGCTTCATCACGACGAAGGAGCCGCAGCGGGTCTACCACCAGGTGGCGAACCTGGAGCGGCGCAACCAGGCCCTGCAGGCCCGCGATCCCGATCTGATTGAGCTGCAGAACGAGCAATACGACATTCTCGCGCAGCACGTGGGCGGGAAGTTCACCTCGATCCACCAGTACCTGCTGCTCAAGGGCAAGAACGCCGACGCACTGCGCAAGGGGCACCAGGTCCTCCAGGCCGAGGTCGGCGGCTCGACTCTGATGATCAAGGAAGCCACGATGCTCGACCGCGAGGAGGCCCTGCCGATGCTCCGGGTCTTCTACCAGGGCATCGACGACGAACTGCTCAATCTCGAGGCGTCGCTGAACTGACCAGCGCCAGGCCGGCCACCACGACGAGGAACGAACGAAGGACACCATGGCGCTGATGACGAAAGTCCGGGCACAGCTCGGCATTCCGGGAAAGAAGCCTGACGAGACGAATGAGACCGCGGAGCTTGTGGTCGATGATCCGCGCGCGGACGGTGCTGCTCAGGCTGAGGGCGTGCAGGATGCTGCGCCGGTGGACGGCGCAGCCGATGAGGCCGCCGAGCCGAAGAAGAACTGGTGGCAGCGCCGCCGGGAGGTGAAGCACCTCCAGGGCACGTTCGACGCCTACCCTCACCTGCTCGCGCTGAAGCCGAAGGAGAAGTACCTCTTCCGTTCCGACTACTTCGAGGTCGACGGCTCGGTCGCCTGCATCCTGGCGTACTTCCACGACGACGCCGCGCACGACAACTTCGCCGCCTTCTGGGGTATCGACCGGATCCCGGACGGCCTGGACGAACGGGTCACCGCCGTCGTGCTTGAGCAGGTCAAGCGGATGGATGAGAAGTGGATCGACTCGTACACCAAGCAGTCGGAGAAGCTGGACCGGCTGGATGCGAACGAGCAGGAGGAGACGGGCACGACCTCCTCCAAGCGCAAGGCCGCGAAGATCTCCGGTGACCTCGGGATCACGATCGGCGAGATCCAGGACGGTGCGAGCTACCTCTCGGTGCACAACCGGCTCTTCCTCAAGGCCCCCGATCTGGCGACCCTGGACGACACGATCGACCGGGTCATGCGTCTGTACATCGACCGATTCGGCACGCTGAAGGCTGCGCCCTACGCCGGCGAGCAGCGCCAGGAGCTCTCGGGCCTGTGGAAGAACAACGAGAAGAAGAAGGGCAAGGGCTTCCACTTCACTTCGACCGAGCTGGCCGGCTCGTACTCGCTGGTGACCAATGGCCTCAACGACCGAGGCGGCGAGTACGTCGGCTACATGGTCGGCGACGTCAACAACAGCGCCGTGCTCATGGACGTCAACGCCTACGACCACCACGCGATCGTCGCCGACGCCACGCTCAGCGAGTGCCTCGACCGCCAGCGGGTGGCCAACATGTGGTGCTCGAAGATCTCTCAGGCGGCGCTGCTGAACAACGGCCAGGTCGTCCACCTCATCCTCGACGGAGCGAACCTCGACAAGCTCGGCCCGAAGTTCGAGCGGCTCACCTCGCGCGTGGATCTGAATCAGGGCGACGTGAACATGTTCGAGATGTTCGGCGAGGAGGAGGACGAGCTGACGGTCTTCTCCGCCCAGATGGAGAAGCTCAAGCTGATGTTCGAGCAGCTCTACGAGACCAGCGACGGAGCGATCGGCTCGATCATCCGCAGCGCCCTCGAAGACACCGCGACCGACTTCTACATCGAGCAGGGCATGTGGCGGCACAACGCCAAGGAGCAGCGTCACCGCCTGCGCGTGGTGAACATCCCGCACACCCAGGTGCCGCGTCTTCAGATGTTCGTCTCCTACTTGGCAACCGCGCACAAGGCGCTGCTGAACTCCAGCAAGACCGACCCGGACCAGCTGCGCGCCTACAACGTGCTCAGGGGCATCGCCAACGCGATGCTGAGCACCAACGGCGACCTGTTCAACAACCACACGGCCTCGGCCGTGGACGGGGTCCGGGATTCGCGGCGCGTGGTCTACGACTTCTCGCGGCTCATGCGCCGCGGCAAGGGCGTGGCAATGGCGCAGCTGGTGAACATCGTCGGCTTCGCCGTTGGCAAGCTGGGGCTCGGCGACACGGTGATCATCCACGGCACCGAGCACATCGACGACCGGGTGAAGAAGTACATCAAGGACCAGTTCGACCATATGCACGAGCGCGGCGGCCGGGTGGTCTACAGCTACAACGACGTCGACACGGTGCTGGCCGACAGCGACTTCAACAAGTTCGACGCCGCGGACTACACACTCTTCGGCCCGATGCGCGACGGCACGGTGGCGGAATACCAGAAGCAGCTGCACCAGCGGATTCCGCCGGATCTCGCCCAGCTCATCACGACCAAGGGCGAGAACCTTACGTACCTGCGCCGGGGCGTCTCCAACGTGGTCTTCCACCTGGACCTGGCACTGGGGATCAACCCCTACCGCGAGGCCCAGCGCAGGCAGGTCCGCCTGGAGGCGGCCAGGGCCGAAGAGGCGGCGCGGATGGACGCGATCATGCACGACAAGCCGGCACCGGGCGCGAACCTCACCAGCATCCGGAAGCACAGCGAGGGCGGCGACGGTGAGGCTGACGCGGGCCAGAGCGACGGGGGCAAGCGCCGCGACGGCAAGAAGAGCCTGCAGCAGCCCGAGGACGGCGCAAGGCGGCCAGCGAGGAAGCCCAAGCCGAAGAAGCTGGTCAAGGCATGAACGAGGTCAGCACTGATACGAAGGCGAGGAGTAGAGGAGAGCCGATGAACGGGACCATCACGGCGGTGGCGCGGCTGCGTGCCTGGGCCGGCCACGGCGGTGGCGGAGCCCGCCAGGGCAGGCTCGCGCGCGGGCTCGCCCTCGTGCTCCTGGCCGCGCTGTTCGTGCCGGTCGTCATGATGGCGACCTCTTCGCCGGCGTCCGCGGACGACCAGAAGGAGCGCGACAACTACAGCCTCTACCAGCTGGCTTCGAATGCGAGCTCGTACTTCAGCGAGAAGAATTCGCCGTCGAACGACAAGGGCATGCACGAGAACTGGAAGCCGGTCACGAGCAGTCCTGCTTCAGGTGGTTCCATGCTCGGCTACGCCGACTCTGAGTTCAGCCTGGGCAACATCGTGGGCTGGTTCTTCGCCGAGGTGTCGGGGTCCTCGCAGACCGTCACGTACGAGACCCTGGCAGCGAAAGACGACAAGGGCAACGCGAAGTACTCGGGCATGCTCGACTACGCGCACTTCGGGGCGGCGAACGCTGACCTCGGCCTGGACACGATGTCCTCGGGCATCGGCGGCCAGATCGTGAGCGTGATCGGAGGCTCCATAATCTGGGTCCTCTACAGCCTGGCGCTGGCGGTCGGCACGCTGTTCTTCGTCATCCTCCAGTTCCTGAAGCTCATCAACCCCTTCATGTGGTTCTACCAGGCGGTCAGGGCAGTCAATCCGACCTTCGCCGACGGGATGACGGGAGGTGACACCGGAGGCGGCGCGCTCTCGGGCCTCCAGCACTGGATCAGTGGCTGGTATGGCCTGCTTGTCGATATCTCGTGGCAGGCGCTGGTGCCGATCTTCATCGGCTTCCTGCTCATCGGCCTGGTCATGTTCAAGAAGATGGACCGGGGTTCGGCGATCAAGAAGCTCATCGTGCGCGTCGTCTTCATCGGCGTCGGCCTGCCGCTCATCGGTTCGATGTACACCAGCGTGCTCGACAAGTTCGACAACTCGGTTCTCGGCCAGCATGCCGGTCCGACGCGCGTCGTGCTGAGCACTTACGTCGACTTCGAGGCGTGGATGATGAACGACCGCCTCGGGATCCCGGACCAGGCCGCTGTCGCCTGGAACGGCGACCAGGCGAGCTCTGACGCGATGATGTCGGTGCGCACGAGCGCGCTGGCGATCAACAAGCAGTCTCACGGAGCGACGTTCAACGGCATCAGCATCGGCACGAAGGCCAACGACGCCGAGTCGGCCTGGAAGGACGGCACGGTCTCCGTCGGCACCGGTGCGTCGGATGACTTCAAGGCGGTGTTCTCGACCTTCGGGATCATCGGCAAGTACATCGGCAGCATCGAGATCGCAGCTTCCGACTTCGAGTCGGGGATCAAGAGCTCGATCACGAAGCTGGACGAGAGCGCGGATGTCAAGAAGAGCTGGTTCGTCGACAAGGATAGTTACGGCGACGTGGAGGGGTTCGGTGAGGAGGAGGGGCCGAAGCCGGTGGATCACCCGGTGATCTCGACCGACGGCACGGGCCTGACCTCCTCTCGTCCTGGTAAGGACTCGACGGTCTTCACGACGACCGGGACGAAGAGCAACTGCGGTTTCACGGTGGGCAAGACGCCCTCCTCGTGCAACCTGTCTCCTCTGGCGGCGTACAACTACCTCAACACCGGGTTCAGCCCCAGCTCGCTGAACATGTACAGCTCGAACAACGCCACGTCCGGCTTCACCCGCGAGAACCACATGGCCGTCAGCCAGGTGGGCACGGGTCCGGCGAAGTTTATGTACTGGTCCAACGCAGCCACGGTCCTGGGTTCCATCGTCCTGCTCGGCTTCTGGTACGCCATCGGCATGCTGGTCGGCTCGGTCAAGCGGATTTTCGGCCTCGTAGCGGCCGTGCCGTTCGCGACATTGGGCGCGATGGCCGCGATCGCCAAGGTGATCGTCTACTCCATGGCGCTGATCCTGGAGGTCCTCGTCACGCTGTTCATCTACCAGTTCGTCTCGGAGTTCCTGATCTCGGTCCCGGACATCATGGCTGGGCCCGTGTCGAGCTTCATGAGCCCGGGCGGCCTGTGGGGCAGCGCTGCGCTCGGCGGGATCATCGTGGTGATCCTGACGCTCATCTCGTCGCTGCTGATCATGGGCATCACCTTCGCTCTGCTGCGGGTCCGCAAGACGGTGCTGCAGGCGATGGACGAGGTGGTCACCAAGCTCGTGGACAAGTTCCTGGAGACCAACACCGCGCCGAAGCCGGACAAGGGTGGGCTGATGCCTGCTCTGGCCGCAGGTGCAGGGGCCGGCGCGGGTATGGCCATGGGCAACAAGCTCGCCAACGGGTTCAACAGCAAGACCAGCGGCCCGGCGTCTCCGGGCACGGGCAAGCCCGCGGGCAAGACGGCGTCGACGAACGCCGGCGGCACGAATGGCGACGCCACGGCTCTGACTGCTGGCAAGCAGGCGCTGGCCCTGGAGGGCGGCGGCGAGGGTGGCCCGGGCGATCCGAACAGCCCGGCATTGGACGGTGGTCCTGGTGGCGGTGGATCCGGTGGCGGCGGCGGTGACGACGCCAAGGCTCTGCCCGGCGGCAGCGGTCCTGCTGGTGCCCTGGGCGCGTCCGGCCAGGGTGACGGCCCCGACGACCAGGGCGGTCCGCTGCAGCTGAGCAGTGGCGGAGCGGGCAGCTCGCACTCGGACAAGCAGACGGCGCTGGGCCTGAGCAACCAGGGCGGCCTGTCCAACCTCGGGTACACCTCGGACGGCAACAAGGTCATCCCCGGCGAGGTTCTGGCCTCGTCCACGGAGCCGCCGAGCTCTCGCGGTGGTGCTCAGGGGCAGAGCAGCGCTGACAGCGCTGGTTCCGTTCCGACCAGCGGAGGCCGTAAGGCCGTCGCCGGTCAGACGGGCCCGGCGCAGTTCGGCGCGGGTGCCACGGGTGCGCAGAGCCAGCAGGGCAGCAACCAGCAGGCTGCACCGCAGCGCTTCAGCGGCGGAGCTACTCCTGGTCTTGTGCCTGCCCCTGCTTCCGAGCAGCCGGCCTCGCCGAGCACGCGTCCGACGCGCTCCGCTCAGGGCACCCCGGCTCCGAGGCAGCTGGGAGCCGGAACGTCGGCTCCTCGTCCCGTGGCCGCTCCGGTTTCGGGCCAGACTCCGGCTGCACCTGGTGCGCGGACTCCGGCTCGGACGCAGGCAGCGCGTCAGCCGGGTTCGATCCAGGCGTCGACGCCGACGCCGCGCCAGGCGCCCGCCCAGCGGGCTCAGGCTCCGCGGACGTCGGCTCCTGCACCGGCTTCTTCGCCGCGGCAGACTCCGGTTCCGCGCCCTCGTCCCCGTCCGCGCCGGGTTCCCGATCCGGCCCCTCAGAGCGTGGAGACTCCGGAGCCGCAGCAGTGGCCGCCCGGTGGTTTTCGCCGGCGCCGGCGCGAGAAGCCGCAGGACTGATCGGGCGAGCGTGGAGGGCTGACGCACCCGGTGAGGATGATCGCAATGGTCGTCCTCACCGGGTGCGTCGTCTTTTGCGCGGTAGGAGGAGAAGGGGAAGAGCATGAGGCTCGGATCGAGGCTTCGCGGCGAGTTCCCGCGCGGCTGGTGTCGCTCGGCGCGATGGTGGATCACCGGGATCCGCGACCTGGCATTGAGCACTGCGGCGGCCGTGGCCACCGTGGTGTTCGTCGGCGAGATGAAGCGCGCTGTGCGGCATCGCGACGAGCCGCGGACTCTGGCGCGCCTGTCCGGCACGTTCGAGGGGTACGTGGCCAGCCTCTTGGTCAACAGCGCAGGCGTGGTCGTTCTGGTCACCATGGCGATCGAGGACGGTCTGCCTGTGGTGCTGACGGCGTTGCTGGCTGGGTGGTGTCTGCTCAACATCGTCATCAGTGCAACGGTGTTCGTCGTGGTGGCCCGGTCGAGGATCCGGCAGCCGGCAGCGTGGGCTGAGCTGGATTTCGTCGAGCAGCACGCGCCGAAGTACGGTCGGCCACCTGAGACGATTGAGGAGTACCGGGCGCAGCAGCTCCAGGAGTAGGTGACGGGGTTATGCGGACGGTTCACTAAGGGCTGTCCCGCAAATGGTTTCGGCGGGGCGGCGGCACCAGGTGCTGAGCGGATACTCGCGAGACTCCGACGTGGCAGCTGTGGCAGCCTGCCGACATGCCAGAGCTGCGCGTTCATGCAGGCCGCCACTACGCCATCCAGTTCCACTACGCCTTGCCGGACGACGCCTGGTGTGTGGAACTGAGCGAGGCGGTCCCGGCGCCGGCCGCGTGGGCTG
>NZ_VBZC01000017.1:112564-156511 GCF_005786655.1 Streptomyces montanus
GATACCCGACGAGGACCCGAGCCTGGAGCCGACCGTTCACATCCACAGCCACGACGAGCACGTCATCCCCTACGAGATCATGCGCTGGTTCATGGAGCAGATAGCCGAGCAGGTTGAACGCTGCCGCCTCGCGTTCGAGCAGGGAGCACCTGAAGCAGTGGAATGATCACGCAGTGACTGGTGTGATCACGGCGTCGGAGCCTTCCTGGATAGCCCCGTTCAGCGGACTGAGTCCGCGTCAGTTCGGCAAGCTGATCACCGCGTTACGACGCGACGGCGCAGACCCCGTTCGCAAGGGACGGCCATGGAGCCTGCCACTGGATGACCGGGTCCTGCTGGTCGCCGCGTACTGGCGGACGAACCTGACATTGCGGCAGCTCGCCCCGCTCTTCGGCATCTCGAAGTCAGCAGCGGATCGCATCATCGACCACCTCGGGCCCTTGCTGGCTCTGCAACAGCGCAAGCGGTTCCGCAAGGACACGGTGCTGATCGTGGACGGCACCCTGGTCCCCACCCGCGACCATCAGGTCGCCGAGCAGTCGAAGAACTATCGGTACTCGACCAATCACCAGGTCGTCATCGACGCCGACACCCGGCTGGTCGTCGCCGTCGGCCGGCCGCTGCCCGGCAACCGCAACGACTGCAAGGCATGGGAGCTGTCCGGAGCGAAGGCCGCCGTCGGCCGCACAACGGTGATCGCCGACGGCGGCTACCGCGGCACCGGCCTGGTCATCCCGCACCGCCGCGAACGCGGCCAGACCGAACTGCCGGCCCGGAAAGAGGAACACAACGCCTCCCACCGCAAGGTCCGCGCACGCGTCGAGCACACCTTCGCCCGCATGAAGACCTGGAAGATCCTCCGCGACTGCCGCCTCAAAGGCGACGGCGTCCACCACGCCATGCTCGGCATCGCCCGCCTGCACAACCTCACCCTCACCGGGTGACGGAGAAGCAAGCATGTCATCCGGCATGTCAAAGATCATTTACGGGACAGCGCTTAGGCAAGCCCGTTGTCGGGATTGGAGCTGTCGGCTTCCTTCCAGTGTCCTTTGATCATGGAATGCCGGGGACATCGTCTCGATTGCAACAGGGTGGCAGCGGGTTACTCAGGCGCTCCGCGCGTGCACGGCCGCAGCCAGCTGGCGGACGCTCGCGGTGCGGGGGTGGCGTTCGGCAAGCTCGGTGACGATGGCGCGCATGCTGGGGCGGTCCCGGACCTCTGCGGGCGCTTCTCGGTGAGCAGCGAGCAAGGAGACCGCGGTCTCCTCCGGCTTACCCCACTGCCACCAGGCCCGCGCCATGTTGTGGCTATGGTTTGGAGCTGACCGTTGACTGCTGGCAGTGCCAGATGCGACTACCGGCTCTGGGCAGCATCGATGAGGATCTGCGCGATCTCTCGAAGGGGGTCCCAGCGCTCGTCCAGTGGCACGTGTCCAGCTTCCGCGGCGTCAAGCAGAGCATCGATCCTCTCTTCGACGTAGCGCTTGTTCTGCAGCTCTCCCTGCCACGTGTTCACCGATTTGTTCAGCGATGTCCACTGGATGGGGACGGGATTTCGGTCAGGGCCGATGAGGCAGTCCAGGCCGAAGTAGAACTCGACGGAGCAAGCTCGGCCGTTGACGTCGTCCTGACTTGGGCCCGAAGATCCGTGGGTTGGATAGGCGCGCGCGTAGTCCAGATCGGGCAGATTGCGAGCGATGTAGTTCTTGGGAAGAGCCGGGTTGGCCAAGGTCTTCAGTGCAGCCAGTCCAGCCGCGTCGTTGTCGACGAGGGCGATGACACGGTTCATCACACCTGCGGCTGCGAAGCTCCTGAGGTTGGCGACCACCCGGTCCGTCCCGCCGGCTGCCTTGGTTTCCTCGAGGTCCCAGAAGGTGAAGTAGCCAGCGATGTCGGGCCTGACGATACGTAGTGCCCGGCCTAGGACACGGGAGTCGTACTTCCCCTCGGTGATGACGATGATGGGTCCACTGCTCGCCATCTCATCTCGCAGCTGCTGGAGGGCCTCGGTCGAGACCGCCTCGCTTCTCTCAAAGTAGCCAGCCATAAGCAGCTCGCTCATGTCGAGCTGTAGGACCTCTTTAGGATCTTGAGAGCTAAGGATCAGGACAAGGAAAAGCCTCGGATCGACTGCAAGATCATCAAAGAAGAAGTCCAGCTGCGAAACGCAAATTTCTTCCAGCTCGGCCAGCTTTGGGCGATCGTCCCCCTTTTTCCAGTTCCCGAAGGCCTCCGCTCGCTTGAGGTAGGCCGTGATCCCCGTGTCGAGGACCTCGGCGGCAGAGACTCGATGGCAGATCTCCTGCTTGCGCTCTCGCGTGGGACGGCTCAACACCAGAAGCCCGTCCTCGATGTCATCCTCGTTGACGCCTTCGAGATCCTTGATCATCTCTTGGCTGCATCGATCGGGATCGAAGCCCATCAGCTTGAGGCGAGTCAAGATCGTCTGGACTGTGGTCCGGTAACCGAAGAGCTCACGATGGTTGAAGCCCTCGAACTCATCGAGCTCGTCCCACGCTGCCTCACCACGCGCGTTGACCTCGTCGACGCGCCGAGCCCATTCGAGGTGCTGGTACTTGTCTTCCTCACGGAAGACCGTCATGAGCTTGGCGGGCGTCTCGTTCTTCCCGATCCTGATCTGCCTGTCGCCCAACAGGAGGGTCCAGTTGTCCCCCATGCGCCTCTCCGATCGGTGTACTGCGAGATCATTTGGTGCTCATAGTTTCAAACGTTGACCTTTCAAGGTCGTGGTTGCCGAGCTGGGCCGATATGGGTGACCTTGGCAGACGCTTCCAGTGCTCTTGTCGAAGCTGTGCGTTCTCAGAAGCCAGGCAAAAGGGAGTGACCTTTGCCCCAGCCTGCCTGAGCTGCTCGGCCAAGCGAGCATTCTGCGCCTGAAGGTCGGCGTTCCGCAGCGCGAGAAGCTGTATCTGGTTGGCGTACGTAGCGACAGTGTCCTTCAACTCGCGGACTTCAGAGGCGTGTTCTCGGCGAAGCTCACGCTCCGCCTTCTTCAGCCGGGATAACTCTGCCCGCAGTGCCTCCGGTTCCGTGCGGCGGGTCTGCGGCGCTTCCAGGATCTCCTTCACCGCCTGCGCCACCGGCGAGCGGTAGCAGGAGGCGCAGGAGACACCGGCCTCGGTGCACAGATTGACAATCGTGATCTTGCCGTCGGTGAGTTCGGGCAGCCCGTGCATCAGCCGCTCGAACGCATCCCTCAGCCCGCGGTCGATGTCGGTGAGTACTCGGCCGTCCGCCGAAAGCCGGTCGAAGGTGTGCCGGATACGCAGCCGTGTCTCGTCGTTCACGCCGACTCCACACCTTCCTCGGTGTCGTCCGTGGTGATGCTCTGGATGAGTTCGTCGAGTTCGGTGGCGTAGTCGGTCAGGGTGATCACCTGCAGCCGGGGCAGGGCCTGGCGTTGCCTCTTGGGCAGGTCCAGCATCGTCAGGGCCTGGTCCCGTGCGGTGGTGAGCCGGGGCAAGTGCACCGCCGACCGGCGGGTATTGGGACAGTGCAGACACACGTTGTGCAGCGGCAGGGGACGGCCGAGGGCCTTGGCGCGCTTGCCCCCGCATGACGTAGAGGAAGGCCCTGCCCTTGACGCAAAGGATGGAGGCGCTCGGCTCCTTCGTATCCATGACCAGACCCGTCGTCAGGGCGTGCTCGTGAGAGGCCGTCAGGGGTCTGGTTGGAGGCCGATGCGTGTCCCGGCTGGCGCATTGACGGGTCTCATCGGAGTCTTGCTCGGGGCTTCGGCGATCAGCGTCCTTTTCGCGTCCGGCCGGTGGCAGCAAAACGTCTCCTCGGGGACACCACCGGAACCCGCGGATGCCCATGACGAGACGCCGACGTGAACGGGGAACAGGCCGTTGCACGAACACCCGGCCTGTTCCGGTGTCGACCCCGCACCCGGGTCGGCTATGGGCCCAGGGCGGTGGCGGCCTGGTAGAAGCAGTCGTTCAGCACCCCGGGGTGCAGCGTCTTGGTCAGATGCTGCAGCATCGTCCGCAGCCGGGCGGACGACGAGACCACGCCGGGCAGCTCCCCCCATGCACGCCGTAGTCCTTGAAGCGCTGTCCCGGTAGAGGTCTTCGAGGTAGTCCAGCCGGGCGGCCGCTTCGTTGCTGGCCACGTCGGCGGCGAATCCGGACTCCCGATGTCCCTAATGGTGCAGTCGGACATGGTGTCCACAGGGTTTCGTGCTGCCTGGGTGGTGCGGCAATCAGCTCTGCTGGTTGCAGTCCTTGGCCATCAAGGTCTTCGCCTGGTCGCTGTCGGCGGGAATGAGCTGGACCTGGTCGATCGAGTAGGCGAAGGTGTACCCGAGCGTGATCATGCTGTTCGACATCGAGATCGAGCCGGATCCTGGGTCAGTGCCTGTCTGGTCGGAGCCGTTGACGTCGTCCCAGAGCACGCTGGTCCGGCTGTCGTTGATCGTGCCGGTCGAAAGGACCTGGTACTGGCCCTTGTCGGTCTTGCCGCCCTTGACGATCGAGCGGTGCTTGATGTCGTCGAGAGCCTTCGTGGTCAGCTGGCACTGCTGGTCGCCCGCGGTGACGTTGATGTACGTGATCTTGTGGCCGTCGATGGCGGCGATGCCGCCGCGCGCCCCGTCGGTGATGGAGATGTAGTCACCGTCGAAGCTGGAGGCCAGGCTGCTGCTGGGGCTCTGCGAGGAAGCAGCATCGCTGCTCCCGCTGCAGGCGGTGAGCATGAGAGCACCCGCGGCCAGGGCCGCGGCGGACACGGTGATCCTCGTCCGCGTCGCACGTGCGGTCCTGGTGAAGTTCATGGTGTTCTTCCTTCATTCGTTCTGGACAGTCGGTTTGGTTCAGCTCTGCGGAGGTTGGGCTGGCGGCATCGGCGGAATCGTAGGCGTCTGACGCGGCGGCAGCAGGATGAGGATGGCCGCAGCCAGCATCACGACCGACAGCAGAGACAGAAGTACCAGCCCGCCCCCGACGGACACGCCGTCGGTGCCGCTGACGGAGCCCATGGTCCCGAAGCCGTCGATCATGCCGATCAGGCCGGCGACGATGCCCACGACTCCGGCGGTGATGCGGGACCAGTTCGCCTTGCGGATGACTGCCACGACAGAGGCAGCGATGGCCACGAGCATGATGAAGAGCAGGAAGCCGCCCTCGCCGCCGGCCTCGTCGCTGAAGTAGTTGACCGAGAAGCCCATGGCTGAAGCGACCGGCATGAACAGCGAGATGATCGCCAGGAACGCCGCGGCGGGAAGGATGAAGGTGGCCAGCCCCCTCAGCTTGGCCAGTCCCGGACGCGAGGTGCTCCGCTGCATCGAGCGCGCGGCGCTCTGCGCGGCGGGGGCAATGCAGTTTCTGAGGAACTCCTTGGCTCCAGAGTTCTCGACGGCCGGCGCGATCTTGGTGTTGAAGAAGTCCCGGGCACCGTTGACGACCTGCTTGGCTCCGTCGGCCATCTGCTGCATCGACGGATCACGAGGCCTGCGCTCGGGAGTGATCAGTCCGGCATGAACGGCGGCCTGGTACTCGGACATCGTCGGCTCGCGGTGATGCGTCTGCTGGAACCCGGCGGCCCACTGCTCGGCCGTGGCAACGGGCGGAACCTGCGGTCGCGGCGGCACGGCCTGCGATGCTGTTGTATGGCCCTGTGTCGGCTGCTCGGGTAACTGAGGCTGATCCTCAGTCATGATCGCCCCCGCTTTCTCTCGTTCAGTCCTGCGTGTCCAGGTGGTGCCCTCTTCACAGGGACCAGCGTCTCGGCTCCACAGTTCCACACTGCATCCCTGAGACCCGGATCTCGACCACCCCCGGGAGCCGAAGCCGGCCCCTCGAGGACCACCTGACCGACGTCCGAGCTTCCTTCTCGTACATCAGCACTTGTGAAGGCATTCGCAATGCGCATCATCAGTATTGCAGATTGATGTACCAGATGTACCACGTGACGACAGAAAGCCAGTCAAAGCCGCCTATGGATAGGTGACTTTGACTGGCCCGGACTCAGCCCGTCAGGCGTCTTCTCGGAGATTGTCGAGTCGATGCTCAGTCAACGCCAGCGCAACTTCGGACTGGTTGAGCGCGTGCTCGCCGTCCTGGATGCGCCACTGCAGACGCTGCACCGGCGGGGCGTCAGCTTCCTGGACTGCCAGGTCACCAAGCTCGCGCAGCTCCGCATACGCGCCCTGCAGCTGTTCCTCGTGATGTGCCGACCGGACCCTGAGGCGACCGGCCCGCTCTTCCCACCAGCTCACCCGCGACTTGCGGTCGAGCGTGGTCTTCCCCTCGATCCAGGCCCGGAGCTCGGTCTGGTCGACGTCGCTCGGGAGACCTGTGGCAAGGGGTCCTTCGGGTTCCGGCATATCGATGGGAATGTGCGACAGCAGCACCGCGGGGGTCGTGTCGAGCGCGTAGGCGATCGCGACGAGGTCGTCGACGGTCACGGGGCGAGCGCATCGCTCCATCTCCGCAAGGACATCGGCTGAGATCGGGTGATCGAGCATCCGGAGCACATAGGCCAGCTCGTCGACGGTCAGCTCGCGCAGCTGGCGGTAGTGGGTGATGGCGTCGGACACAGCAAGGGACGTGGGAAGGGACGACGGCATGCATCGATCATAGGCGCGCTCGGCGCGGCCCCCAGGTGGGTTGTCACATAGCTCTCGGCCGTCGCCACACAGACCCGCGACGGGTCCCGAGAGAGGTATCACCCGCGCTGACCGGGCTGGGGGCGGGCGCCAGAAGAGGCGCACCTTGGGGAAGAAGTTCAGGTCAGCCTTGTCGTCGCAGCCAGTACTGCGCACGCCCCGTGCAGTGGTGCTCATCGAGTAGGAGCCAACTACCTATTGAGTGGCATTCCGACTCATGTTTCAATAGAGCATCAATAGGCATTCGGTTCACTCTATACAAGGCGGGCAACATGTTCGGGCACGACTCTTCCGCTGATTGCGGCGTGGCGCTCCAGAAGGTGACCTGATGGCGTTGACCGCTGCGGAGATCGCCGACATTCGGCGCTACGCCCAGAAACTGGCCGACCAGGCGCCCCCACTCACCCCCGAGCAGCGGGACCGGCTGAAAGCCCTGCTCCGGCGCAAGCCGACCGAGTCGAAGCCAATCGCCGCCTAGAAGCGGCCCCACCAGGCCGGTGTTCCAGCAGCAGACCGACAGGGGCCAGTCCATCCAGCACATGCCGAAGGCCCGGCTCCTCGCTCGCCAGCGACCGGGCCCTCAACAAAAAAACGGACATCTGCTCTGACGCCGGCGGATGGGGCGGACGCAGATTCCCCACTGCCGAAGCTGGCCTGTCGGCAACCGTGGAATACGCCGCCTGCCTCGACGCCCGTAAGCCCAAGGGCATTTACGCGCAGGTCACCACTCTGCGCGAGTAGCCCGAAAAAGGGCGTGGAGGCGAAGACCTGGCCCACTGTCTCACCCACCTGTGGGCAGACGGCGACTTCGGCACCATCGGTCACAAGCCCGGTCTCGACGACCTCCCCGCGCCGCCCGACGCTGAGGCCGTCGCCAAGGTCGTGACCGAATCTCCGATGCCCGAACCGAGCGGCTGGACCAACTCCGGAGGCGGCTACAATCCCCTGTGGCTGCTCGCGAGGCGCACATCATCGGTGACGACGAAGACCGCGCCCACGTCAAGGAGCTCACCAGCGGCGTACAGGCCATCCTCGCCGCGCATGCCTACCAGTGCTGCTGGTCATGGGACAGCGAAGTCGGAAACCTCGATCGGCTCATGAAGCTGCCTGGCACGGTCAATCGCAAGGAATGCCTTGAGCGGCCCACCAGTATCGGCCCCGGCGACGGCGCTGTGTACGACATCCGCGACCTGGCCGCGCTCGTCGCCCCCCATTACCCGCAACACGCGAGATCCTCGCCCAGGCGACACAGGAGAAGCAAGACCGGAAGAAGAAGCGGCTCGGCCTGACCACGCCCGCGCCCCGTCGAACATGGCCCGCCATGCGGCATCAGCCAGCGGGTGACGGCCCCCTCGACGTCCTTGCCGCCAACCTCCAGTTCGCCGACATCCTCGAACCCCACGGCTTCACCTTCGTCGGCACCAACAGCGAAGGCCGCCAGATGTGGAAAGGCCGACCGCAGGCGGCGACTCCTCAAGCAGCGCCTGCAGCCTGCTCTGTGACGACCACGTGGCCGTGAACTGGTCTGAACGCTCCGATCTTCCCGTCGGTGCCCAGCCGTCCGGGCGGAACCTGACCATCGGCAACCTGTGGGCCCCTGCGAATCAGGGGTCACACAGGGGCGAGCGGTGTCCGCCGTAAGGGTGCGCGTTGAACACGCACCCTTTGCGCGGGCTGCTCCGCCCGCGGGGTCAGCCCATCCCCTGGAGCGGCTCGATCCGTACCGAACGCGGATCGAACGGCGCCCTGCCCGGCCGGCCGGGCAGAAGCGTTACCGTGGCCAGCGTCTCGACCACCGCGCACTGCCGGTCCAGCGTCAGATCCTTCCAGGCCTTGGCGGGATCTTCGGCGGTCACGATGTCAACCAGGATGCGCGCCCGCTGCAGGTGCGCCATCTGCGCCTCGACATTAGCCAGCCGGGCCTTGATCCTGCGGGTAGCGGCCTTGAATTCGGCGGCGTCCGCATCGTCGTCATCCGCGAACTCGTCGGTCAGGGACCTGATTCGGGACCGCAAGGCAACGGCCTTCGCCCGCAGCTCCTCCGTCCTCGGTGCGGTCTCGTCGACGAGGAGATCGACGGCGTCGGGGCGCGACAGGCGCCGGATCACGTACTCCTCGACGGTGAAATCGATCGGTTCCGTACCGCGCGCCAGGTGCTTCGTCTTCCGGCACCGGTACAGCGGCGTCGTGAGCCCCCGCGTGCCTTTTGGGCCGCCCCGCGACCCGGACGTCACGGTCGTCCCGTCGTCGCAGACACCGCACCGGGCGATCCCCGACAGCAGCCACCGCCGGCCCGGTCCCCGGCTCGTCGCCCGCCATGTGGCCTCGTCCACGATGACCGGCCACTTACCCGGGTGCAGCTCGCCACGGTACTGACGCAGCCCTGCGTAGCGCTCGTTCAGGAGTACACCGCGGATGGTGTTGTGTGACCAGGGTTTGCCGTTGCGGTCGAGGATGCCCCGCCCGTTGAGGTCGGCAGCCATGCCGGAGAGGGTCGCTCCGGCGAGCAGCGCGTGAAAGCAGTCCTTGACCTCGGCGGCCTCGCCTTCGACGAGCTCCGCGCCGTCTGCGGTGTAACCGAAGCAGCGCGGCCCGGTCGGCGGCAGGCCGGGAGCGGAGCTGCGCGCCGGACCGGGTGCACCGGGTGACGGTGGCCGAGCGGCTGTCGGCGAGCGTGACGCGCCAACGCGCGCAACCGGGGAGACCTGCAGTGAACCAAGGCGCCACCGAGGCCGACGTCACATTGTCGGCGGAGTGCACCGTGGCGGAGTTCGGGCCCGAGTCCGCCGACCTGCACGCCTACTGTCGCCAGACCAAGGACGCGCCGTTGATCCACGGCGGCCGCATCCTGCTCGTGCGCCGGTGCAGATGCGCGTGTCACCAAGGCAAATAGTCCCCCGCACAGCACTGAGCCGCCGTTACGCGACGGGGGCTCAGCTGCGTTGAGCGGGCATCTCCCGGCCAGGGGACGAGCGGGCCGGTGCGTTGGGCCAACAGCCCGGGACAGGCCGGAAGGCGGCCGCTCAGCGGCTCGACGGGGTCACCTCGCGGCCGTCGGCGTCCACCCACGTGAGCCGGTCCGTGACGTCCTGCGAGGCGCTGGCGGACACCTGCTTGACCCGCACCTGCCCGAGCACGTCAGGCGCCAGCAGCATGCGGGCAATGGAGCGCTGCGCCTCCACGGGCGTGGCATCCCAGCGCTTCTCCACGTCGGGCCCGTAGTCGAACAGGGCGGCCAGCGGCGACGGGCCGGGCGTCAGCTCCGTCTCGCGCTTCTCCAGCTCACGGAGCTCGCCGGTCAGCCTCTCGATCTTGCGACCGATGAGCCGCGCCTCGGCCGGGGTCTCCGGGTCCTCGTCCTCGAACGCCTCCAACTGGCTCCGCTTCAGGATCAGTTCAGCCTGCACGGTAACCAGCTCCGCGCCGCCGTCCTGCGGCGTGACGACTGCGTACACGTCGGGTCGGGCGAGGTACGCGAGCACCACCGTGCGGAGCAGGCAGTCCGTCTTCTCCTTGTTGATGCGGGTGCAGCCCCGGCCATGGCACTGGTAGGCCGGGGGCTGGGGAGTACCGGCCGCCTTGCGGTAGGTGACGGTCATGGGGGCGTCACAGACGTCGCACACCAGCGTGCGGCTGAAGGCGTGCCGGGCGCCGCCGGAGAAGTTGGTGCGCCGGTCGCCGTTCTTCAGGATGTTCTGCACCTCGTGGAACACCTTGACGAACTCCGCGACGCTGACCGGCTTGCCGTCGTAGCTGGCGCCAGGGAAGTCTGCGACGACCGGCCACGACGCGGGCAGTTCCTTGCCCTTGTGGGTGCGCTTGCCGATGTAGGCGACGCGCTGCGCCATGCCGCGCATGGTCCGCGCGCTCAGCGGCTTGCCCTGGCGGCCGACGAGGCCCCGCGCCTTGAAGTCCCGCTCGATGGCGGCCATGGAGTACCCGGCGCGGATGCGGAAGAACAGCTCGATGACGGCCTGCGCCTCGTTGGGCTCGGGCCTCTGCTCGGTGGGGCGCATGACCCGGCGGCCGTTGGCGTCCCGGACGCGCTCGTAGCCACGCTCGTAGCCGAAGGGGCATACGCCGTGCCCCCTGGCTCCGCCGGGGTGGTTGAGGTTGGTCTTCACGCCGCGTGTCACCCTTTTGTGGGTCTTGTAGGACTCGTACTCGGAGTCGACCGCGTCCAGCAGCAGCGTCCGCCGGTCGTTGCCGTTGCGGGGGTCCAGGATGCGCTCGTGGGTCTGCACGTAGAAGCGCACGCCCTTCTCCTCGCACAGGTCGAGCAGCGTCACCCACTCGCCGGTCTTCCGGCTGCCGCGCGAGGACTCCCAAAGCCACAGCAGGTCGGCGCCGAACCGGTCGTTGCGCAGGTCGGCGAGCAGCCGCTCGAAGTCGTCGCGGGCCTTCTTGGCGTAGCGGCTGGCGGAGCCGATGTCCTTGTAGGGCTTGCCGAGGGTGATGCCGAGTTCGGCAGCCGTCTCCGCGTGCTCGGAGTGTTGCTGCTCGGGGCTGCGCTCGGTACCCGACTTGTCGACGCTGACGCGCAGGTACTCGCGGGCGGTGAGCGTCGCTGTGGCTGTGGTCATCGGTCCTCCCCGGGGTCACTTCCTGACCCCTTCCAGAGTAGCGCTAAGAACGGGGTTTTAGCGTGTACGGGGCGATGTGGGCGGCGGCGCTGGTGTCCGCCGCGTTCACCGCGCCGACCGTGCGGGCCGCCCTCAACACCGCGCTGACGGTAATCCCGGCAAGCAGCCGCCTGGCGCGCACCGTACGCCGAGTGCAGTCGCTCCACGAGTCCGGCCTGACGTGGGAGGACACGCTCACCACCATCGCGGAGGAGACGGCCGCGCTCGGCTGGATCCACGTCATCCCGAACGCCGCAGTGCTCACGGCCGGACTCCTTTACGGCGACGGGGACTTCACCCGCACCATCGCCCTGACTGTGCGCGGCGGCCTCGACACCGACTCGAACGGCGCGACCGCGGGCTCCGTCGCGGGCGTGCTGGGCGGAGGCGCCGCGATCCCGCCGCAGTGGAAGGACCCGCTGGAGGACACCGTGCGCAGCGCGGTGTTCGGCTTCGACGGCGTACGGATCAGCGAACTGGCCGAGCGGACGCTGCGGTTGGCGCGGACACAGATGTGAACACCTGGGAGCTCGGCCCGCCCCACCGCGCGCGGCAGCGGGCGGTGGGGCGGCCTCGCTAGGCTTCCTCAATGACCATTCCTGACTACGCCACGTACATCGCCGGTCTCCCCCGCGTCCTCGCCGGTGCCGCCGCGCTGTTCCGTGATGCCGAGGGCCACGTGCTGCTGGTCGAGCCCAACTACCGCGAGGGGTGGGCGCTGCCCGGCGGAACCGTCGAGTCCGACGCCGGGGAGACTCCGCGGCAGGGCGCCCGCCGGGAGACCGCTGAGGAGATCGGCCTGGACCTGGAGGTCGGTCGGCTGCTGGCGGTGGACTGGGTCCCGGGTTCGGCGCGCCCGCCGATCGTGGCGTATCTGTACGACGGCGGCGTCCTGGAGGAGGACCAGTTCAAGTCGATCCGCCTCCAGGAGGAGGAACTGCTGTCCTGGCGCCTCGTCCCTCGCCACGACCTCGCCGAGTACCTGCCGGGCGCGCTGGGGCGGCGCGTACTGGCCGCACTGGATGTCCTGGCGGACGGCTCGGGGACGGCGGAGCTGGAGAACGGCCACCGGGTCGGCTGACACGAACCCGCGTAGCCTCTCCCCGAGCACGCAGGGCTTCAGGACCGGCGCCGCGCGCGTCGCCACTTCAGACGTCGGACGCCCAGGGCGGCCAGGATGGCCGTCATGGCGGCGAGTCCCCAGGACAGCAGAGGGGGCCACTGCCTGAAGTTCGCGATGTCGGGGGCGATGGACGCGCCCCACATGCCGGGCGACGGAAAGCTGACGGTGGCGGTGGCGGTCTCCCGGACCCTGCCGCTGGCCAGAGTCAGCTTCGCTTTCCAGGGGCCGTTGGGCAGTTTGTCATCCAGCGCGACGCTCACAGACCCCGTATCGCCGGGGGCCAGAGTGGTGCCCCGTGCCACGAGGTAGGGACCGGCACTCAGACCCGCCGGCCCCTTGGAGAGCCAGAGCTTGCCGGACATCTCCAATGCGCGTTCACCGGTGTTGCGGACCTGGGCGGTGAGCTGCGGTTTGCCCTCGGGGGAGCGTGCGGGGGTGAGCTTCTCGATCCGGAAGGCCGAGGGCGGTTCCCCACCAGGGCCGACATCCAGATAGAGCCGGGTCCCGACCCGGTTGACCAGCTTGATGTTGCCCTTGCCGGAGCTGGCGGCCTCGGCCCAGATGACCGCGTACCGCTCGCCCCGCGAGGCCCATCGCGGCACCTGGATTCTGAACCGCGCGGTCTCTCTGCTCTCCGGGGGAAGGGTGAGCACGGGGCGGTCGAGCGATGTCCATTCCGACAGTTCGTTCTTGGAGCGGCCGGCGGCGAAGGTGAATTTGCCGTTCTTGATGGAAGCGGCAGCGGCGTAGAGGCTGACGCGCAGGGGATTCGGTGACTTGTTCGCGACTTCCACGCGCCGTTCGATGGTGGCGCCCGGATTGAGGTGATCGACGACGGAGGTGTACGCGCGGGGATCGTCGCGCCGGACGACCGGCGCGTCGAGCAGCCGTAGGCCGAACGTCCCCTTCGGCTCTCCGGGGCCCCCGCTTCCTCCCGGGGCATCCCCCGTCGCGTTGGCATCACTGCTGACCGCGCCCTGGACGAGCGCGGTCAGCAGGAGCAGCAGAAGCAGCGGGGCGGCTCGCCTAGGCACCGGCGACGGAGTGGGTCACGGTCCCGGAGTAGTCGCCGGCCACAACGTTGCCGGGGACATTCACGATGAGATGGGGATCCCATGATGCGGTGTTGATGCCGGCGCCGCCGGTGAGGCCGCAGGCGGTTCGGCTCGTGCTGAGATCCACTGCCGCCCCCGCATTGGCCTGTCCGCCCGTCCACACCGGTGTGGCACCGCCTCCGTCGCCGCCGGTGCCGGTGCACGTACCCGACCAGTAGTCCACGTTGCTGTTCGCGATGGTGCGAGAGGCACCACCACCCGGGGTGGTGAAGGCGGTGGCCGTCACCGTCGCGGTCCATACGGCGGGCTGCACGGCCCGGCCGTCCGTCACTGTGACGGTTCCGATCCCGGCCACAGGAGCGATGTCGGTGCCCGGCGCCCCACTGCCCAGGGGCGCATTGGCCGGGGCCGTGATCCCCAAGACATCCCCGGTCACGGTGAATGTCGTGCCGGTGTCCGCCGCGGACGCCGGAGCGGCGGTCACCACACCGAGGGCCGCCACGGCGACGACCGAGAGCCCGACACGGGACGTGACTCTTCCCAACTGCTTGAACCGTGAATCCATTGCTACTCCCAGAGCTGATCGCCAGTTGAACCCCGCTGATCAACAGGTCCCTTCCACCGTCACCTGACGAGCCATTCCGATTAGCTGACTTTTCACCCGCGCGGAATCCGCCAGTAGTCATCGGCAGTCGCCGGCACACGGCTGGAGTGCCCAGCCGATTCATCCATCACGGTGAACCGACCGCGCCGCATCGGCGAGCCCGGCCAGCGGTCCGCGGGCAGCCGCTTTCACTGGCCGGGAGTCCAGACCGAGCGAAGCCGGGATCCCACGGACGAGGAGCATGGGTGCGATCGCGATCCCTTTCACGGCCCCGACTCTCTTTGCGGATCGGGACCGGAGTAATGCTGTGTGCCGGCTGTCTGACGCTGCCTCCGATGGAATCGGGACGGGCCGCGCGGGCCATGGCGGCCACCGCGACCTTCGTGGTTCCCCGCGCCGTGATGGCCGCCCCCGCGATCACCGCTCCAGGTTCGGCCAACCTCGGGTCTGCGGCGCGCGGACAATCTACGACCGTGCAGCTGGGGCAGGTGAGGGTGACCAGCAGCGGCAACCGGAACTGGTCCGCCACTGTGTCGGCGACCGCTTTCACCACCGGGGGCGGCACCGCCTTCGAGACGATTTCGTCGAGCCGTCTGGCGTACGCATCGGGTCCGCTCGTCTCCAAAACGGGCCCCGGGAACTTTGTTCCCGGGCAGCCGAACACAAATCAGAAACAGCCTCTGGACACCCCTCGCGTGGCGTTCTCCTACAACACGCTTGTGACGACTGCCAGTTCCGTGATCTGGCAGCCGACGTTGACCATGTCGGTGCCTGCCACCGCGGTGGCAGGCACCTATACCGGCACGATGACCCATTCGGTCGCCTAGCCGCCGGACGGCAGGCCCGAGGGTCCTCCGGTCTTATGGGGTCGTCGTGTTGAGCAGGACCGACACGGTGTTCGGCTGGTAATTGCAGGTCACCACATCAGGGCGCGTGTCCTCGTCGAAATCGCCCACCGCCACCGAGAACGGCGTGCTGTCGACGCCGAAATCGGCCCTGGTGCCGAAGGTGCCGTCACCATTGCCCGGCAGCACCGACACATTGTTCCCTGCGGAGTTCGGCGTGATGAGATCGAGAGCCGAATCACCGTCGAGATCCGCTGCCGCGAGCGAGATCGGCGCCACGTCCGTTGCGTAGTCCACCTTGGTGTCAAGGGTGCCGTCACCATTGCCCAAGAGCACCGACACCGTGCTGTCCTCGAGATTGGCGACCGCCAGGTCGACGTTGGCGTCCGTGTCGAAGTCCGCCAGAACTACCCAACTGGGCTGAAGACCCGTTCCGTAGTCGACCTTGGCATCGAACGTGCCGTCACCATTGCCCAACAGCAGCGACACCGTGGCATCGCCGACGTTGGAGACGGCCAGGTCGAGGTTGCCGTCCTCGTCGAAGTCGGACGTGGCGACTCCGTAGGGCCAGGTTCCCGTTCCGTAGTCGACCTTGGGGTCGAACGTGCCGTCACCATTGCCGTCCAGAATCGACACCGTGGCGTCGTCGATGTTGCTGACGGCCAGGTCGACGTTGCCGTCCTCGTCATAGTCGGCAATCGCCACCTTGTACGGAGACGTGCCCGTTGTGTAGTCGACCTTGGGGTCGAACGTGCCGTCACCATTGCCGATCAGGATCGACACCGTGGAGTCACCGGTGTTGGCCGAGACCAGGTCGACGTTGCCGTCCTCGTCGAAGTCACCGACTTCGATTCCGTCCGGGATGTCGCCCACGCCGTAGTCGACCTTGGTGTCGAAAGTGCCGTCGCCGTTGCCGAGCGCGACCGACACGGTGTCGTCGTCGAAGTTGGCCGCGGCAACGTCTTGGTTGCCGTCCTCGTCGAAGTCGGCCACCCGCACGGCGACAGGAGAGTTCCCTACCCCGTACTCGACATGGGTCGCGAACGTCGGTGCGTCCGCCCACGCGATTCCCTGTGTCATGAACAGCGCCATGGCCGCCGCCACGACAGTCACCACATATCTGCGGCTTCTCCGGGCTCTGGCGGTCTGTTGTTTCTGCGACATATTTCCTCCTCGGCGCCTGTATACCGCTTTTCCGCGCGACTACTTGAGGCTTGTCGAGACGGTGGAGTCGACGACTCGGCAGGTCTCAGGTCAGTGCGAGGTTTTCAGCGGCGACCACTGGCGACGTCTTCTGCCTGAATTTCAGGGGCCGTTGAAGGAAAAAGATGCCGCAACCGCAGGGCGGCTCGACAGCCGCGTAGGCATCCCTTGACGGGTCACTGGAAAAACCAGAGGCCGCGTTGAAACCACCCATACGGTCCCGCGCCCTTGACAAACCTTCAATAGGAAAAGGGTGCGGAGGAGGCTGAATTGATGCACAACGATACTTCGCGATGGTAGTGAAATTTCGCTCAGCGCACGCCGGAGCCGACCGCTGGGCCTTCAGAAGAGGGCAGATCCCATTTCGAAGTCCAGTAGCCGTTGCTTGCGGTCCAGGCCGCCGCCGTAGCCGGTGAGGCTGCCGTCGGCGCCCACCACGCGGTGGCAGGGCACGATGATCCCGACCGGGTTCTTGCCGTTGGCGAGGCCCACCGCACGGGATGCCTTGGGGCTGCCGAGGGCGTCGGCGAGTGCGCCGTACGTGCGGGTCTCGCCGTACGGGATCTTCCGGAGCTGTTCCCACACGGAGCGCTGGAACGGCGTTCCGTCCAGCCGCAGGGGAACGGTGAACTCCTTCAACTCGCCCGCGAAATAGGCCCGTAGCTCGTCCATCACCTCACCGAAAGGCGTGTCGTCGGGTTCCCCGAAGGTCTCCTCCGGCGGGCGGTGGCGCTGGTCGGTCATGTAGAGGCCGGACAGGGTGCCGTCCGTGGCGACAAGGGTGAGTGGTCCGTACGGGCTGTCGATGACGTGGTGCTGCTTCAACGGGGCTCCCCGGGAAGGAAGTTGATCGGGTGGTTGTCGGTCGCCCACAGGTACTGGACGGCGTACGCCCGCCAGGGGCGCCAGGCCGCGGCGTGGGCCGTGAGCGCGACGGGCGTGGACGCCAGTCCCAACTCCTGTGCGGCGCGCCGGACACCGAGGTCGGTGGGCAGAAAGGCGTCGGGGTCGCCGAGGGCGCGCATCGCGATGACGTCGACGGTCCACGGCCCGAACCCGGGCAGCGCCAACAGTCGGGCGCGGGTCTCCTCCCAGTCGCTCTCGACGCCCAAGTGGAGGGTCAGGTCGGCGAGTTGGCGTACGAGGGTGGTGAGGGTGGCCCGGCGGGTGGCCGGCATCGCGAGCGCCTCGGGGTCGAGCGCGGCCAGCGCCTCGGTGGAGGGAAAGAGGTGGGTGAGGCCGCCTTCGGGATCGTCGACGGCTTCACCGTGAGCCGTGACCAGGCGTGCCGCGTGGGTACGGGCGGCCGCCGTGGACACCTGCTGACCGAGCACCGCGCGTACGGCGAACTCGGCCTCGTCGACGGTGCGCGGCACCCGGCGGCCCGGTGCCTTGTCGACGAGGGGCGCGAGCAGTGGATCCGTACGCAGCTGGTCGTCGACCGCCACCGGATCCGCGTCCAGGTCGAGCATGCGGCGGCAGCGGCTGATGGCGACGGGCAGATCACGCATGTCGCTGAGGGTGAGCCGGCAGCCGATGTGGTCGGGCTGCGGGGTGAGCGCGACGACGCCGTGGCCGTAGGGCAGGCGCAGGGTGCGCCGGTACGCGCCGTCGTGCCACTCCTCGACGCCGGGTACGGCGGTGGCGACGAGGTGACCGAAGAGGTTGTCGGGGTTGAGCGGGGCCCGGAAGGGCAGACGAAGCGTCAACACCCCAGGCGTATTGGGCGAGTTGGTGCGGTTCTTGGGTACCCGGGCGCGCAGCTCGCTCGGTGAGAGGGCGAAGACCTCGCGGACCGTGTCGTTGAAGGTGCGGATGGAGGAGAAGCCCGCCGCGAAGGCGATCTCGGCCATCGGGACCGGGGTCGTCTCGATGAGGAGGCGCGCGGTCTGGGCGCGCTGGGCACGGGCGAGGGCGAGCGGTCCGGCGCCCAGCTCGGCGAGGAGCTGGCGCTCGATCTGCCGGGTGCTGTAGCCGAGCCGCGTCGCGAGGCCGGGAACGCCCTCGCGGTCCACCACTCCGTCGCCGATCAGCCGCATCGCGCGGGCGACCACGTCGGCGCGCTGGTTCCACTCGGGCGAGCCGGGGCTGGTGTCCGGGCGGCAGCGCTTGCAGGCCCGGAATCCGGCCTGCTGACAGGCGGCCGCGCTCGGGTAGAAGGTCATGTTCTCCGGCTTCGGCGGCACGACGGGGCAGCTGGGCCGGCAGTAGATCCGCGTGGTCAGCACCGCCGTGAAGAACCATCCGTCGAAGCGGGCGTCCTTCGACTGGACGGCGCGTACGCAGCGCTCGGTGTCGGTGTGCATCCCGTTCAGCATGCCCTCCAGCATCAGCCACGGTCATGGCCGTGGCTGGCGAGAATCCGACATGTACCTGGGGCCCTGCCCACTCGGCCTCGTCCCGGACGTGCTCATCCAGGACGTGCTCATCCAGGACGTACTCATCAAGGACTACGCGCGGGCGGCACGTACTGCGTTCTCAGTAGGCGGGATTGTCGGCAGGCGCACGACGACGCCTGGGGCCGTCCTCGGAGAGCCTGGGGAGGTCCCCGAGATCAGATGTGGAGACCTCCTGCCTCATGGCTGTCGGCCGTTCTCCGGACGCGGGGCCGTTCCCGGCCGCGGCGTCGTCCATCATGGTCCCAGCCTCTGACCGGAGTACCTGATGACTCTCAGCCTGGAGCGATACACGGATCGTCATCCCCGTGCCGCCGACTCGGCGGCGGCCTTCGTGCTGTTCATCTTCGCCGTCCTCGGCGCCTCGCTGACCATCCCGGACGTCGAAAGGCCGCATCAGCTGCTGCCCGCCGTGCTGCTCGCGGCGGTCTCCTGCATCGCGCTGCTGAGGCATCGCGACTATCCGCGCACCACCGTCATCATCACCACGGTCTGTGCCATGGCCGCCAGTGGGATGGGCTACATGCTCAACCCCCTCCTGCTGGCACCGGTCATGGCGGCGCTCTACTGGCTGGCCGCTCTCACCGACCGCAGGACCGCACGCGCGTACCTCCTGGTCACCGTCTTCCTGCTGGTGTCCAACGCGGTGATCACCGATCGGCTCGCCTATCCGCTGGTCCTCAAGACGCTCGCCCCCACCATCTGGGTACTGCTGCCGGTCGTGGCCGGCAGCGCGGCCCGACTGCGGATCTCCTACATGGAGGCCGTGCAGGCCCGCGCCGACCACGCCGAACGCACCCGCGAGGAGGAGGCACGCCTGCGGGTCGCCGAGGAGCGCATGCGCATCGCCCGCGAGCTGCACGATGTCGTCGCCCACCACCTGGCTCTGGCCAACGCCCAGGCCGGCACCGCCGCACACCTCTCGCGCACCCACCCCGACCGGGTCCCGCAGATCCTCGACGACCTGTCCGGTACGACGTCCTCGGCGCTGCGCGAGCTCAAGGCCACCGTCGGCCTGATGCGCCAGGCGAACGACCCCGACGCCCCGCTGGAACCGGCCCCCGGACTCGCGCGGCTCCCCGAGCTGACGGACGCGTGCCGGACCGCCGGTCTCGAGGTCACCGTCACCACGGAAGGCATACCGCGGCCCCTGTCGCCAGGAGTGGATCTCACCGCGTTCCGTATCGTGCAGGAGGCCCTCACCAACGTCACCAAGCACGCCGCCGCGAAGGCAGCGAACGTACGGCTCGCCTACTCCCACGACCGCCTGACCGTCACGGTCTGTGACGACGGAACCACCACAGTGCCCGCCACCCCGTCGCCGGGCCGCGGCTTCGGCCTCATCGGCATGCGCGAGCGGGCCCACTCCGTCGGCGGTGACCTCCAGGCCGGCCACCGTCCCCAGGGCGGCTTCGAGGTGACCACGCAGCTGCCGCTGCACACTCACCCCAAGGAACCGGAAGAACAGATCACATGGCCATCCGCATCCTGCTCGCCGACGACCAAGCCCTCCTCAGAGCCACCTTCCGGATCCTCATAGACTCCTCCGACGACATGGAGGTGGTCGCCGAGGCCACCGACGGCAGCGAGGCGGTCGACCTCACCCGGGTCCACCACCCCGACGTCGTCCTCATGGACATCCGTATGCCCGGCACCGACGGCCTGGCCGCGACCGCCACCCTGTGCGCCGACCCGGACCTGTCCGCCACCCGCGTTCTCATCCTGACCACGTTCGAGACCGACAAGTACGTCGCCCAGGCCCTCCGTGCCGGCGCGAGCGGCTTCCTCGGCAAGGACGTCACCGCCGATGCGCTCCTCGACGGCATCCGCACCGTGGCCGCCGGCGAGTCCCTCCTCTCGCCCGTCGCCACGCGGACCCTCATCGGCCGCTTCCTCGCCACCCCGGAAGCCGGCAACCATCTGGCGCCGCCCGAACGTCTCGCCGCTCTCACCGCCCGTGAACGCGAGGTGATGGCCCTGGCCGCCGAGGGGAAGTCGAACAGCGAGATCGCCGACGACCTCGTGCTCAGCCCGCTGACCGTACGGACCCACGTCCAGCGCGCCATGACCAAGCTCGACGTACGCGACCGCGCCCAACTGGTCGTCATCGCCTACCAGTCGGGCCTGGTACGACCGACACCGCCGCCCGCGCAGTGACGGAGCCCGCCGCGATGCGCTACCCGGAGAACTCCCCTGCCGTGGGCCGGCGTGAGGCCGCCATCGCCCGGTCGACGTCGGTCAGGGGTCGCAGCCGGTAGGTGTAGGAGTAGTCGCGGTTGGCGAAGAGCTTGTACTCGTCGTGCGTGTGCGCGCCCCAGCTGTTGTCGCCGCCCACGCCCATCTGCCGGTGGTTCAGCCGCAGGACGACCGCGTCCCGCGGAGTGAGCTGGAAGTCGTGGCGCGTCCCGACCGACAGGTCCTCCGGGGTGAAGTGCGAGGCGTTGACCTCGAGGAGCGGCTCGCCGGAAACAAGCAGCCCCTCGCCGCTCCGGTCGGTCAGGGCGACCCAGCGGACGTCGGTCTTGTTGCCGTTCTCCTGCGGGCGGATGTAGGAGGTCCACTGCCCGGCGACGGTCCCGGAGTAAAGGCCCACATCGGTGCCGTCGTTGCGGTCCCAGTGGTTCTCCTCGGGGCCCCGCCCGTAGTAGTGCAGGCGGTCCAGGCGGCGCGGCAGGAAGAGCAGCGTGCCGACCTCCGGGATGTACGGCAGGCTCGCCGCGCCCGGATGCAGGGTGTTGTCGACCTTGATCTCGCCGTTGCCGAAGACCGTGTACGTGGTGGTGTACGTGGACTCGACGGTGGTCGGCAGCGTGCCGCTGACCTTGATCTCGACGGCTTTGTCGCGCAGCGCGCGCACGCTCACGTCGGTCACCTTGCGGCGGGCGCCGGCGTCGCGCCAGGTCTGGTTGCGGGTGTGCTGGCCGTTGCCGTAGTCGTTGTCGGTCGGCGCCCGCCAGAAGTTCGGCGCGGGTCCGGAGCTGATCAGCCGGGTGCCGCCCGCCTCGTACGAGGTGATGACCCCGCTCGACTTGTCGACGGTGACGGAGAAGCCCTTGCCGGAGAAGCCCTTGCCCGTGACGGTGACCGACGCGTCGCCGTCCTTGTGGCGCAGTGCGGGTACGCGCTCCAGCGGCACGGGCTTGACCACCGGGCTGTCGGCGGCGACGGCGAGTTGCCGCTTCGCCACCTCGAAGCCGGCCTTCGCCCACTTCGTGGGCTCCTTGGTGGTGAACGACAGCTGAAGGAAGTACTCGGTGCCCGGCGCCTGGTCGTCCGGCAGCTTCACGGGAACGGTGATCTCTTTGCTCGACAGCGGCGGAACGTCCAGTTGCGCACGGCTCAGCTTCCCGCGCTGCACCACCTCACCGTCGGCGACGAGGGTCCAACGGCCGTCGAATTCACTGACGTTGGTGAATAGGTACTCGTTGGTGAGGGTGACCCGCCCGGAGGTGACGGTGTCGCCGCCGGAGGCCGGTGCGGCGTTGATGGCCTGGTAGATCTGCTTGACCTCCGCGGCCTTGCCGGTGTGTCCGCGGTCGGCGGTGACGATGCCGTCCGCGACGAAGGCGCCGTCGTTGGGGTGGTCGCCCCAGTCGCCGCCGTACGCGAAGAAGGTGCGCTCCTTCGGCCGCTTCTCGGTGACCTTGACGGTGGCCGCGTCGAACCAGAATCGCACCCCGTCGCCGCCGGGGCCGCGCCCGTCGGATGCGAGCTCGGCCGCGGAGAGGGCGCGGGCGTAGACGCGCGCCCGACGGATCGTGCCGCTGAACTCCCGGGTCGGGTTGTCGGCGTCGGTGGCGAGCGTGAGCGGTGCGGTGTTGCTGCCGGGCCGCCGGGTGGTGGTTCTGGTGGCCTTCACCTCACCGTCGACGTAGAGGGTCAGCGTGCCCGCCTCCGCGTCGAAGACGCCCGCGATGTGGTGCTCCTTGCCGGTCCAGCCGTCCGGCAGCGCCCAGCTCGCGGTGACCCACTGGCCGCCGCCGTGGATGAAGAACTCCAGGTTCTTGTTCGTCTGCTTCAGGGCGTACTGGGTATCGCCCTTGGCGAGGAGGGGCTGGTGGTAGCCGGTCACATGCGGGGTGACCCAGGCCTCCAGCGTCAGGGAGCCGGTGATGTCGAGGCCGGTGTCGCGGGCGAAGGTGGTGCTGCCGGACACGCCCTTCTCGCGGTCGAAGGTCGCGCTGCCGGCCTGGATCTCACCGCGCAGCGCGGCCGGCCCGGCCTCAGTGAACAGCGCACGCGTGAGGGTCGGCCAGCTCAGGGACTGGTCGACGAAGTCCCAGATCCATCCGCCCTGCAGCACGTCGTGCCGCCGCACGACGTCCCAGTACTTCTTGAAGTTGCCGGTCGAGTTCCCCATGGAATGCGAGTACTCGATCATGACGTACGGGCGGGTGTCGCCGGTGTCCTTGGCGCGGGCCTCGACGCGCGCGGGGCTCTCGTACATCTCCGAGCGGATGTCGCTGATCTCCGGGCGGTCGTCGCCCTCGTACTGGATGACGCGGGTCGGGTCGTACGACCGGATCCAGTCGTGCATGGCGACGAACGTGCTGCCGCCGCCGGCCTCGTTGCCGAGCGACCAGATGACGACCGAGGCGTGGTTCTTGTCCCGGTGGACCATGTTCTGGGCGCGGGCCACGCAGGCCTTGCTCCAGTCGGCGTGGTCGCCCGGGTACTCGTCACGGATGCCGTGGGTCTCGAGGTTGGTCTCGTCCACGAGGTACAGGCCGTACTCGTCGGCGAGCTCGTACCACAGCGGGTTGTTGGGGTAGTGCGAGGTGCGGACGCTGTTGATGTTGATCCGCTTGAGGATTTCCATGTCACGGACCATGTCCGCGCGGGTAAGCGCCGTGCCGCGGTCGGGGTGCATCTCGTGGCGGTTCGTGCCCCGGAAGGACACGGGCTTGCCGTTGATGCGCATCAGCCCGTCCTTGAGCGCGAACTCGCGTATTCCGACCCGGTGCGACAGGGTCTCGATCACCTTGCCCGCCGGGTCGCGCAGCCGCAGTACGGCGGTGTAGAGGTAGGGGTGCTCGGCCGACCAGAGCTTCGGCGCGGGCACGGCTTTGGCGGCCCGTACGGAGACGTCCTCGCCGGCCGGAGCGGAGCCGAGGTCGACGGACTGCTGCAGCGGACGGGACCAGACGGCGTGGCCGCGCGCGTCGTAGAGCTGGGTCTCGACGGCGTACTTGCCGGAGTCCCGAGCGGCGTCCCCGTAGCCGCGCACACTCGCGGTCACGGACAGCTCGGCGGCCGTGCAGTCGTCGCTCAGCGGGGTGTCCAGCTTGAAGTCGCGCAGGTGGACGTCCGGCGTGGAGTAGAGGTAGACCGAGCGGAAGATCCCGCTCAGCCGGATCATGTCCTGGTCCTCCAGCCAGTCGCCGTCGGAGTAGCGGTACACCTCCACCGCGATCTGGTTGGTGCCGGGCTTGAGATGCGGGGTGATGTCGTACTCCGCGGGGACGTAGGAGTCCTCGTGGTAGCCCGCCAACTCGCCGTTGATCCACACGTAGTGGGCGGACTTGACGCCTTCGAAGTGCAGGAACGTCCGTCGTCCCGACCAGTTGCGAGGAACCGTGAAGGTGCGCCGGTACTGGCCCACGGGGTTGTAACGCGTCGGGGCGGCCGGCGGCTGCGCTTCCTCGCCCAGGCCGTTGGGGCCCCACCACGGGTAGGTGATGTTGATGTAGATCGGGAAGTCGTAGCCGTGCAGCTGCCAGGCCGAGGGGACGGGGATGGTGTCCCAGGAGGAGTCGTCGACGTCGGTGCGGTAGAAGTCGGTGTCCCGGTCGTCGGGGCGGTCCGCGTAGGCGAACTTCCACTTCCCGTCGAGGCTCTGGCGGTACGGCGAGCGCGTGCGGTCGCCGGCGAGTGCCTGTCTGACGTCCGCGTACGGCATGAGCGTGGTGTGCGGTGGCTCGGTCCCCAGCTGGAAAACGTCGATGTTGCCGTTCCACTCCGGAGATCCGTCCGCCGCCTCGCGCCGGCGGGCCGGGTGCGCCACGGCGGACGACGCGGACAGGGTGAGCGCGCCGAGGACGGCGGCTCCTCCCTCAAGGAGACGACGGCGGCTGACGACCGCCCGCTCGGGGCGGTGGGGCCGATCCGTGGGTGACACGTGTGGGTGGCGGTGCGGGTGCGGCATGACCATGGCCTTCCTCGGTACGACAGTGCGGTGCACGGACTGAGGGAGCGTCAGATCCTGTCGAAGCTGCGGACATACGGAAGTTGGTGTCAGGGCCAGAACGCGACTGCTGATGACTAAGACACCTGGTGAGCCAGAGAAACCCTAGAACCCGAACACATTCGGAGCAATGATCCTGTCGGACTTTGTTTGTTCCTGGTGTGTTCCTGAGGACTGACGACCCGGGGGTGTGAGGGGCCTGTGGTAGCTTGCCGGAGCCAGTCGTACTCGTGTGCGTACCCGTACGTGCACGGATCAGGGAATCCGGTGTGAATCCGGAGCTGACGCGCAGCGGTGAGGGCGACGGGCGAGGCAAACGGCCACTGGACGGCGATCGCGGTCCGGGAAGGCGCTTCGTCCGGGTGACCCCAAGTCCGAAGACCTACTGGCAGCCTCGGGCACCGAGAAAACGGCCGGGGGAACATCGTACGACCGGGCTTCGCGCATGAGCCCTCGACGCCGAAGGAAGCTTCCGTGCCGCTCGCACGCCCCGTCCGTCATACCGCCTTGTTCCTGGCCGGTGCCCTGCTGCTGACCGGCTGCGGCGGCTCCTCCGGCTCCTCCGGCTCGTCGGACAGGAGCCCCGCGAAGAGCAAGTCCGCCGGTTATCCGATCACGTTGGAGAACTGCGGGCGCAAGGTCCGCATCGACGGTCCTCCGCGGCGGGCCGTCTCCCTCAATCAAGGCACGACCGAGATCATGCTCTCCCTCGGGCTGGCCGACCGCATGGCGGGCACGGCCACCTGGACCGACCCGGTGGCGAAGGGACTCGAGAAGGCCAACGCCAAGGTGAAGCGGCTGGCCGAGGACGCGCCCTCCTTCGAGAAGGTGCTGGACACCGAACCCGACTTCGTCGCCGCCTCCTTCGCCTCCACCCTCGGCAAGGGCGGCGTGGCCCCGCGCGAGCAGTTCGACAAGCTCGGCGTGCCCACCTATCTCTCCCCCTCCGACTGCGTCGCCAAGGACAACAGCGGCGACGGCGACGGCGCGCGTACTCGGCCACTGACCATGGACGCCGTCTACGGTGAAGTGCGCGACCTGGCCAGGATCTTCGGCGTCGAGGCTCGCGGCGAGCAGCTCGTGGCCGCTCTGAAGGCCCGGGTGAAGAAGGCCACTTCCGGCCTCGACGCCGACGATGTCACTCTCCTGTACTGGTTCGCCAACTCCCAGTCCCCGTACCTGGCGGGCTGCTGCGGCGCCCCCGGCATCGTCACCCGCCGGATCGGTGCGAGGAACGTCTTCGACGACTCCCACGAGGAATGGCCCCAGGTCAACTGGGAGACCATTGCCGACCGCGACCCCGACGTCCTCGTCATCGGTGACCTGACCCGAAAGCAGCAGACCGCCGAGACCGCAGCCAAGAAGATCGAGTTCCTGGAGTCCGATCCCGTCACTCGGAACATGACCGCGGTGAAGGAGAAACGGTACGTGCTGCTGTCCGGACAGGCCATGAACCCGACGATCCGGACCGTCGAGGGCATCGAGAAGGTGGCGGCGGCGCTGCGCACCCACGAGCTCGCGGAATGAGCGCGGAATGAGCACCGCCCCGCTGACCGTCGCACCGGCCACGGTGCGCGGAGTGTGGCAGGTCCTGGCCTGGGCGGCCGGTCTTGCCGTGCTCTGCGCCTCGGTCGCCGTGGCGATCACCATCGGCCCGGCGGACATCGGCGTCGGTGACGTGTGGTCCGCGGTGGCGGCCCATCTGGGGTGGGGACACAGGGAGTTGACGCCCATCCGGGACGGCATCGTATGGAACCTGCGTCTCCCGCGGACCCTGTTGGCGGCCGTCTGCGGCGCGGGCCTCGCCGTGTGCGGCGCCGTGATGCAGTCGCTGCTGCGCAACCCGCTCGCCGACCCGTTCGTGCTGGGCGTCTCCTCCGGAGCCTCGACCGGGGCGGTGGTGGTCGTCGTACTCGGCGCGGGCGGCGGTGTCCTGTCGGTCTCCGGGGGCGCGTTCCTCGGCGCCGTGGTCTCCTTCGCGCTGGTGCTGCTGCTCAGCCACACCCTCGGCGGCACCACGGACCGGGTGGTGCTCGCCGGCGTCGCCGCCATGCAACTGTTCTCCGCGCTCACCTCCTTCGTCGTGATGACCGCAGCCGACGCGGAGACCACTCGGGGGGTGCTGTTCTGGCTCCTCGGCTCGCTCAGCGGAGCCGACTGGACCGATGCGAGGGTGTGCACGGCCGTGCTGGCGGTGACGCTGCTGGTCTGCGCCGGACACGCCCGCGCGCTCGACGCGTTCGCTTTCGGGCAGGACGCCGCCGCCTCGCTGGGCGTGTACGTGGCCCGCACCCGGCTGCAACTGCTGTGCGCGACCGCCCTGCTGACGGCCGCCCTGGTCAGCTCGGCCGGGGCGATCGGTTTCGTCGGCCTGGTGCTGCCGCACGCCGCCCGCGCGTTGACCGGATCCGGGCATACGCGGCTGCTGCCGGCCACCGCCCTGGCCGGGGCGGTGTTCCTGGTGTGGGTCGACACGCTCGCCCGTACGGTGCTGGACCCGCAGGAGGTACCGGTGGGCGTGGTGACCTCGCTGATCGGCGTACCGGCGTTCGTCGCCGTCCTGTACCGCACCAGGGGCACGCGATGACCGACCTCGACGAGACCACGGGGCTGCGCGCCGAGCGAGTCACCCGCACCGCCGACGGCACGTTGATCCTGGACGGGGTGAGCCTCACACCCCGCCCGGGCACGGTCACCGGTCTGCTCGGCCCCAACGGCTCGGGCAAATCCACGCTGCTGCGTCTCCTCGCCGGCGTGCTCGCCCCGGCCTCAGGTGTCATCACCCTGGATGGCCGCCCCTTGGATCAGGTGGGCCGCAGGGCGGTCGCGCGGCGCATCGCCGTCGTAGAGCAACAGGTCGACACCCAGGTCGCGTTGACCGTCCACGACGTCGTACGTCTCGGCCGGATCCCGCACCGCCGCGCCTGGACACCCACCTCCGCGGTCGACGAGGAAGCCGTCCGCACCGCCCTGGCCCGCACCGGTCTGACCGACAAGGCCCACCGGCCCTGGCACACCCTCTCCGGCGGCGAACGCCAGCGGGTCCAGATCGCCCGTGCCCTCGCCCAGGAGCCACGGGAACTGCTGCTGGACGAACCCACCAACCACCTGGACATCCAGCACCAACTGGCCCTGCTGGCCCTGATCACCGAACTCCGCCTCACCAGCGTCATCGCGCTGCACGACCTCAATCTGGCCGCGATGTACAGCGACCAACTGGTCGTCCTCAAACAGGGCAGGGTGGTGGCCTGCGGCAGCCCGCGTGACGTCCTCACCGCCAGCCTCATCGGCGACGTCTACGGCGTACGGGCTGCCGTCACCCGCGAAGGCCCCGACGACCGCCCCCACATACGGTTCCTGGGCGCACTCCCGCCCGGCTGAAGTGGTGGGCACCGACGGCCCTCGCTCGCAACCCGTCTGCTGCGCCGCGCGGGCGGGCGCAGGACAATGACCGCATGAGTGGCGCGTTCGTGGACGAGGCGGTGCGGGCGGCTCCGGCGCCGCCGCTGCGAGGGCTGGTCGGCTGGTACTCCGGCTACCGCCAGCGCGGCGTCCCGCACGCCCAGCACCGCGGGCTGCCCTCGCCGTGGCTGACGCTGATCCTCACGCTCGACGAACCCCTGAGCATGGCCGCCCACCCCGACCCTGGTGCCGCCCCCGGCGACTACCCCACCCTGCTGGGCGGCCTGCACCTCACGCCCGCACTCATCGACATCCCCGGACGGCAGTCCGGCATCCAGGTCGCGATCAGCCCGCTGGGCGCACGCATCCTGCTGGGACTGCCCGCGGGGGAACTGACCGGGATCGACGTCCACGCCGACGACGTCCTGGGCGCGGGAGTACGCGAGGTCCACGACAGGCTGCACGACGCCACCGACTGGGCCGCCCGCTTCCGCGTCGTCGACAACTGGCTGCTGCGCCGCATGTCCGATCACGAGGGCCTGAGGGCGACCTCCGCCGTCCCGATCGCGCACGCCTGGCAGCGACTGCTGTCCGCCGGCGGCCGCCTGCGCGTCGGCAAACTCGCCGCCGACATCGGCTTCAGCGAGCGGCACCTGCGCAACCGCTTCCGCGAGGAGATCGGACTCACCCCCAAGGCGGCCGCCCGGGTCATCCGCTTCGACCTGGCACGCCGCCGCCTGGCCACCCTCCCCCACTCCCGACTCCGCTCGATCGGGGGGACCCTCACCGGCCTCCCCGACCTCGCGGGCCTGGCCGCCGACCACGGCTACGCGGACCAGTCCCACCTCGACCGCGAGTTCAACGCCCTGGCCTCCTGCACGCCGAGTGCCTGGCTGGCGCAGGAGTTCCGAAACATCCAATCCGGTCACCATCCGCCGGCGTGACCCTGGTGGTGTCAACCGACTGATCCCCGCCGACTCCCGAGAGACCGGAGGCCAGCCCCATGACCAGTACGCCCGACACCGCCAAGCAACCGCCCGCCCCGCAGGTCTGGCCCACCCTGCGGGCCCACGACGCCCGCGCACTGATCCGCTTCCTCGTCGACGCCTTCGGCTTCGAGGAGACCGTGGTCTACGGCGACGGCGACATGGTCGAGCACGCCCAGCTCAGCCGGCCCGAAGGCGGCGGCATCATGCTCGGCTCCGTACGCGAGGGCCAGGAGAACGGCACCGGCCCGACGCCGCCCGGCGCCTTCAGCGCCTACGTCGTCACCGCCGACCCGGACGCCGTCCACGCCCGCGCCAAGGCCGCCGGTGCCGAGATCATCACCGACCTGCACGTCACCGACTACGGCTCCCGCGACTTCGCCGCCCGCGACCCCGAGGGCAACCGGTGGTACTTCGGCACCTATCCCGGCGAGCCGCGCTGACCCGACGCGACCCGGGACGTGGCGCGCCGCCGTGGCGGGGTGCAGGCATACAGGTCGAGGATCGCGGGCCGGGGAGCGATGCCGGGGCCGCCCGCCCGCACCCAGGCAACGATGTCCTCGGTCGCGTCGGGGTCGTTGACCAGGCCGAGCCAGACCGGCCGGGCACCGGCAGCGCGCCCGGCCGCGGAGGGCTGCACGACGATCACATTGGCTTGATCGCACACGTCCAGGCAGGTGGAGACGCGTACGGCCACGGCCTCGCCGAGACGTGCCGTCTGCTCCGCGTGATCCACGCCGGGCACTTTGGGACTGCCGCAGCAGCAGTCCCGGCACACGACGACCCGGCACGGTGCCGAGGCGACCGGCCCGTCCACCGGAGACCCCTTGCCCACCGGGGACCCCTCGCCCGCCGGTTCACCTGCCGCTCCCTCAGCCGACCTCACGTGGCGCCGTCAGCGGAGTTGCGCGGCGAACGCCTCGTACGCCCGCTCGTCGAACAGGACGAACCTGACCTCCTCGACCGCGCTCTGCGCGGCACGCACCGTCTCCACCGCGATACGGGCGGCGTCCTCCATCGGCCACCCGTAGATCCCGGCGGAGACGGCGGGAAACGCCACCGTACGAGCGCCGAGTTCGTCCGCGACCCGCAGCGACTCCCGGTAGCAGGAGGCCAGCAGCTCCGAGCGGTCCTCCTGGTGGCTGAAACGCGGACCGACGGTGTGGATCACCCACTGGGCGTCCAGTTCTCCCGCGGTCGTGGCGACCGCCTGCCCAGTGGGCAGGCCCTTGCCGTAGTCCGAGGCGCGGAGTTTGCGGCAGTCGTCGAGGATGGCGGGGCCGCCGCGCCGGTGGATGGCACCGTCGACACCGCCGCCGCCGAGCAGCGAGGAGTTCGCGGCGTTGACGATGGCGTCGACGCTCTGCCGGGTGATGTCGCCCTGGACGAGTTCGATGGCGGTCATGACTGCCTCAGCCTTCGCCATACGGCCTTGGCCGCGTTGTGCCCCGACATGCCGTGCACACCTGGCCCCGGCGGGGTGGCCGAGGAGCAGATGAACACGGCCGGATGGGGGGTGCTGTACGGGAAGAGGGACAGCTTGGGCCGCAGCATCAGCTGCAGTCCGGAGGCCGCGCCGCAGGCGATGTCACCGCCGACATAGTTGGCGTTGTGGGCGGCGATCTCGGGCGGGCCCGCCGTCGCGCGGGCCAGGACACGGTCCCGGAATCCCGGCGCGAACCGCTCCAGCTGCCGCTCGATCGCGTCGGTGAGGTCTCCGGTCCAGCTGTTCGGCACATGGCCGTAGGCCCAGAAGACCTGCTTCCCGTCCGGCGCCCGGGACGGGTCGACGACGCTGGGCTGCACGGTGATCAGGAACGGTACGTCAGGCGCCCGGCCTTCCCGCGACGCCGCCCGCAGCGCGGCACTGATCTCCGCGCTGCTCGCCCCTACCTGCACGGTCCCGGCGCGGCGCGCCTCCTTCGCCGTCCAGGGCACAGGCCCGTCCAGCGCGTAGTCGATCTTGAAGACGCTCGCTCCGTACCGGTACCCCTCGTAGTACCGCCCGAGGCCGGCGATCCGGCTGAGCGCGGCGGGCGAAGTGTCGAAGACGTACGCGCGCGCGGGCGGCAGGTCGTCGAGGCGCTTGACCTCGTAGTCGGTGTGGACGGCGCCGCCGAGGTCCTTGAGATACGCGGTGAGCGCGTCGGAGATCGACTGGGAGCCGCCGCGTGCGACGGGCCAGCCGCGGGCGTGCGCGGCCAGCGTGAAGACGAGGCCGACGGCGCTGGTGGCGAAGCCGCCCAGCGGGGCGATGACGTGCGCGACCAGCCCGGCGAACAGCGCCTTGGCGCGCTCGTCATGGAATCTGCGGGTCAGCCACGTCGAGGGCGGCAGGCCGACGAGGCCGAAGCGGGCGAGGGTGACCGGGTCGCGGGGCAGCGCGGTGAGCGGCAGGGACATGAAGTCCCGGGCGAGCGTGTCCCACCTGTGGAGGAACGGCTCGACCAGTCTGCGGTACGTCCCGGCGTCACGCGGTCCGAGGGACGCCGCGGTCTCGGCCACGGACCGCGCCAGTACGGCCGCCGAGCCGTCCGGGAAGGGGTGCGCCATGGGCAGGTCGGGGTGCAGCCACTCCAGGCCGTATCGCCCCAGCGGCATCGCGTTGAACGCGGGCGAGTTGACGCCGAGCGCGTGCGCGGCGGAACAGGGGTCGTGCCGGAACCCCGGCAGCGTCAGCTCTTCCGTGCGGGCACCTCCGCCGACGGTGCCGCGCGCCTCGAAGACGGCCACACTGAAGCCCCGGCGGGCCAGCTCCACGGCAGCGGTCAGTCCGTTCGGCCCCGCACCCACCACGACCGCATCGAGCATCGACGGCACCTTCGGACTCCTTTGTCAGCCGATGGCCACTCGGGATCAGGATATGCCGCGCCACCGACGACCCCGCAGCGCGGGTGCCAGGCTCCGCAGCGCGGGTGTCAGGCCCCGCGCGCCAGCAACCCCGCGACCCGGCGGGCCGTGGCGGCGTCGCGGGCCGCGGTGAACGGCAGCGCGTTCTTGCCGGTTATCCGGAACGGTTCGTTCGTGCGGGTCAGATGGGCGCCGCCCGCCTCCTCGACCAGGAGCAGGCCCGCGGCGTGGTCCCAAGCGGCTTCCCAGGAAAAGCCCGTGGCGTCCAACTCACCGCGTGCGACGGCGAGATACTCCAGTCCGGCCGAGCCGCAGGGGCGCGTCCGCACGCCCTCCACGCGCAGACCGAGCAGCGCGCGCTTCTGGTCGTCGGTCGTGAAGTCCGGGTGGGACGTGGCCACTTCGAGGGGGCGGTCGGGGTCGGGTGAACCGGAGCGCAGCCGCAGTCCTTCGAGATGGGCGCCCCCGCCGCGTACCGCCGTGGCGAACAGGTCGAGCGCCGGAGCGTACGTCCAGGAGGCGAACACCTCGCCGCCCAGCGCGAGCGCGACCAGCGTGCAGAAGCGCGAAGTGCCGTGCACGAACTGCCGTGTCCCGTCGACCGGGTCGACGATCCACACCGGCGCCTCGCCCCGAATCGCCTCGTACGACGCCGGGTTGGCGTGCACCGCCTCCTCGCCGACCACGACCGAGCCCGGAAGCAGGGCGATCAGGGCGGTCGTGAGGTATGCCTCGGCCTTGCGGTCGGCGTCCGTCACGAGGTCGTGCGGGCCGGTCTTCTCGTCGACCTCGTGCGCCGCGAGCTGCCGATAACGCGGCATGATCTCCGCGGCGGCCGCCTCGCGGATCACTCCCTCGACATCGGACGCCCTGCGGGCGAGAAACTCTTCGATCATGTCTCCATGACAACACGGGCCACCGACAATCCCTACCCGGGCAGGCTCAGCGTCCCACCGCGTATCCCTGCATGCCCCGGGGATTCGCCGCCGCCGACAGCACCCCCGTCTCCGGGTCCCGCGCGACCGCGCACAGCCGCCCCTCGGACCAGGCTCCGCCGACCAGGACGTCATGGCCCCGGCGGCGCAGCTCCTCGACGACGGCCGGGTCCGTCCGGGACTCGACGGTGACGTTGCCGGGGCGCATGCCGCGCGGGTAGAAGGAGCCGGGGAAGCTGTCGTTGTGCCAGTTCGGGGCGTCGATCGCGCCCTGGAGATCGAGTCCGCCCCGTACCTCGGCGCGCAGGGCGACGGCCAGGAAGAAGTGCAGTTGCCACTGGTCCTGCTGATCGCCGCCGGGCGTGCCGAACGCCATGACCGGCACCCCGTTCCGCAGGGCGAGCGAGGGCGTGAGCGTGGTGCGAGGGCGGCGTCCGGGCGTGAGGGAATTGGGCAGCCCCTCCTCCAGCCAGGCCATCTGGAGCCGGGTGCCGAGCGGGAAACCCAGCTCCGGCACGACCGGGTTGGACTGCAGCCAGCCGCCGCTGGGCGTGGCCGCGACCATGTTGCCCCAGCGGTCGACGATGTCGAGGTGGCAGGTGTCCCCCCGCGTGCCGCCGTCCGCCGAGACGTCCGGCTCACCGGGCACCGGGGACAACGGACTTTTGGACACGGTCGGCTCCCCCGCCCCCGCCACAGTCGGCTCCCCCGCCCCCGCCACCCCGAGCGGATCGAACCTCGCCTCCCCGGCGGCCACCACGCGCGCGTGCCCGCTGAGCCGCGGAGTACGTCCCCCGGGGCTCCCGGGCCGCAGCTCGTAGGAGGCCTTCTCTCCGACGAGGGCTCGCCGCTCGGCGTTGTACTCCTCCGAGAGCAGATCCCCCAGGGGTACGTCGGCCGCGTCCCCGTACCACGCCTCCCGGTCGGCCATCGCGAGTTTGCAGCCCTCGACGAGCAGGTGGACGTACTCGGCGGAGCCGTACCGCGGCAGTTCCGGCGGCAGCAGGGCCAGCTGCTGGAGGAGGACCGGGCCCTGGCTCCAGGGGCCCGCCTTGCACAGCGTCCAGCCCTGCCAGTCGTAGGTCGCGGGAGCCTCGTAGGACGCGGACCAGGAGGCCAGGTCGGCTGCCGTCAGGGTGCCCGCGTGGCGTTCGCCACTGGTGTCCATGGTCGGCCGCCGTGCCTGACGCACCAGTGCCTCGGCGATGAAGCCCGTGCGCCAGATCCGCCGCGCGGCCTCGATCTGCGCGACGCGGTCGCCGCCCGCCAGGGAGGCCTCGCGGATCAGCCGCTGCCAGGTCGCGGCGAGCGCGGGGTTCCGCAGCAGCTCGCCCGGCCGCGGGGACCGTCCGCCCGGCAGATACACGTCGGCCGAGGAGGTCCACTCGGTCTCGAAGAGCGCCCGTACGGTCTCGACGGTCTCGCCGACGCGCTCCACGGGCGCGTGCCCGTCCTCCGCGTATCCGATGGCGTACTTCAGGACGTCCGCCAGGGACTTCGTGCCGTGGTCCCGCAGGAGCAGCATCCACGCGTCGAAGGCGCCGGGCACGGCGGCGGCGAGCGGCCCGGTGCCGGGTACGAGATCCAGACCGAGTCCCCTGTAGTGGGCGACCGTCGCCCCGGCCGGTGCGACGCCCTGCCCGCAGAGCACCCGTACCTGGCTGCCCGCCGGGGCGAGGATGATCGGCACCTCGCCCGCCGGGCCGTTGAGGTGCGGCTCGACGACGTGCAGCACGAAGCCCGCGGCGACGGCGGCGTCGTACGCGTTGCCGCCGTCCTCCAGCACTGCCATCGCCGACTGCGAGGCGAGCCAGTGTGTGGAGGACACCATTCCGAAGGTGCCCTGGAGCGTGGGTCGGGTCGTGAACATGCCGCGTGCCACCTCGCCTGTACCTCGTGGTACCTCGCCGTACGGAGCGATCAAGGGCGATCAACCAGGAGCGATCAACCTCGGTACCGACTATGGCACCCGGGGCGCCGGTGGGGTGCGGGCGGACCCCGAGAACGGGACGTTGCGCAGATAGAACTGCGCCAGGTCGTCCCACAGGATGCGCTCGGCGGCGGGATCGTCCGGCACGGCGAGTTCGAGGTGGCGCAGCAGTGCGTGCCGGTGCAGGTCGAAGACGACCCGTACCTCCTGGCCGTAGGCGGTCGCTGCCTGGAGTGATGCCCGGTGGGCGGCCCAGGCCACCGGCCAGGCCAGCAGGGTGAGCGCCGCGAGCGTGGCGTGCCCGCCACGCAGCAGCACCACCGGCCAGACCGTGCCGAAGGCGGCGGACAGGCCCAGCAGGCTGATCGCGCTGTCGAGCGCGGTCCGGGCGGCCGTGACGCGGTCGGTCGCCTCCGGCGGGAGCAGCGGGCGCAGCCGGGCCCAGACGACCACCGCGTCGATGCCGTAGCGCTCCAGGGGGTAGTACTCGGCGGCGCGCAGCCGGTTGCCGAGCGCCGTGGGCAGACAGCCCTGCTCCAGCCGGGGCGGTGGTGGATAAGCCGTCAGCAGCTGTGCTGCCAGCGTCGAGCCGCCGGTCCGCTCCCCCGCGTCGTGCAGCTCCCTGACCCGGTCCCAGCCCGCGCGGGCCTTGCTCCGCTGCCGCTCGGTACGGCGGCGCGCCAGGCCGCGCAGCAGCGCCGTCTGCGGCCAGTAGCCCTCCAGGAGACGCAACAGGGGCAGGTGGAAGAGCGCGAGGACGTACGCCGCCGCGATCAGGCCCAGCAGGATCCACAGGGCCGCCATGAGCTGCCCGGAGGCGCTGTACTGCTGCCAGGCTCGCAGCGCGTCGCCCGGCGTGTGGTCCGTCGCCGCGAGCGCTGCGAGCCCCGAGCCGCCGGCGGCGACGAGGACCGGGAGCAGGACGGCGATCAGGAACCGGGAGCCCAGGATGCGTTCGGCGCTGCCGAGGCCGACTTCGAGGAGAGTGTTCACCGCACCTTCCGGACCATCAGGTCACCTCTGCTGCAGCGCGGCGGGGACAGCGGATCGTAGTAGTCGACGACCAGTTCCTCCGCGTGTTCGGCGCACGCGAAGAGCAGGACGGTCAGCGGGTACCCGGGCAGGCCGTCGTCCCCGTAGGCGCCGCTGTTGCCGGGCACGGGCATGTGGTTGTCCCGTGTGACGATGTCGTCATCTTCGGGGCGCCTGGGTTCCACGGGCTTGATCGGCTTCACGGGCTCGGTGTCATCGCCCATCGATGTCTCCTTTCCTCAAGTTCCTCAAGAAGTCCCCTCAAGACGTCCGGTTCCTGAGAGGTCCGCCGTACGTCACAGACTTCCCAGCACCGTGAAGGCGCCCCACAGCCCCGGATGCGCGAACCGCGGGTCCGCCATCACCGCGAGCTGTGCGCGTCGCGTCGCCTGGGCCAATCCGACGCCCGGGGCGGCGAGTTCGCCGTACAGGGCTTCGTTGAACGCGAGTGCCGCGTCATCGCGCACGGGCCACAGCGGGGCGACGACTGTCTCCGTGCCGGCCGCCAGGAAGGCCGCGGCGAGCCCTTCTCCCTCGCCGCCGAGACTGCGCCGCTCGGCGCCCGTGCGGCAGCCGCTGAGGTTGACCAGGCGCGGGGCCCTGGGCGCGCAGGCGATCTCGAAGGCGAACAGGGGCCGGTCGGCGAGCAGGATGCGGGCCATGTTCGGCTGCGCGGGTTCGAAGGCCGCGTGGCCGGCGATGTGCAGGACGTCCGCCGTGCCGAGCGCGCCGAGCGTCGCGCCCGCGGTGGCCTGGTCGTCGTACAGCCCGGTCGTGTGGGGGAACGCCGCACGGACGGCCGCGGCCTCCGCGCGCAGCGCCGGGAGTTCGGGAAGCAGCTCGTAGCGGGGCTGCCGGACCGCGGCGACGACGGCCTTCGAGGAGCCGCCGGCGAGCGGCCCGCGCCGTCCGCCGTTCGAGCCGAGCGGTGCCAGGGAGGGCAGGGCGCGGACTTCGGCGCTCACGACCAGGGGCCTGCCCCGGAAGGGAGCGGCGTGGAACGGGAAGTCCTCCAGGACTCCGTGGGCGGTGACATACACGCGGGATGCCGTCTCCAGCAGGTCGGCCACCGGCTCCAGGACGGCCTCGCCGAGCCGGTGCACGCTGTCCGTCCCGGTCCGCCGTACGCATTCGTCGTGCGCGAGAGCGGTCAGTTCCGCCGCCTCGTCGGCGGACAGGTCCAGCGGCAGGTGGCGCACCGTGCCGTCGTGGACGGCGAAGACGATGACCTTGCCGAGGTCGTCCCGGCCGTAGGCCAGGGCGAGTTCGCCGGGTCCCACGGCTCGGGGGATGGTGAAGGCCAGTTCCTCGACGGTGGTGCGGCCTGGGCGCTCGCTCCGTCCCGTCTCGTGGAGAAGGGTGTCCCGGGTCTCCAGCAGGGCGCGCGCCCGGTCGTTGTGGTCGAACAGCTTGGCGTGGTCCCTGGCCACCGCGGCGCCGGTGGCCCTGCGCGCCAGCTCCGACACCTGTGCGTCGATGTTGCGCAGCGCGTCGGCCGCGACGGGTGGGGGTGCGTCGTCCGGGCGCACGGGCCGGCGGGTGGCCATCGCGGCGAGGACGCCGACGGCCAGATCCGGACGGCCGATGTGCAGGGCCGAGCCGACGGCCCTGCCGAAGAGCGTGACGCTGTTCTCCAGGTAGTGGGTACGGCCGGGCAGGGTGACGGTGTCGAGATGGGCGAACCTGGCGTCGATCGCCCGCATGTAGGCGTCGAGCCCTTCCGTGATGCGTTCCTGACGGATCCTCAACTCCGCGGTGGCCGCGAGCAGATCGAAGGAGTTCCCCAGGTGGCCGCCTTCCCGACGCCAGGCGCCCAGCGCGGCTTCCGCCTCGTCGACGAATCCGATGCGGGTGAGGGCACGGACGCGCTGGTCGTGCAGGAACTCGGTGAAGTGGGCGTGGCCCACGGGTAGTTGGCCGCCGGGCTCGCTGGTGAGGCGCTCGCCCACCCGCTGTCCGGCCTCGGCGTGCAGCAGCGCCTGCTCGTACAGCCCGAGGCGGCTCATGAGCGCGGCGAGCCGCGCGTGGGCGGCGCGCAGCCCATGGTCGTCGCCCACGTCCTCGAGGAGCGCGCGGCCGCGTTGGTACGCGGTCATGGCGTCCGGGATCCTGCGGAACCCCACCAGGGCCCGGCCCAGCTCCACATAGCCCCGGCCCTCGTGACGCGGCAGGTTCCTGCCACGGAATCCGTCGAGTGCCGTCAGGATCAGGCGCACATGGCGCCGGGGATTGGCCGCCGCGCGCTGCGGATTTCCGCCCAGGGCGGCGAGGGTCTGCGCCCCGAGCGCCGGGCCGACGCCGTGCCGGGCCATGGGCGTCAGCGCCTCCCAGGCCGCGGCCATCATCATCTCCCAGGTCATGGTCGAATTGGTCCCCAGCCGGCGGATGTAGTCGGTGGGGACCAGGAAGACCTGTTCGACGAGATGGGCGTGCGTCAGCGCGCCGGGTCCCAGGTCGATCATCGAGAACTCGTCGTCGCGTTGGGCGGCGAAGTACTCGTCATAGACGGAGTCCCGCTTCGGCGTGGCGTTCACCAGCCGTCCCCCGGCAGGTCGACGAGTTGGGCGACTTCATCGGCGAGGTCGGCCTGTTCGCCGGCGCCGTACATCCTCAGGATGGCCGACAGGGCCCGCCACAGGTTCACGTCCTCCTCCAGCCACATCACATCGGACAGGGCAAGCTCGCGCAGCGCGGCCCAGTCACCGGCCGCGAAGGCCCGGCCGCGGGCGTCGACCCGTGCCGCCAACTCGGCCTCGGTGGGCTCCTGTTCGTCGACGAGTCGGCGCATCAGCTCGCGCTCCAGGCCCGTGGGGTCGGTCCGCCAGTCCGTCAGGTCCAGCAGTTCGGCCACGCGCCGGATGTGGCCGAGCGCGTACGCCCTGCGGGCCGTGTCGAGCACGGACCGCAGATGATGGCCGGCCGAGTCGCCCATGGGAGAGCGGACGAGAACGGACAGCGCGAGATCGGGGCGCTGCTGCAAGTCGTAGCAGCGGGCGAGGAGTTGCCCGGTGGCGAACTGTCCCGCCTCGCCGAGTTCGAGGGCCCCGGCGGCGACGACCTCGTTGATGAGATGCTCGGGCGGCATCCCCGCCCGCAGTCCGTACAGAGCGGCCGACAGCGCGACCTGGGCCAGATTGCCGCGCATGCCCTCCGCGAACGTGGCGTCGTCCGTGTCGTCGTTCCCCGCGAGACCGAGGTCCACCGCGCGCAGCCAGCGTGTGTACCGCCGCACCTCATGGATCATCAACTGCCGTGCCGCTTCCGGTCCTTCGCGCAGGCTCTCCCGCTCGGCCCGCTCGTGCACCGATTCCGCGTCGGCGTACAGGGTCTCCTCGAAGGGCTCCTCGGGCCCGTCGTCGAGCGCCCTCGCCAGACCCGCCTCAATGGCCAGCGACTCGCGTATGTAGTCCTCGTCGCCGCGTATCGTGAATCCGCCCCGCCCCGACTGCATACCAGCAGGGTAGCCCCGTCGATCACATGGCCGGCGCGGAATGCCACGTGATCGGGCAGCATCGTCGATGTGCTCGGCAGCCCAGGTGATCGGAATCAATCGCACCGTGCCGGCGTTGATCCCGTTGTTCCCCGGGGGACGGAACGGAGGCGGATCGGTGCACGGTGAGTACAAGATCCCCGGCGGCAAGCTCGTCGTCGTGGATCTGGACGTCCAGGACGGAGTCCTGCGCCGCGCGCGCGTGGCGGGCGATTTCTTCCTCGAACCGGACGAGGCACTGGACGCAGTGAACGACGCGTTGAACGGCGCCCCGGCCGCCACCGACGCGACGGGCCTCGCCGCCCGCGTCGAGGCCGCGCTCCCCGAGGGCACCGTCATGTACGGCCTGACCTCGGAGGGCATCGGGATCGCCGTACGCCGCGCCCTCGCGCACGCCACCGACTGGACCGACTACGACTGGCAGCTCGTCCGCGAGGGCCCGCAGCCGCCCGCGCTGCACATGGCCCTCGACGAGGTGCTGACCGCCGAGGTCGCCGCGGGCCGCCGTCCGCCGACTCTGCGGGTGTGGGAGTGGGGCGCTCCCGCCGTGATCATCGGCAGCTTCCAGTCGCTGCGCAACGAGGTCGACGCGGCGGGAGCCAGGCGCCACGGTATCGAGGTCGTGCGCCGTATCTCCGGGGGCGGCGCGATGTTCGTCGAGCCCGGCAACACGATCACGTACTCGCTCTCCGTGCCCCAGGCACTCGTCCAGGGCCTGTCCTTCCAGGACAGCTACGCGTATCTCGACGACTGGGTCCTCGGCGCGCTCGGCGACATGGGGATCAAGGCGTGGTACCAGCCGCTGAACGACATCGCCACGGAGGCGGGCAAGGTGGCGGGAGCCGCGCAGAAGCGGGTGGTCGGACCGGAGGGACGGCCCGGTGCGGTCCTGCACCACGTGACCATGTCCTACGACATCGACGCGGCCAAGATGCTCGAAGTGCTGCGCATCGGCCAGGAGAAGCTGTCCGACAAGGGCACCAGGAGCGCGAACAAGCGAGTGGATCCGCTGCGCCGGCAGACGGGGCTGCCGCGCGGGGCCGTCATCGAGCGGATGATCGGGTCGTTCCGGGGCCGGTACGGGCTCACGGACGGCAAGGTGACCGCGCGGGAGCTCGCGCGCGCGGAGGAGTTGGCGCGGACGAAGTTCAGCTCTCCGGAGTGGACGGCCCGGGTGCCTTAGGGCCTGTCCGGCGGATCAGGGCCTAGTCCTCCTGGGGCGCCCACGCCGTCGTGCCGAGGATGTTCTCGGGGCCGATGTCGAGGTAGTCCTCGGCGCGTACGGTCGCGAAGTCACGTCCCTTCTGGGGCGCGACGCGCAGATAGATGCCCTTCTCCACGTGCATCCGCCAGTACAGGCCGGCATGCGCGGTCTCGCCCGGAGCGAGGGTCACCGCCTTGGGTCCGGGGGCGTCCGGGGCCATGGGCACCTCGTCCGTGCCCTCGACGGTCCGTACTCCCGTGAGGGGGGCGCCCGTCTTGTCGAGCACCTGGACGGAGGGGAAGCCGTTCACCTTGTACGGCCGGTCACCGCAGTTGGTCATGGTGAGGCTCATGGCTCGCAGTCCCATGGCGGCATCGACCAGGCCGGTGCCGAAGCGCACACCGGACGGCGGGCACTCGCCCTCCTGTTGGACCAGCACGGTCGGCGAGGCCTCAGGGGTCGGGGTCGCGGGGTGCGGCGTGGTCCGTATCGGCGACGGTGGGGGCTTGGGGTCGGGGTCACGCTCGCGCTCCAGCTCGGCGGAGAGTCCGCAGCCGCTCGCGCACAGCGCCAGCACGCAGGCGAGGGCGGCGTACCGGGATGGCCTCCGGGCCGATCTCTGGGCCGACCTGCGGCGTATCGCGATCACCGGCCGATCATCGCACGCGGCTTCGGCGGAAGGGTTCACTCCGCGTGACCGCGCGCCCGGTCACGCGCCGCCACCAGGCCCGACTCGTACGCGAAAACGACCAGTTGGGCCCGGTCGCGGGCACCGAGCTTCGTCATGGCGCGACTGATGTGCGTCTTGGCCGTGAACGGGCTGATGACCATGTGGGCGGCGATCTCCTCGTTGGTGAGGCCGCGGGCGGCCAGCGCGGTGACCTCTCGCTCCCGCCGGGTCAGACTCTCCAGGCCGGGGGGCGTAGCCCGGTCCGGTGGCCGGGCGACGAATTCGCCGATCAGTGTGCGGGTGACGGACGGGGACAGCAGCGCCTCGCCACCGGCCACGACGTGGATGGCCTGGAGCAGATCGGCGGGCTCGGTGTCCTTGAGCAGGAACCCGCTGGCACCGGCGCGCAGTGCTTCGAAGACGTACTCGTCCAGGCCGTAGTTGGTGAGGATGACGACGCGTACGCCGGACAGTGCGGGGTCGGCGGCGATGCGGCGTGTGGTCTCGATGCCCGTCATCACCGGCATTTGGACGTCGACGAGGGCGATGTCCGGAACTCGCGCGCGCACCAGTTCGAGGCCCTGTCGGCCGTCCGCGGCCTCCCCCACGACCTCTATGCCGTCCTCGGCGTCCAGGAGGGCGCGGAACCCCGCGCGCATCAGCGCCTGGTCGTCGACCAGGGCCACGGTGACGGGACCACTCGGACCGCTGGGGCCGCTGGGACCACTCGGGCCGCTGGGACCGCTCGGCCCGCTGGGACCGCTCGGCCCGCTCGACCCGCTCGGCCCGCTCATGCCGCTTCCAGCGGCAGTCGGGCCCGCACCGAGAAACCGCCCTCCGCACGCGGGGCGGCGTGCAGCGTGCCGCCGAGCGCCGTGACGCGCTCCCGCATGCCGGTGAGCCCGATGCCCTCGGCGGGCGGGCGCGAGGGGTCGGCGGTTCCGTCGTCTTCGACCCGTATCGTCAAGTCACCCTCCCCGTAGTCCAGTTGGACCGTGACCTTGGCGGGCCCGGCGTGCCGGGCGGCGTTCGTGAGGGCCTCCTGGACGATGCGGTACGCGGCGCGGTCCACGGTCGCCGCCAGGGGGCGCTCATGCCCGGCCACGGTCAGGTCGACGGCGAGGCCCCCCGCGCGGGCGCGCTCCACGAGCACGGCCGGAGTGCCGGTGGGCTCGTCCGTGCGCAACACGTCGAGCGTGGCACGCAGTTCACGCATCGCCTCACCGCCGGCCTCCTGGATGGCGAGCAGCGCGGGCGGCACCTCCTCGCCCCGCTTGCGGGCGAGGTGGACGGCGACGCCCGCCTGGAGCTTGACGATCGAGATGCTGTGCGTGAGCGAGTCGTGCAACTCGCGGGCGATACGCAGACGTTCCTCGCCCGCCCGGCGCAGCGCCGCCTCCTCGCGGGTGCGCTCCGCCTCCAGTGCGCGCTGCTCGGTCTGGCGCAGGTAAGCCTGCCAGTTCTTGTCGGCCACGCCCGTGACCACGGCGCACAGGAACCAGCCGGCGAGCAGTGCGGTCTCCCGGGCCGCGTCCCCGGACGCCCCTCCCGCCGCCAGGTATCCGCCGAGGAAGACCGCTCCCGCTGCCGCCGCCACGGCCCGGTGGCCGGTCCGCCCCGCGGTGTGGACCGCGGCGACCACGGGCAGGGCGGCGGTGGCGGCAGGGCCGGCGTGCCACACATACGCGAGCAGGCAGACCGTGGTGACCGCGAGGACGCCGCGCGGCGCCGAGCGGTGGGCGGCGAGCGCCAGCGAACCGACCGCGATCAGCGCGTGGTCGAGCGGGCTCGCGCTCTCGCCGATCGCCGCCGCGAGCATGCCGACGGCGCCGACCACAGCGGCAAGTGCCGCGTCGGCCAGCCGGATTCGCCACCCGTGATCCCCGTGCATGTCCGCACCTTAGACCGCGGCACCGACCGTGACGTCCGTCGTGCGGACGGCTCTGCCGCTACTCCCGTCGTAGTAGTCCGCGTCCCGGCCGGACCGGTCGTCGTAGCGGCGATTGCCTTCGGGTGTACGACGCCCGCGGGCACCTTCCGGCGCCAAGGTTGCCGACATCACGAACCATCCGTCCGGCACTCGGAGGCCACCATGCCCACCCCCTTCCGCCACACGACCCCACCCCCGCCCCAGTCCGCGACGGGCCGCACCGCCGAGGTCTACGCCCAGCTCGCCGAAGACTTCGGCATCGAGCGGGCGGCCACCTTCGTGGTGCTGTCCTCCGCGCCCGAACTCCTCGCCCCCGCCTGGGCATTGATGCGCGAGTCGCTCATCGCGGGCGACGGCAGCCGGACCGGCAAGGAACTGGCGGCCCTCGGAGTCTCGGCGGCCAACCGCTGTCCCTTCTGCGTGGACGCGCACACCATGCTGCTCCACGCCACCGGGGACCACGCCCTCGCGGAGACCGTCGCGCGCGGCGAGACCCCCGCCGACGAGGGGCACGCGCGCGTGCTGGCGTGGGGCAAGGCGACGCGCACCCCCGGCGCCCCGGAGCTGACGCCCCTCCCCTTCCCGCGCGAGCACGCCCCCGCGTACGTCGGCACCGCCCTGTCCTTCCACTTCATCAACCGCATCGTGTCGGCGCTCCTCACCGAGAACCTGCTCCCCGGCAACGTCCAGCGATTCCGGGCGGTCCGGAGCCTGGGGGGCCGTGCGCTGTCCCGGACCGTGCGCCGCCGCGCCGTCCCCGGAGCGAGCCTTGCCCTCCTCGACGGCCCCGGCTGCGGCCCCGGCCCGCAGTGGGCCGCCGGCACGCCGGTGGGCCCGGCCTATGCGGCGCTGCGGGCC
>NZ_VBZC01000018.1:0-10321 GCF_005786655.1 Streptomyces montanus
CGCGGCCTCGGTGCCCGGGAGTTCGGGCGGCGGCATGAGCGGCACGAACCCGACGGCCGGGCCCACGACGGGCGGCGGCATGGGCGGCGGCCCGGGAGGCGCCCCGGGTGGCGGCCGCGGCGGCTTCCCCGGCGGGACCGCCAACGGCGGGCAGGCACCAGGCAATCTCCCGTCCGGCGCCCAGACCGGCACCGGCCGCCCCGGAGGCATGGCAGGAGGCGCGGCCGGAGGCCCTGGCGGTGGTGCCGACGCCGAGATGATCGCCTATCTGAAGAAGCACCGCGACGGCGCCAAGTGGCTGGTGGCCGTGTCGGGTTCGCAGAGCGCGGCCCAGCTGATCGTCAGCAGCAGGGAGCCCGTCATCTCCATGTGGGGCTGGACCGGCACCGACAAGGCCATGACCCTCACCAAGCTGAAGGAGCTGGTGAAGAAGGGCGAGCTGCACTACGTCATGCTCGGCGGCGGCATGGACGGGGGCGGCGGCCGGGGCGGCTCCGACAGCACGAGTGCGGAGGTGACGGCCTGGGTGCAGAAGAACGGTACGGACGTCGAGGCGTCGCAGAACACCCAGGCGCTGTACCGCCTCGACGCGTCGGACGTCAACTAGGGCCAGCCCTACGCCAGTTGGGGCCAGTTGGGGAAAACCCTCTACCGACAGCAGCCCCTGGCCGGCCCGAGGCCAGGGGCTGCCCGTGACACAAGAACGTCACACAACCGCCCCTTCCCGGTTACACGACGGACCACTCCCCCGTGCCACGCTCCCCGTTGACCGAACAGTCAACTCGCGTAGATCGCCCCGCCCTTGAGCCCGGCGGGCGTCCCGCGCGTGCCGTCCCCGGAAGGACACCCCCCATGTCCATTGCGCAGACAGGCAGACGAAGCAGACGAATACGCGACTGGAAGCCGCTCGCACTGGCCACCTCCGCCGTCCTCGTCGGCCTCGCCCTGCCGGCCGCGGCCGCGTCCCCCGCCGCGGCGACCACCACCGCGTACGACGACACGTACTACGAGGACGCGATCGGCAAGACGGGCCCGGCCCTGAAGGACTCGCTGCACACGATCATCAGCGACCAGACCTCGATCTCGTACTCCGCCGTCTGGAACGCCCTCAAGGTGACGGACCAGGACCCGAACAACAGCGGCAACGTGATCCTGCTCTACAGCGGCAAGTCGCGCAGCAAGTCCCTGAACGGCGGCGACACGGGCGACTGGAACCGCGAGCATGTGTGGGCCAAGTCCCACGGCGACTTCGGCACCGCGACCGGCCCCGGCACCGACCTCCATCATCTGCGCCCGGAGGACGTCCAGGTCAACAGCATCCGCGGCAACAAGGACTTCGACAACGGGGGCAGCCCGGTCAGCGGAGCCTCCGGCAGCTACACCGACTCGAACTCCTTCGAACCCCGCGACGCCGTCAAGGGCGACGTCGCCCGCATGATCCTCTACATGGCCGTCCGCTACGAGGGCGACGACAACTGGGCCGACCTGGAGCCCAACGACTCGGTCACCAACGGCACCGCCCCCTACCACGGCCGCCTCTCGGTCCTGAAGCAGTGGAACGACGAGGACCCGCCGAGCGCCTTCGAGGAGAAGCGCAACGAGGTCATCTACGACTCCTACCAGGGCAACCGCAACCCCTTCATCGACCACCCGGAGTGGGTCGAGGCGATCTGGTAGCACTACGCACGCTGCGTGGTCCGGCGTTGAGCTCCCTGTGTTCAACGGGGAGCTCTAACGAGCCACCAACCCATGGTTTCGAGTAAATGAACTGCTGCCGCACAACCGATGACGCGCAACCCGAGTCGCAGTAGATGAACGCGCGCACACCGACGCGCCGGACAAGACCGACTCGAAAGGCACGTGCATGTTGTTCCCAGCACGACGCAGGACCCCCACCACGGCACGGCTGACCGCACCTCTGGCCGCCGCGGCGCTGCTTGCCGGAGGAATCGGCAGCGTTGCCCTCACCGCGGCCTCGGCCCAGGCCGCCCCCGCCGCCGCATCGGCGGACGTGGACGTACAGGACGACTTCAACGGGGACGGTTACGCCGACCTGGTCGTCGGCGCACCGAACGCCACCGTGTCCGGAGCGGCCAAAGCGGGCTATGTGGCCGTCACGTACGGCTCGTCCAGCGGGCTCTCCGCCTCCAACAAGAAGCTCGTCAGCCGCTCCACCAGCGGGGTCCCCGGTTCCGCCACCGCGGGCCAGCGCTTCGGTTCCACCTTCGCCAAGGGGGACCTGGACGGCGACGGCTACGGCGACCTCGTGATCGCGGGCGGCACCCCGGGCTCCGTCATCCTGTGGGGCTCAGCCTCCGGCCTCACCGGCGGCACGAACGTCGCCGGGTACGGGGCCGCCCCGCAGGCCGGCGACTTCGACGGGGACGGCAAGACGGACCTGGCCCTGTTCTCCAAGCAGAACGTCGGCGGCGACGACCCCGAGGGCGCCCCGGCCACCCTGTGGAAGGGCCCGATCGCACGCACCGGAGAGCCCGCCGCCACCCTGAACATCCTCGACAAGTCCGAATGGTGGGGCTACGGGGCGGACGACGCCTCCTGCGTCACCAACGGCGGCTGCGAGGACGGCCCCGACTCGATCACCGGCCCCATCGTCTCCGGCCAGGTCGGCGACGTGAACGGCGACGGCAAGGACGACATCGTCCAGTGGACCTACACCGGCGACGGCACCTGGGGCAACCAGCTGCTCTACGGCGGCAGTGCGGGCTTCACCACCGAAAGGGCACCCGGAGACTCCACGGGCGGTGTCGCGGGCACGGGTGTGGGCGACGTGAACAACGACGGCTACGACGACGTGGTGGTCGGCGCCGACGACTGGAGCGAGAAGGTGCGCATAGCGTTCGGCTCGGCCCAGGGCCTGAACGACGCCGGTGATCAGACCTTCGACCAGAGCCTGCCCGGTTTCCCCGGCGCCCAGGAGTCCGGCGACGAGGTCGGCTCGGCGGTCTCGGTCGCCGACGTCACGGGCGACGGCTACGCGGACATCGCGCTCGGCATCGCCGGCGAGGACTTCAGCGGCCTCACCGACGCCGGCTCGTTCGCCCTGGTCCCCGGCACGGCCTCCGGCGTCACGGGCGCGGGAACCCAGGTGTTCCACCAGAACACCGCCGGTGTGCCCGGAGTCGCCGAGACGAACGACAGGTTCGGCGTGACCACCGCGCTCCTGGACGTCAACGGCAACGGCCACCGCGACCTCGCCGTGGCTTCCACGGCCGAGAACAGCGACAACGGCGCCGTCTGGCTCCTGCGCGGCACCACCACCGGGCTCACCACCACCTCCGCGTTCGCCTTCGGCGGCAAGGACCTCTCCGCGCCCTACACGGACGCGCTGTTCGGCTCGGCGCTGCGCTGATGCGTCGGCGCGAACATCCGCAGCACCGCCGGCAGGAGGACCACTGAAGGTCCAGGCGTGGCAAGGGACTTGGTGAGGTCGTCGGCGAGGGACTCCGGGGTCGTACGGACACCCGGCACCCCGAACGACTCGGCCAGCGCCACGTAGTCCGGACGCGACAGCTCCGTCGCCGGAGCTGTCGCGTCGCCGAAGGCGTCCGTCATGTACTCGCGGAGGATGCCGTAACCGCCATCGTCGACGATCAGCCAGGTGACGTCGAAGCCGTGCTGCTTCGCGGTCGCGAGCTCGGCGATGGAGTACAGGGCCCCGCCGTCGCCCGAGACCGCGAGAACCGGGTGGGTGGGGTCCGCTGCCGCCGCGCCCAGGGCCGCCGGGAAGGCGTAGCCGAGGCCGCCCGCGCCCTGGGCGGAGTGCATCGTGTTCGGGCGGCGGGCGTCGAAGGCCGACCATGCCCAGTACGACAGGATCGTCATGTCCCAGAAGGAGGGGGAGGACGGCGGAAGGGCGCGCCGTACGGATGCCAGCACGTCCTGTTCCAGGGTGAGTTCCTGGGACGCGATCCGTGATCGGACCAGTTCGAGGACGGTGCGCACCCGCTCGGGGGCCGTCGGGTCCGTGCGCTCGTCCACCGTCTCCAGGAGTGCGGACAGCGCGAGTCTGGCGTCGGCGTGGATACCGAGCGCCGGGTGGTTGGCCTCCAGCTTGCCCAGGTCAGCCTCGATCTGGATGACCCGGCCCCGCGGCTTGAACGTGTGGTAGTTCGACGACAGTTCGCCCAGGCCCGAGCCCACGACGAGGAGTACGTCCGCGTCCTCCAGGAAGTCCGTGGTGTGCCGGTCCTCCATCCAGGACTGCAACGACAGCGGATGCTCCCAGGGGAACGCGCCCTTGCCGCCGAAGGTGGTGACCACGGGGGCGGTCAGCCTCTCGGCGAGCGCGCGAAGCTTCCCGGACGCGTCCGCCCGGACGACCCCGCCTCCCGCGATGATCGCCGGACGCTGGGCTCCCGACAGCAAGTGGGCGGCCACCGCCGTCAGTTCGGGCCGGGGGACCACGTCCTGAGGTGTCGCGTCGACCGCCGTCACCACGGGCAGAAGTGTCTGTGCGAGCAGTACGTCCTGGGGGATCTCCACCCAGACCGGCCCGTGCGGAGCCGTCAGCGCCGACTGCCATGCCGCCGCGATCGCCGACGGGATCTGGGACTGTGTACGGACGGTGTGGACGGACTTGACCACGCCGCGGAACGAGGCCGCCTGGTCCGGGAGTTCGTGCAGATAGCCGTGGCGACCGCCGCCCAGTCCCGCCGTGGGGATCTGGCTGCTGATCGCCAGGACGGGGGCGGAGGCCGCGGCCGCTTCCTGGAGTGCGGCCAGGGAGGTCAGCGCGCCCGGACCCGTCGACAGCAGGAGCGGGGCGGCCTCGCCCGTGATGCGGCCGTACGCGTCGGCCGCGAATCCGGCGTTGTTCTCGACGCGCAGGCCGATGTACCGCAGGTCCGACCGGCGCAGCGCGTCGAACATCCCCAGGGCGTGCTGGCCCGGCAGGCCGAAGACGGTCGTCGCGCCGAGACCGGCCAGCGTCTCCACGACCAGGTCTCCGCCGCTCCGCCCCGCGGGAGGATTCAGGGCGGCTGACGTCTGGGCGGCCGTGGGGTGGAGTACCAGGTCGTGGTCGTGGGTCACTTCGGTCGGTCCTCCCGGCCCGTCCGGGCCTCGGCGATCTGACGGGACATGATCGTGGTCAGTTCGTACGCCGTGTGGGACGCGGCGACCGACGTGATCTCGGCGTGATCGTACGCGGGCGCGACTTCGACGAGGTCCGCGGAGACCAGGTTGCAGGACGCCAGCCCCCTGAGGATTTCGAGGAGTTCGCGGGAGGTCAGGCCGCCCGCCTCCGGGGTACCCGTGCCGGGTGCGTGCGCCGGGTCGAGGACGTCGATGTCGATGGAGATGTAGAGCGGGCGGTCGCCGATGCGCTGCCGCAGCTGGTCGGCGACCTCGTCCACGCCGCGCCGCATCACATCCGCCGACGTGACGATGCCGAAGCCCATCTTCTCGTCGTCGTCCAGGTCCTTCTTGCCGTACAGCGGGCCGCGCGTGCCCACGTGCGACAGCGCCTCCGTGTCGAGGATGCCCTCCTCGACGGCCCGGCGGAACGGCGTGCCGTGCGTGTACTCCGCGCCGAAGTACGTGTCCCAGGTGTCGAGGTGCGCGTCGAAGTGGAGGAGGGCCACCGGGCCGTGCCGCTTCGCGACCGAGCGCAGCAACGGCAACGCGATGGTGTGGTCACCGCCGAGGGTCATCAGTCGCGCGCCGGAGCCCAGCAGTTCGTCCGCGGCGGCCTCCACCGTCTCCACGGCTTCGTTGATGTCGAACGGATTGGCCGCGATGTCGCCGGCGTCCGCGACCTGCGCGAGGGCGAAGGGGGAGGCGTCCTGCGCCGGGTTGTAGGGGCGCAGGAGGCGGCTGGCCTCCCGGATGGCGTTGCCGCCGAAGCGGGCGCCCGGCCGGTACGAGACGCCGCTGTCGAACGGCACGCCGACCACGGCGACATCGGTGCGGCCGACCTCGTCCAGGCGCGGCAGCCGTGCGAAGGTCGCCGGTCCCGCGTACCGGGGGATGCGGGAGGAGTCGACGGGCCCGCGGGGCGTCTCGTTGCTGGTCATGGTGAACTGCCTTCTTTCCTACGCTTCGTCGCGTATGTACTGCACGGCCGACTCTACTGGGGAGCCGGGACGGGTTCGGACATGGGTTCGGGGGCCCGGCCGGCCAGCCGCTCGCGCCAGGCGGCGAGCACGGCGGCATCGGTCGGGCGGGTGATCAGCGAGACGGCCACATAGGCGGCCAGCGAGGAGAGCAGCCCGTAGTAGACCGGCTCGTTGGCGAGGATGCCGTACGTCGCCATCAGCGCGACGACCGCGACGCCGCCGACGATCACGGATGCCAGGGCGCCCTGGACGGTGCCGCGCTTCCACAGCAGACCGCCGAGGATCGGCACGAGGAGCCCGCCGACGAGCAGGTTGTAGGCCACGGTCAGCGCCTCGACGACGTTGTTGAGCGCGATCGCCGTGCAGATCACCGCCACGCCCATGATCAGAACGAAGACGCGGTTGCCCTTGACCTCGTCGTGTTCGACGGACGGGGTCCCGGTGATCCCCCGCAGCCGGGACCAGATGTCGTTGTTGGCGACGGTGGCGCAGGCGATGAGCGCGCCGGAGGACGTCGACATCACGGCCGCCAGAGCCGCGGCGAGCACCAACCCCCGTACGCCGACGGGGAGTTCGTCCTTCACGATGGTCGCGAAGGCGTCGTCGGCGCTGCCCAGCTTCGGGTAGAGCACCTTGGCCGCCGTACCGATGACGGCGCCGGCGAGCGCGTACGCCAGGCAGTAGGTGCCCGCGATCGTGCCACCCCACTTGGCGGTCCGGTCGCTGCGCGCGGTGAACACGCGCTGCCAGATGTCCTGCCCGATCAGCATGCCGAACGTGTAGATGAGTACGTAGGTGAAGATCGTCTCGCCGCCGATGCCCAGCGGATCGAAGTACTCGGTGGGAAGCCGGTCCTTCATCTCACCGAAACCGCCGGCCTTGACGACGGCGATGGGGAGCAGGAGCAGCAACACCCCGATGGTCTTCACCACGAACTGCACCATGTCCGTCAGGGTGATGGACCACATGCCGCCGAGCGTCGAGTAGGCCACGACGATCGAGCCGCCGAGGACGATCGCGATCGTGCGGTTGATGTCGAAGAGGACGTCGAAGATCGTGGCGTACGCGATGGTGGAGGTGACCGCGAGCATCAGCGTGTACGCCCACATGACGACGCCGGAGATGACGCCGGCGCGGCCGCCGTAGCGCAGGTCGAGCATCTCGGAGACGGTGTAGACCTTGAGGCGGGCGATGCGGGCGGAGAAGAAGACGCTCAGCGCCAGGAGCCCGAGGCCGATGGTGAAGACCATCCAGGCGCCGGAGAGCCCGTACTGGTACCCGAGCCCGACCCCGCCGATGGTGGACGCACCGCCGAGGACGATCGCGGCCATCGTGCCGGAGTACATCGCCGGACCGAGACGGCGCCCGGCCACCAGGAACTCGCTCTTGGACCGGGCCCGGCGCATGCCCCACCAGCCCATGGCCAGCATCCCCGCGAGATAGACGACGATCACTGTGTAGTCGACGGCCATGAAGGGCCTCCTTCGCGCACTCGGTGGCGTGTGTCGTGCCGGTGATGGGGCTGCCCGGGCACGACCCTAGGTGGCCGGAAAGTGGCGCTGAAGTGTACGTTTCATCCACTGTCGCGAAGCTGGATGGAGGAAACGTCCACCATGGCGGACCCTGCCGTTCCTCCCACGCCGCCCGTGCCCCTGGCGGCTCTGCTGGCCCGCGAGGACCTCGGCCTGTGTCGGATCGCGGGCCCCGAGGATCCGGCCACGGTGATCCACTCGGCGCACACGTCGGAGATGGCGGACCCGTACCCGTATCTGCTCGGCGGTGAGCTGCTGCTGACGGCGGGCGTGCACATTCCGGAGGCGGCCGGTTCGGGCACCTACTTCGACGACTACGTCTCCCGGATCGTCGAGGCGGGCGGCGCGGCCCTCGGCTTCGGGCTGGCGCCGGTCCACGACACGGTCCCGCGGGCCCTGGTCGAGGCCTGCGACCACTACGGCCTTCCGCTCCTGGAAGTCCCGCCCCGCACGACCTTCTCGGCTGTGGCGCGAGCGGTCTGGCAACTGATGGCCCAGGCCCGGCACGCGGAGCTGCGCCGCGTGACCGAGGCCCAGCAGAGCCTGGCCGCGGCGGCGTCCCGGCCGGATCCGGTGCCGTCCGTACTGCGGCAACTGGCCCAGCGGGTGGGCGGCCGGGCGGTGCTGTACGGACCGGAGGGGGCGGAGGTGGCGAGGGCGGGGCGGGGCCCGGAGGCGGCGGCGGTGAGCGAAGCCCTGACCGAACTGGCGACGGTCGTGCGCCCGACAGCGGGCAGGACCCCCCGTCCCGCTCCCACTCCCACGCCCACGCCCTCCTCCGCCACCGACACCGTGGACGGCGTCCACCTCGCCGCCTATGCCCTCGGCGCGGGCCAGGACTTCGTGCTCGGGGTGGCGGCGCCACGCCGCGAGCCCGGTGACCACACCATCGCCTCCGTGGCCGCCGTACTCCTCTCCCTCCTCACCGGCGAGCACCACAGCGGCACCGGCGCGGCCCGCTCCTCGGCTCTCGTACGGCTGCTGCTGGGCGCCGCGCCCGAGGACGTGGCGCCGCTGCTGGGCGGGCAGCGGTGGATCGTGGTGCACGCGCGCCGGGACGGCCCCGCCGCTCCGGATGCCGTCGCCGCGTCCGCGCTGGGGGCGGCGCTCGGCTCGGCGCTCGTCGACGTGGACGGGGATGTCGTACGCGTCCTCGTCCCCGCCGGCCGGGAGCCGGCCCCGCAGCCCGGCTGGATCTGCGGGGCCAGTGCTGTCGTCGGCCCGCAGGAGTGGGCGACCGCCGACACCCAGGCCGCCCGCGCCCTGGCCCGCGCGCGAGCCACCCGTACGCCCCTGGTCCGCCCCGGCGAACGCCCCGGCCTGGCCGAACTGCTTCCCCCTACCGAGGCCGAGGCCCACGCCCGCGCTCTTCTCGCTCCCCTCATCACGCACCCGGCCGCCGCCCTGCCCGAGACCCTCCGTACCTGGCTCTCCCTGCACGGCAGTTGGGACCGCACGGCGGTCGCCCTGTCCGTGCACCGGAACACGGTGCGGCAGCGGATCGCACGGTGCGCGGCCCTGCTGGATATGGACCTCGACGATCCGGACGTACGGATGGAGTTGTGGTTCGCGCTCCGGCAGGTGGAGTGACGTGACCCCCGTCCCAGGGTGCGGGACCCCGGTTCGCCCCGCTGAACGCCCCGGCAGAATAGGAGCCATGCCGATACCCGGGACCCCCAGTCGCGCCGAGCTCGTCGACCACCTTGTACGGACACGTATCGCGGGCGACGTCGCCACTCCCCGCGAGAACAACCTCTCCCACTACCGCAAGCTGGCGAACGGCGACCGCCACTACTGGCTCGGGCTGGAGCTCGGTGACCGCTGGTCCGACGAGCAGGACGTGCTCGCGGTGATGGCGGAGCGCTGCGGGGTGAACGACGACCCGGAGTACCGCTACGGGCAGGACACCATCGACCCTGAGCTGACGGTCGCCGCGCTGGAGCGGATGGCGTCGCGGCTGCGCAAGGCGGCGGCCGGGAAGCAGCGGGTGCTGTTCGCGACGGGGCACCCGGGTGGGCTCCTCGATGTGCACCGCGCGACGGCCGCCGCGCTGCGTGCGGCCGGCTGCGAGATCGTGGTGATCCCGGAGGGGCTGCACACGGACGAGGGGTACGTCTTCCAGTTCGCGGACGTCGCGGTCCTGGAGCGCGGTGCCACGCTCTGGCACACGCATTCCGGTGAGCCGATGCGCACCATTCTGGGCGGCCTCGAGCACGAGGGGCGTCCGCTGCCCGACCTGGTCGTCGCCGACCATGGCTGGGCCGGCTGCGCCGGTCAACTCGGCGTCGACTCCGTGGGGTACGCCGACTGCAACGACCCCGCGCTCTTCCTCGCCGAGTCCGAGGGCACCGTCCAGGTGACGGTTCCCCTCGACGACCACGTGACCAGTCCCCGTCACTATGACCCGATGACGGCGTATCTACTCTCCGAGTCCGGCCTGACGTAACGGAGGGTTTTTCGCCCCCGCCGCCCCTACCCGTCCCATCCCATACCTGGGGGCTCCGCCCCCAGACCCCGAATCGGCCTAACGGCCTCGTCCTCAAACGCCGGACGGGCTGGGAGTGCCTGGGGTGAGCGGAAAAGTGCGGGTGGGCGGGGGTGTGTCGGCCTGAACGGCCTCGTCCCCAGGCGCCGGACGGGCTGGAAGTGCCTGGGGTGAGCGGAAAAGTGCAGGTGGGCGGGGGTGTGTCGGCCTGAACGGCCTCGGGCGCG